>JAVBRV010000375.1:0-12459 GCA_031547585.1 Victivallaceae bacterium
ATTCGTCACTCCATATAAAAGACCTCTTTGAGGTCCTTGCTGACCGGGGAGTTGTCGGGGTTGGTCTCCATGATGTCGGCCATGTAGGCCCACCACTTCTTCATGACCGCCTTCCCCGGGAGGGCGGCGTTGGTATTGCCCTCCGCCAGCTTCAGGACGGCGAAGAGCGTCAGCGTCTCTTCGTCGAGAAAGATGGAGTAGTCGAAGATGCCGGCGGCTTTGAGCTCCGCGGAGAGCTCCGGCCAGATTTCATCGTGGCGCTTCCGGTACTCGGCTTCGCAGCCCGGATTCAGCTTCATCTTACAGGCGATTCTCTGCATTTTCAGTTCCCATCCGGTTTTTCGGCGGAGGCGGCGAGACTGGCGGGGATGTCCACCTCCTTGTCGGGCTTGGCAGGGTCGAAAGCGCCGACTTCCGGGCGGACGAATTTGGCTAGCTCCGGCACATTGGCGCGGATGCCTTCCACCACGCACCGGGCCAGCTCGTAACCGCCGTAGATGCTGTGATGCGTATCGTCCCGCAGGGCTTTCTCCTGGTTCGGGTAAGTGTTCGCGGGGTAATGGACGAAAGCCTTCTTCGACCCCTCCGCCCCGAGCGCCCCGTAGAACGCATAACTCATGGCATGGAGGTCGATCACCGGCGCATTCTTCTCGCCGCCGACCTGCTTGACGGCTTCGGCGTAGCTTTCCAGCGTCATGGTCTGCTTGCCCCCTTTATCGAAGCGGCGGCGCTCCATGGGGGTCACCAGCACCGGGATGCCGTCCTTTTTGCGGATCGTATCGACGTATTCCCCGAGGCGCGTTTTGTAGGATTTGAAGGGCCCGGCCTGCTCACCCTTCTCCTTCTGGTCGTTGTGGCCGAACTGGATAAAGACATAATCGCCCTTTTTCAGCTGCGACAGAATCTTGTCGAGCCGCTTCTGGCCCTTGAAGGAGTTCAGCGCCAGCCCGGATTCGGCGTGATTAGCGACGGCGACGCCCGGCTGAAAGAAGGCCGGCAGCATCAGCCCCCAGCCGCCCCACGGCTCGCTCCCCTGGTCGGTCACGGTCGAATCGCCCGCCAGGAACACGGTCACGGCGTTCGGATTCGGCTTGATTACCGGCTTGGCCGTGATCGGCTGATCGCTGAAAATCTCAAGCTGAAGCTGGTTATCCCAGCGCGGATGCTGAGCCTCGTTTTTCTTCAGCGAAACATTGCCGCCGCCCTGGATTTTGGGCGTGCGGATGTTGACGGTAAAGGTCTTTTCGGTGAATTCGCCCGCTTTCGTCGTCACCTTGTCAAGCATCAGGCGGCGCCCTTCGGCCTTGACCCAGTTGTTGGCCGGGGCCCGGTCATTGCCGAAGCGGATGGTGACGTCGTAATTGCCTTCCGGCAGTTCATGCGCTTCGGCGGAGCGGTAGATCTCCGCCGCACAAGAGAGGGAACATATCAGGCCGAGGCCAACGAGACAACGCAGCATGGTAATGACTCCTATTCGATTGATGAAAGGTTCGAGATCGACACCATTGTCTTTCCTCATTATACATCCGAAAACAATTATTTCAATTGTCTGTTTCCAAAATTTTCATATTATTATTTTTCAGTTTACATGAAAACAACAATTCGCCGAGCTTGACGATTTTCCGCCATGATGGCATAATGGCAAAAAGACAAACAGGTTATGTATAAAAACGTAATATACATGATAATTCCGATTTTTATCTTTATCGAACGAAGCCTTTCGTTCGGATTTGTATTTCATTTCCTCCAACGGGAGTCCATTGAAAAAATCAGCGAATTTTTCGTGTTTTTCGTGTTTACGGGATTGACAAAATGTAAATTCCAATGTATAATCATATATGGTAACAGAAGATTCCATCGCCAAAGCAGTCAAACCACGGGGAGAGCAATATGAAACTCTGCATCATCGGCTCGCGCGGACATATCGGATATGTTTTCGACAGCATCAAGGAAGTTCCGGAAATCACCCTGCCCGCCCTCTCCACCGGCTGCGAAGACAAGCCGGAGCGGCTGCTGAAGCTGGCCGCCGGCGCCGGTTTCGCCCCGGCGGTTTATGACGACTGGCGGCGGCTGCTCGATGAAATCAAGCCCGAAGTCGTCGCGGTGGACGGTCCCTTCGACAAACACGCGGAGATGGCCGTGTACGCACTGGAGCGCGGCATCCATGTCTTCTGCGAGAAACCGATCGCGCTGACGCTTGGCGACCTGGAAAATATCGCGGCGGCGCAGCAGAAATCCGGTGCGCAGATTCTGTCGATGGTCGGGCTGCGCTACCAGGCCGACTTTCAGCACGCGCTGAAACTGGTGCGGGAGGGCGCGGTCGGCAAGGTGAAGCTGGTCAAGGCCCAGAAATCCTACCGGCTCGGCACCCGCCCCGAATATTACAAACACCGCGCGACCTACGGCGGCACGATTCCGTGGGTCGGCAGCCACGCGCTCGACTGGATCCTGGCGTTCTCCGGCGGCAGCTTTAAAACCATCTACGCCACCCAGACCACCGAGGACAATTTCGGCTACGGCGAGCTGGAAATCGCCTGCCAGTGCCTGTTCGTGATGACGAGCGGCGTCCAGGCGCAGGCCTCCATCGACTATCTGCGCCCGGCGGCGGCGCCTTCGCACGGCGATGACCGCGTCCGGGTGGCCGGCACGACGGGCGTGCTGGAGGTCATTGATGGCAAGATCATCCTGATCGACCAAGACGGCAAGCGGGAGATCGCGGTCCCCTCCCCTGAACGCAACCTCTTCTCCGACTTTATCAAAAGCCTGCAGGGCAAAGGCGAATGCATGGTCTCCGTAAAGGAGACCATCGAGCTGACCCGCGCCTGCCTGCTGGCCCGCGAATCCGCCGACAGCGGCAAAATCATCAACGCCTAACGGGGAATCCCATGAAGATGAGGCTTTCAGCACTGTTTCTGACCGGGATTTTTCTGGCCGGATGTCATCAGGCGGTCGAAGAGGCGAAATATCCGGTCATCCAGCCGCCGACCGGCTACGACTATTCGAAGCTGCAGCGTGAAAAACTCGGCCGCGGCGTCATCGCCGTCCGCCGCAATGCGGAAGAGGTGTTCGTCACCTGGCGCTACCTCTCCGGCGACGCCATGGGGACGGCGTTCGACGTCTACCGCGACGGCAAAAAGGTGAACGCGACCCCGATCGCCGATGTGACCTTTTTCATCGATAAGAACCCCAATGGCGGAACCTATTCGGTGAAGCCGGTTTCCGGCGACGAAAAATCCGTCGCCTGGGTATTGCCGGAGAATGCGCCCACGGGCTATGTGAACATCCCCCTCGACAAACCGGCGGACGGCGTCACGCCCGACGGCAAGGCGTATGCCTACGAGCCCAACGACGCCTCCATCGGCGACGTCGACGGCGACGG
The DNA here is from genome assembly GCA_031547585.1 of Victivallaceae bacterium. Classification (GTDB taxonomy): domain Bacteria; phylum Verrucomicrobiota; class Lentisphaeria; order Victivallales; family Victivallaceae; genus Victivallis. Next base: position 3,380 of record JAVBRV010000375.1, read on the forward strand.
CGAATACGAGATCATCCTGAAATGGAACCCCACCAACGCCAAAGACAACGCCCATGACGGCTATTCCGGCAATGTCTATATCGACTGCTATAAACTGAGCGGCGCGAAGCTGTGGCGGATCGACCTCGGCAAGAACATCCGGGCCGGAGCGCACTACACCCAGTTCATGGTCTACGATTTCGACGGCGACGGCATCGCCGAAGTCATCCTGAAAACCGCTGACGGCACGGTGGACGGCAAGGGGAAAGTCATCGGCGACCCCGACGCCGATTACCGCGAACCGGGCGGCAATGAGCTCCAGGAGCCGCAGAAGGACTTTCGCAAGACCGGCTTCCATAAGTCCGGAACCTATAACCGCGGGCGCATCATGAAGGGCCCCGAATTCCTGACCGTTTTCTCCGGCCGGACCGGCGAGGCCCTCGACACCGTCGACTACTACCCGCCGCGCGGCAATATGATGGATTGGGGCGACAATTACGCCAACCGCTGTGACCGCTTCCTGGCGGCGGTCGGCTACCTCGACGGCGTCCGGCCGAGCGCCATCCTGTGCCGGGGCTATTACAGCCGCACCGTTCTCGCCGCCTATGACTGGGACGGCAAAAAGCTCAAGCAGAAATGGGTCTTCGACTCCAACACCCCCGGCAACGAAGGCTACGCCTCCCAGGGCAATCACAACCTGCGCGTCGGCGATGTGGATGGCGACGGCTGCGACGAAATCGTCTACGGTCAATGCACCATCGACCATGACGGGACCGGATTGTATACGACCCGCATGGGCCATGGCGACGCCATCCAGCTGAGCCAGTTTTCACCCGACCTGCCCGGACTCCAGGTCTGGAGCTGTCACGAAAATAAACGCGACGGCGCCACCTTCCGCGACGCGGGCACCGGCAAGGTGCTGTTTCAGGTGAAGGCTCCGGAGGACGTCGGCCGCTGCATGGCCGCCGACATCGACCCCACCAGCCCCGGCCTGGAAATGTGGGCCAGCGACGGGATCGGCCTCCACGGCATGAACGGCGAATCCCTGGGCAAGCCGAAAATCTCCGTCAATATGGCGGTCTGGTGGAGCGGAGGGCTGCTGCGCGAGCTCCTCGACAGCAATAAAATCTCCCGGTACGACTGGCAGGCCAAGAAGCTCGAAACCGTCATGACCTTCGAGGGCTGCGTCGCCAACAACGGCACCAAGTCGACCCCCTCTCTGCAGGCGGATATCGTCGGCGATTGGCGCGAAGAGGTGTTGCTCCGCACCGCCGACAACAGCAGCATGCGGCTGTACGTCTCCACCCATCCCACCCCTTACCGCTTCCACACGTTCCTGGAGGACCCGGTCTACCGCCTCAGCATCGCCACCCAGAACGTGGCGTACAACCAGCCGACGCAGCCGGGCTTCTACTTCGGGCCGGACCTGCTGAAAAAAGCCCCCTGCGTCTTCCGGGGAACGCTCTTGAAAGAAGACGAATTATCGCGCATCTTTATTCGCTGATCCGGCGGGCGCGTTCGATGTAGGCGTCCTGCTCCTTTTTGGCCAGCTCGACGAAGCGGACGTTCCAGCCGCAGACGCGGATCTGGAGGCCGGCGTATTTTTCGGGGTGCTTCTGGGCTTCCTCCAACGACTTCGCGTCGAAGATATTGAAGTGAATGGCGACGCCGTGCTTCTCGAAGTACGTGAAAAGCAGCGCACGCATCGCCGCCAGCCCCTCTTCGCCCTCGGCGCTCGTCGGGTGCATCATCACGTCGAGGGGGAAGTCCCCCGGGTAGTCGATCGAATCGAGCGTCGTCACCGATTTCACCAACGCGGTCAGGCCCTTGACGTCCATCCCCATGGTGGGGGATAGATTCTTGGCGAATTCATCGCCCGCCAGGCGTCCGTCGGGCGTCGCGCCGGTACGCTCGCCCATGACGATGAACTGCCGCGCACAGTGCCCGGAGGCCAGGTAAAAACCGCCGCGGGCGTTGGGGCGCAGGTTGATCCGCGTCGCCGCGTAATGGCCGATCAGCGCCGCCCACTCATCGACCTCGGGGATGCCGTTACCGAACTTTTCGCGGCTGCGGAGAATGCGCTGCCGCAGCTTCTCGTTGCCCTGCCAGTTGTTCTTCAGGATGTCGCGGAATTCAGCCAGCGTCAGCTCCCCTTTCTCAAACACCAGCGATTTCACCGCCATCAGCGCATCGACCATGGTGCCGAGTCCGCAAAGGAGGATGCCCGACATATTGTAGATGCTGCCGTTGGAGAAGGCGTCCTTCGCCGTGGCGAGCGAATTTTGAATCGTCAGCGAATACATCGAGGCCGGATTGATGTGGTGAAGCTGCGCCTCATTGGCATTGGCGCAGACCATGACGGTCTCGATGATGTCGTCGAGATAGTCGAGCGATGCCTTGTAAAAATCATCGAAGCTCTTGATCTCATCCAGCCGGCGCGCCCGACACGCAGAGCGGTATCCGGTCTTCGGGTCGACGCCGTCAAAGAAGACCAGCTCCACGGCTTTCAGCATATTGACATGCCCTCCGCAGGTACCGTTTGACGTCGCCCGGGGGCTGAACTCATAGCAGCCGGTAATATTGCAGGTCCGCGCCTCCTCCCTCGTGTAGCCGACGCCCATCAGGGTGCGACGGATCGACTCCTCCGACAGAAAGACCAGGCTGTTGTGGCCGCGCCGGATCATGTCGAAGGCGGTATCGAGGAGCCGCTGCGGCGTATTGCGGGCGATCTTAAGCTGAATCTTCGGCGTCGGGATGTTCAGCCGGTCGAAGACGTCGAGAATCAAATACGAGAGATCGTTGTACTCGGTCGAACCGTCTGGCTTCGTCCCGCCGAGGTAGAAGGGATGTCCCCAGTAGTTGTCGATCGACCCCCACTGCATCAGGAAGCAGGCGAAGAACTCCCGGATCTCGGCTTCGGTATAGCGCCCTTCGCGAAGGTCGCGCTCGCAATACGGGCCGATCATCGCATCGAGATTGCCGAGCGAACGCACCTGCATGCGGTCGATGTGCTCGCAGAACATGAACTGCAAGTAGATCTGCTGCAGGACTTCATAGGTATTGCGGGGAGCGCCGGTCCGCAACTGCTCGAGGCAGGCGATTTCAGCCTCGATGCGCGGATTCCCGGCATGATGCTTGCGGGCGAAGTCGATGAAGCGCCCGATGCACTCCAGCACGGCGTTCGCCGTAATCTCAAGCCCATCGAAGTAAGCGCGTGCGTCATCGGTAAGTGTGCCTTCGGCTTCGTGCCGGGCGCGGTACTGCCGGGCGCGGTCGCGCAATCCGGAGAAGCCGAGCGTAAGGATGGCGTCCCAGTCCGGCACGGAGTGGTCGAAATCCTTCCAGACGGTGTGCAACCCGGCTTCGTTCCGCGCGTTGAGAATGACGTTGGTCTCCGCAAGCAGGGTTTCATTCACCTCGTGATCCCACTTCGCGATCAAAGGCGTGATCGGCCGCCGCCCGCGATCGTAACAGCCGAAGGCGGGGAACCAATCGTGCGGATTGACGTCGATCTTCATATTCCGGCAGATATATTCGAAGCAGCGCCCTTTGACGACCGGGTGGGGCTCCCCGGCAAAGGTCCCGGCGACGGAGAGAATGCGATTCCAGAGCTCCTCGTTCTCCAGCCCGCTCTCGGGCGGCAGCGCGGGATTCTTGAATTTCGCGACGAGATAGGGGCGGTCCTGTTCAAATCCGGCGTATGGCATAATTGCCTCCTTTTCGGTTTCTGCTTGCGAACTAATATAGTCCGATTCCCCTCGAAATAGAATGCAGAAAAGGCAGGAACATTTATACTTATGTGATGGCAAAAGCAAAAAGTACAACTATTGTAAGTAGCAGGAGGCAAAACTATGCCGGTTTACAATCGCGACGCGGTCATGCATACCGCCAACCAGATCGAGCTGCGGATTCACCATTTCGCCCGCGGCACCTATCCGGAGGCGGATGGAAGTACGGCGGCCTTGCCGCTCAACCGCTTTTTCCTGCCGATCGCCAATCCGCATGGGGAGGCCTGCTATATCGCCGATACGGAGAAACGGTTCCCGCTGCGTCCGGGGTGCGCCTACTTTATTCCGCTTCACCACCCGGCGGCGGTCCGGCTGGACCGGGAGCTGACGTTTCTGTCGATCCAGTTTACCTGTGAACTGTACGCAGGGGTGGACATCTTCTCCAACCTACACGCCTCGATGGAGATCGACGACGCCGGGTGGCTGCGCCGGGCGGAGGCCGCCTTTGCGGAATCGAACGGCTACGCCGCCGCCGCGGAGTTGCAGGCAGTCGTCCGGGATTTCACCGGCCTCCTCTTCCGGCGGATGGAGCCGGAAGCCTTTGCCGCGGTTACCCGTTTCGCCGAATTTCAGCCGGAATTGAACTACATCCGCACGCACTGCCTCGCCACGACCACCGTGGAGGAGGTGGCCGCGCTGCGGGGGCGCCGCCGCGAGGTGTTTTCCCGGAATTTCTCCCGGCTTACCGGCGTCACCCCAAAAGAATTCCTGACCCGCAGCCTGGTGAAACGCGCCTGCCGCCTGCTGCAGAACAGCGACCGCCTGAGCCGGGAGGTCGCGTTCGAGCTGAATTTCACCAATGAATTCTACTTCTCCCGCTTCTTCAAAAAACACGTCGGGATTTCACCCCGACGCTTTCAGCAGCAGTACATCGCCCGAAATTCAATAGACGATTTCGAAGTAGGGGGTTCCGAATTCCAGCTTTGAGGTGTCGACGGCGAGCGCCAGCTTTCCTTTGGCCATGGCGACCGGCAGCTCCTTTTCGCGGCCGCCGTTCAGGTTGAGCGCGTAGACCCTGGGGAGTTTCTTCTGAGCAGTCGCCAGCGTCACCCGGAATTCCCCCGAACGGATCAACAGCTGCAACCGGCCGACGTCGATCTCGGCGTCGAAGTTCTCAGTGGAGAACACCGTGTTCTCGGCTACCGCCATGGTGCCGTAGATGAGGAGAATGCGTTTGCTTTCGCGAAGCGGGCGATCGTTCTCTAGGGAAATCGCCGCCACCGTGCAGGGACCCGACACGGCTTCGACCGTCAATGCGTCCAGCTTCACCAGGTGGTTCTCCTTCAGCACCGCCGCCTCGCTGCGGGGAGTGATGACGGTGAGGGTGCGGCTGCGGGTGTCGGCGGTGATTTCGCCGGTTTCGCTCTGGAAGAGGCCGGCGCCGACATCGGTACGGTTGCCGGCGGGGAGCACCCCCTTCTCCCGCAATTGCCCGACCAGTGAACGGAGCTCCGCCTCCGGCTTTTCATTTTCGAGGCCGATGTACATGCCGTGGCTGCGGACGCCGACGAAATTCCGGGGCAGCACCTCCAGCGTTGCCCCCGGAACGCTACGGCCGTAGCTCGAGCCGATCCGGGTCAGCATGAAGAGGGCGTTGCCGCCGCTGCCGACGGCGTCCAGCAGCCGCGGCGATTCACAGACTTCGCGGGGAATCGCGAAATTCACCATGTGCTTCGCCTCCGCCACATCGCCGCGCTGCCAGAGGAAGGCGGTGAAGAGCGAGCCGAGCATCGCCATCGGGTTCGGCCCGAAATCGAAGCTGAAGGCCTGGAGCGGCCGGTAATAGAGCATCACCATATTGGAGTGCGGCGCGATCATATCCCAGCCCTGAAGCGCGGCATACGCGCCCATCAGCGGCCCCGCCTCATGCACGAAACGGTTGTAGGCATTGTGCGAAAACTCGGTCAGGAGGAACGGTTTGCCGAAAGCGCGGACGGCGGCGGCCCGGCCGAACCAGGAGTTTTCCAGCCGGATCGAGCTCTGCTGGTCGACCGTCGCCATGGTCCCCTTGAGCCAGGCGCCGTAGCTCAGGCGCTGTTGGTAGTTGGCCGGAAGCAGCGGCTGATTATGCGGATGGGCGAAGTAGCTGTGCATCGCCACCGCCGACATCGGTTCGCGGGCGATGCCTTCGAGGTTGCGGACGAACATATCCCACTGCGTCACCACCCCCCGGAAGCCGGATTCCCTCACCGTATCGAGGTAGAAACGGTTCATTTGATCGACCTCCGCCAGCAGGAACTTCCGGGCCGCCGCGCCGTCGGCGGAGTCGGCGCGCAGCAGCTCCTCGGAGAATCCGGGGGCGTTGGGGTGGAGCTTGCGCCAGGCCGGGTCGAAGACGTTGAAATTCTCCTTATTGAAGATATGCTCCTGCTCATTGAAGAAGGTGATGCCGATATATTGCGGATCGTCGAGCATCCGGGTTTTGGTGTAGGGGTTGACCCGGTTCATCAGGAAGTCGAACCCGGCCCGCCAGTTCCGGCGGTATTGTTCGTTTTCGAAAAGTCCGTAATAGAAGCTCTCGCTCCAGGTGGTTTTCGTCGCCGCCTGCGTCCACCCGGCAAAATTGGTGGCGATATCGACCATCAGGTAAACGCCGCGGTCGCGCAGACACTTGGCGAACCAGTGGAAGCGGTCGAGAAAGACCGGGTCGATCGGCAGCTCTTCAACCGTCTGCGCCATCGGCACTTCGCTCAGCTTTTTGCGTCTCTCCCCCTGCCAGGGGAGCCCGTTGTGACCGCAGAGCGCCCCCTCGAAGAAGTGCAGCCGGAGCGCGTTCATCCCCTGCAGCCGGATCTCCTCCGCCAGCTCTTCCAGCTCGGCATGGCTCAACTTATAGAAATTGTGGTAGAAGGAGCCGAGAATGGCGTTGAAACCGCGCAGGCGGATTCGGGCGGCGGGGTCCTTTTCGGCCATCAGGTGCCCCTCCGTACCGATCACCAGCCGCCCCAACCGGTCGATGTCGTACCGGGGGACATACCGCGACAAGTCGAGCGCACTGCCGGGGAGGATTTTGAAGGCGTCGATCCGCTTCGGGGTGATGTTTTCCCATTCGACCTGGTCCATCTTGACCGGCCGCCACTCCGCACTGCGCACGATTTCGGTGATCCGGCTGGTCTTGGCGCGGAAGGGAACCGCGCCGCAGACGAACTTCCACCCCGCCGACCCCGCCAGCACCCGGACTTCGACCCGGTTCTTCCCCTTCACCACCGGGAAGTTGAAGATATGATCAGCCGGTTGGAAGCCGGATTCGCGGTTGCCGGTCGCCAGCGTATCGTAAACGGCCTTGCCGTTGACGGAAAACTCGAACCACCAATCCGCCGCGCAGCCGACTTGCATCATCCCCGCCTCGGGGGAGTCGAATTCGTTGACCAGAAGCGCCGCCGTTTTCTCTTTCGCGGGGCCGAGGTCGACGGCGTTGTCCTTCAGGGTAACGGTCTTTTCGACCCCGGTGGCTTCGAAGCGAACTTTCCACTCCGGATTCAGCGCGAGGGGGAGAAAATTCACCACCTTTTCAAAACAAACCGGCCCCACGTAAATCGTGCCGCCGACGGGGAAGTCGCCCAGCATCAGCATCGGCGCGCGGACGGCGCGTTTTCCCTCCTGGTCGACGGTGAATTCGATCGTCACGTTCTGCCATTCGCCGTTGACGGTTCCGCTCCAGGAGGAGCGCGGCCCCAGTTGCGACCACGGTTTATCGCGGAGGAGGCAGCCGGCGGCGACCTTGCCCTCCCGGTCCGACCGGAGCTGGAAGGTGACCCGGCAACGGCTGCCGGGAACCAGTTCTGTTTCGGTAATGAAATTGACCGATACAGCGTGGGCCGGTCCCTCTTCGGGGCGTTCCAACAGCTTCACCGCGAGGGCGGGAGCGCCTCCCGGCGTTTTCACGGCCGGGTCGACTGTAACGGCAACCTGCTTCGGATTGCCGCTCGCCCCGGCGGTTCCATTGGCGAAGCTCCACTCGTGGAGCGTTTCGGCGGCGAGGCCGAGAGAGAGAAAGAGGAGGAAGAGAAGAAGCTTTTTCATGATGATTCTCACTTGGAGTAAATATACCAGAAGGGGCAGCGCGGACAATCCGCCTGATAGCTGGGGTGACCGCAGATCAGGTCGCTTTTGCTTTTGGCGGCGACGTGTCCATCCCAGAACAGGAGGTTGGCGCGGCGATTGTGGCAGAAGCCCTGGTCTTTGTCTCCGAAACCGGCCGTGATATTGGTGATATCCCACCGTCCTTCGGAGTGGAGTATTCCCGCCGAGGGACGGACCACCCGCCGCCGGTCATGGAAGAACTGCTTGTCGGCGGCGTCGGTCTTGTCGGGCTGCAACTGTTGGTAATTGAAACCGATGATTGCGAAAATTCTCCGGTGTGAGGCATGATCCGCCCAGTTGCTGTAGGTGAAACGGGTACAGTGAACGCCGGAGTCGACATCCGAGGCGGCAATAACCGGGCAGAGCATGGAGGCATTGGCAAACACTTCAAACCAGGGATTGTCGCAGATCCGGCTCCCCGCGTAGTACCGCAGGTATTCGTACCCCTGGGCATTGTTGTACAGCATCTGGCTGTAAACGGTCCCGGTGGCCAGCCGGATGGTGTTTTTATTGTCGTCCAGATACATGGAGGACCCCGTACCGAGCTGCTTGAAGAGATTGGTACAGGTTACCGCCCGCCCCCGGTCCCTCGCTTTGGAGAGCGCCGGCAGCAGAATCGCAGCGAGAATCGCGATGATGGCAATTACAACGAGGAGTTCGATAAGCGTAAAATTCCGTCTCATATTCCAGCCTCCGGTTATAAGGTTTGGCACAATTCCAATCGTTCGTCCGGCTTCATTTCAGTCGCGTTTTTCACCGTCAGCCGCAGCTCTTCCAGATTCATATCGGTGGCGGCGGGGTCGTTGAGGGAGCGGCAGCGCAGCGACAGCACGCCGGACTCCCCGGCTTCCGCCCGGATCGCGCCGAGGCGGGAAAGACCCTTCCGGTAGTATTCGCCGCCGAGCGCGACGTCCAGGTTAAGCTCACAGCATTGAACCCGGTCCCCCCAGCGGAATTCGATGGTGCGGCCGCCGAGCCACGGGTAGCTGTGACAGCGCTGCAAGGTAACCAGTTCCAGCTCGTATTCCCCCGCCTCGGCGAAGGTGATCTCCCACGAAATCCAATCTCCGGGATTCTGCCACTGTTCGAGCGTGCCGTCCCGATTCAGACGGCTGTGCCCCGAATTGACCAGCTTCTCCGCCGCCGCGTCGAACCGTTCCGCGCCCGAAACGGCGACCGCCTCCCTGCCGTGGGTAATCCGCCCGGCAGCGGGACGCAGGCCGCAGCCCT
>JAVBRV010000371.1:0-10634 GCA_031547585.1 Victivallaceae bacterium
CCATCCCTTCAAAAAAAGCGTAGTAGGCGCGAATTTATTTTTTCCGTTGGCAAAAATAAATTCGCGACCGGTGGTTATTTTTGAAAAGTGAGGGAGGGTGATGGAGGAGAAAGGGAATTTCGCAAAAGACGAAATGTACGCAAATGAGGCATGGCCAACGGCCATGCCTCGTTTGCGCCTGCAACGCTTCTTTTGAAAAAGTGGGATGGGGGTTTGGGGGAAGGGCGAAAAGGCTTTTCTTCCCGTGAAGAAAAGTTTTTTCGCCCTTCCCCCAAGTCCCAAAACCAGGTTTTACAGGACGCGTTCGATGGTGATTTCGGGGTCGAGTTCTTCGCGGAGGATTCGTTCGAGTCCTCCTTTGATGGTCATGGCGGCGTGTGGGCATCCGCCGCAGGCGCCGCGGAGTTTGAGTTTGACGAGTTTGTTTTCGATGCTGACGATTTCGAGGTCTCCGCCGTCGGCCTGGAGGTGTACGCGGAGGGAGTCGAGTCGGTCGTGGATTTTCTGGCTGAGGTCGTCCATGGGGGGTGATCCTTTGGTTATGGTTTGAAGAGTTGCCAGTTGTTCCGCCAGAATCCGGCGGGGGCGAGTTTGGCTGTGTTTTGGTCAAAATCGCGGGTGATGAGTCGGTAGAAGAATTCGGGATTCTGTAATTTCAGGCGGCTTTCGAGGCGTGAGAAGAATTGGCTGCGGAGTTTTTCGCTGGTCAGGGGAAGGTCGTTTTCGCGCCCGCTGACGGTCTGGTAGCGAACGACTCCGTTGGGACGGATGGCGACGACCTGTACGAGTTCGCGGTTGTCGAGTTCGACGGAGAAGCTGTTGCGCGGGGTGACTTTGCTCAGGGCTTCGATGAAGGCGCGGACTTTTTTCAATTCGCCGGGCAGGTCGTTGCGCATGGCGTTGAATTGCGCGATCATTTTCTTTTCGCTGTCGGTGTCGGCGCCGGCGGGGAGGAGGTAGTTGACGGCGTTGCGTATGGCTTCGTCGAATTCGTCGTTTTTCCCGCTTTGGAGTGCTTTATAGAAGCCTTCGACGATGGCGGGGTAGAGGATTTCGGTATCGGCTTTGAGTTTGGCTTGCCGTTCGACGGCGCGGTTGCGGTCGATTTCGGCCTGGGCGCGCTGTTCTTCGGCGGCTTTGCGGGCGGCTTCGGCGGCGGCTTCGCGCTGGCGCTTGGCCTCTTCTTCGGCTTCGGCTTTTTCGCGGGCGGCTTTTTCGATGGCGGCCTTGCGTTCGGCGATCTCCTGGAGGTGGCGTTCGCGGGCGCGGCTCCGGGCGGGTTGGGCGCGGTTGGTTTCGTCGGCGCGAGCGTAGACTTCGAGCAGCAGTTGCACCGCGTTTCGTTCCTCGTCGGTCACGGGCTGCGGGTAGCGGCTGAAGAAGGCGTCTCCTTCGCGCAGCAGCCAGGCCTGGTCGTCGGGGTTGCTGCGGACGTGATTGAGCAACGAGGTGACGCCGGCGAGGTAGGCCGGGCGGGTGACGATGGCGGGCGGCTTCGGCGGTTCCGTTTCGGCGGGTTTCACCGGGATCGGGGGCTTATCGGGGGTCTTTTCGGAGGGGTTCTCTCCTTCGCTGGGCTGAGTGGTTTCGCCGGGGGCTTTGCCGATCAGGGCCAGGACCTTTTGCCCGTACGGTTTCAGGGCTTCCGGCAGTTTTTCGTAGTGGGCCAGGATGCCGAGGGCGGCGGCAGCCAGCACCGCGAGGAGAATCAGCACCAGAAGGAGCAGGAAAATTTTCTTCAGAACGGGCGGCATGGAGAAACGCAGCCGGAACTTCTCTTTGGCGGGCGGGGCCTCTTTTTCTTCTTCTTCCGGTTCTTTAGCGGTTTCGGGTTCCGCTTTTTTGGCCGCGAATGTCGGGGCCGGACGGCCGAAGGAGGGCGGGGGGCGTTGCGGCGTCGCCATGGTGACCGCCGGTTTCGCCGGAGCCGGAGTAGTTGTCGGAACCGGCATTGGCGCGGAAGGCGTCGGGGTCGTCGTGGGAACCGGCGTCGGCGCGGAGGGCGTCGGCGGCGGAGTCATCGTCGGGATCGGCCCGGAAGTGGATCGGGTGGGGGTGCGGAAGGAGCCGGGCGCGATGGTGCTTTTGCGGTTGAAGCTGCCGAGGTTCAGCGCGGGAACCTGCGGCCCCCGGTAGCTGTCGAGGAAGAGGTCGAGCGCTTTGATGAGCGGTACGGGCGTCTGGTAGCGGTCGGCTGGATCGCGCGCCATCATCTTCATGATGATGGTGTTGAGTTCATCGGGCAGCTCTTTGTTGACTTCTTTGGGGGGGGTGAGGTTGCCTTCGACGTGCATGCGGGCGATCTGGTCGGTGGTATCGGCTACGTAGGGGAAGCGGCCGGTGACGAATTGATAGAAGGTGGCGCCGAGGCTGTAGAGGTCGCTGCGGACGTCGGTCGGCACGCCGGTGAGCTGTTCGGGGCTGATGTACTGCGGCGTCCCCATCACCTCGTCGCCCACATCTTCTTCATGCTCGTTGGTGGCGACGCGGGCGAGACCGAGGTCGGCCAGCTTGGAGAAGCCGTTGGCGTCGAGCATGATATTGTCGGGTTTGATATCCTGGTGGACCAGTTTCTGCTCGCGCCAGGCGACGTCGAGCGCGCTGGCGATTTCGCGGATCACCTTGGCGGCCTTGTTGAAGGCCAGCACTTTTTCCTGCTTCAGGATCTGCTTGAAGGTCTCGCCTTTGATGTATTCCATGGCGAAGTAGAAGATGCCGTTCTCTTCGCCGACGGCGTAGGCCTGGACGATATTGGGGTGGTTGATCCGGGCGGCGGCGCGCGCTTCGTGGAAGAGGCTGTCGACGTATTCGGGGTTGCTGGCGAGGAGTTTATCCTGCAATACCTTCAGCGCCACCGGGCGGTCGAGCGAGAGCTGGCGGGCCAGATAGACTTCGCCCATGCCCCCTTTGCTGATTTCGCGTTCGATCAGGAAGTCGCCGATAACGGCGCCGGGAGCGATCGGCGAAGCCGGGTAATCGACCCCGTCTCCGCATTTCGGACAATGAGACTGCTCCCCTTCCGGCGGCGGCGCCGCTTCAAAGGGTGCTTTGCATTTCGGGCAATAAATTTTCATAGGACAATATATCACATACGCACAAGATTGTCAACCCCCCCAGAAACTTAGATAAAAAGACGGATCACCGCCTCCTTTCGCAGTTCCTCCACATATTTCAACCGGGTTTCTTCGCGGGCCGCCGCTTCCAGTTTGGTGCGGATGGCGGCGGCGGACTTCCGGAACTCCGGCTTTTCTTCGGCGTGATAGGCTGTCACCCGGAGGAAGGAGATCCCTTCGGCGGTACGGATGGGACCGTACACTTTGCCCGCCTCGGGCGGCGACGGCATGGCCGCCGCGAATTCCGGACGCAGCCGCTTCACTTCGATGGTTCCGAGGCTGCCCCCCGCTTCCGCGCCCGGGCCGGCGGAATACTGCCTGGCCAGTTCGGCGAAGCGTTCGGGGGATTCCTTCAGGGTCGTTTCGATTTTGGCGGCGTTCTCTTCCTGCTTTTCAGAGTCGGCGGGGAGAAGGATCATCGCCAGGTCGATGCTGTCCGGCCGGGTGAATTCCTCCGGGTGTTTGGCGAAATACTGATGAATTTCCCGCGGGGTGACGCTGACTTCGGCCTGGCAGCGGCGGTGGATCATCACCTGGACGATCAGGTACTCCTCGACCTCTTTCCAGATCTTATCGATCGAACTGCCCGCGGCCAGGGCCTGCTTTTCGAACTCCTCCCGCGAACGCGCGCCCATCCGTTCGCCCAGCCGGTCCACTTCGGCCTGAATCTCCTGCGTCGGGATGGTGAAGGTCTGGCGGCGGTAGTCTTCCAGAATCAGCTGCCGGTCGATTTCATTCTCGACCGCTTTGCGGCGGAGGTCGCGGATGACCTCATACAAGCGCTCCCCCGAATAGGCGGCGTAGGCCTGGTACTCCTCCTGCCGGGTGACCGGGAGCAGGTCGGCGAGGCTGATCGGGCGGCCGTTGACGGAGGCGAGAATGGCGTTGACCTCCTGCGTCGGCGGCACGAAAGCGCTCTTCGGCGCCTCTTCCGCCACGGCTCCGCAACACCATAAAGAGAGCAATATTGCCGGGATCCATTGTTTCATATTTGAACCTTCGATTATTCTTCGCAGTAACTATAACACGCACTCCGACCGAACGCAAGGGGGATGCGTTGAAAATTCAGGAAATCCGCGCGGTCGATTCACGCAGCAGGAACTTGTTGTCGACAACGATGTCGCCGGCGGGTTGCCTGCCTTCGATCTGTTCCTCCAGGAGATCGAAGGCCGCGGCGACGATGCGGGGAAAATCCTGGGCAATCGTGGTGGTTCGCGGCGACATGAATTCGGAGATTTCCGGGGCCTCCCAGGTAACCAGTGAAATATCCTCCGGAATCCTGCGGCCGTAAAGCTCCAGGAGGCGGTAGAGCCATAGCGTAAAGGCTTCGCCGGCGGCGAGGATGGCGGTCACCTGCTGTTGCAGCAGCCGGCCGACGGCTTCGGCATGGTTGCTGAGCGAATCGACATAGCTCACTGAAACCGTGCCGCCCATCTCCGTCATCCACTCCAGATAACTCTCCTCCCGAATGTCCGAGCAGAGGGTTCGGCCCCCCTCGGCATCTTGCAGCAGGCCGATCCGGCGGTGTCCCAGCTCCCACAGGTGGGCGAGCGCCAGGCGGATTCCCTGGCGGTCATTGCTCCTGACGGAGTAGATATTATCGAGCCGTTTGCCGTAGTCGTTGACGCAGACCATCGGCAGGTTTTTCAGTTTTGGCAGGCGGTCAGCAAGGCGCTGGAGGTAATCGAAGGAGAGAACGCCGACGGTCGTCTGTTCTTCGATAATGGAAAAATCATCGGCAGAGAGCAGCATGATCCGATAATCCCGCTCCACCGATTCATGCTGAATGATCCGGTTGAGGAGAGTCCGTTCGTAGATCCCCATGTCGCAGTGCGCTTTCGCCGGCAGGATGACCGCCACCGTCCGGCTGCGGGAACCGGCCGGCGGCCGGTAGTCCATTTTGCGGGCCAGCTCGACGATCCGCCGCCGCAACTCCGGCGCTACTTTAGAGCGGTTGTTCAACGCCCGGGAAACGGTGGAAGGGGATACCCCGGCCTTTTCGGCAATGTCTTTGACGGTGATGTTTTTCATAATGATAAGGGAATGCGGCTTTTGTTTTTAACGAGTATAGCACGAAAAATCCGGAAAAGCAAATTAATTTCCCATTATTTCCCCTTGTGCCATTTTATTTCCCGCCAAGCGGACGCCGATTCCTTGCTTTTGATTTCCGGATATCGTATAATTATAACAGGCATCTGAACTCATGTGAACCTTGGAGGCGGAATGAAAAAGTTTACGCTTATCGAACTCCTAGTCGTTATTGCCATCATCGCCATATTGGCGGCGCTGCTGCTGCCGGCGCTGGGCAAGGCCCGTCGCTCGGCCAGGCGAACGACATGCGCCAATAACCTGAAGCAGTCGGGGGCCTATTGCAATCTGTACATTGCCGATAACAACGGCTGGATGATGCAGGGACGGCTGTCCGGCAGCGCTTACCCGGGGGCGCTCTGGGGCGTTTGCGACTGGTATGACCTTCTGGTCGGGTTGAAGTATGCGCCGTCGAAATCCGTATTCAAGTGCGGAGAGCCGTCGTCGATGACCGCCGGCCAGGTCGGAGTGCTCATGTGTACCTCGTTCGAGGATAGTTACGTGCCGAGCCACCGCTGGAAGAGGCCGGCGACGAAGGTGGGAATTTCCGACGGCAACGAGGCTTCGATGGGGCAGCATTGGCAGAACTGGTACTGGTATCCCCTCTGGAACTACGGCCGGGCCTTCGACCCCCGCCATCCGGGATCGAGCGTCAATGTGCTCTGGCTGGATTGGCATGTGTCGTCGATCCGGATGGCCGAACGGCCGAATGGAACGTACCGGCCGCAGGATTTCAACGTTACATACTGAGAGGGAAAACGATGGCGGAGAAAAGCAATTGCCGGTGCGGCTTGATTTTCGCGGTGCTGTTCCTTGCCGTGGCGGCCGGGGCGGACACGGTGAAATTTTCGAAGAGCGGCGGGATGGATATTACGGGAGACCAGGCGTTCATCCAGGTATTCCTGCCGGGTTGGAAGCAGGTTGCTCAGGCGGATAAGCATACGGTCATGTCGGAGAGCTCCGTGACGGCGGAAGGGGCGAAATTCACCGGCGACCTGATCGCGGAAGAGACGAAGATCCACTTCGAAGAGACCGTGAAGAAAATCTCGGAACGCGCCTGGGAGGTCGATCTCCGCCTGACGCCGGAGCGGCAGCTTTACGCTTATGAGATCAATTTCATGATTCCCCTCTCCATCCAGAAATATCGCGGCGCCACCCTGGTTATCGATGGCGCGCCGTTCCGGTTGCCGGAGAAGGGAGAAAAAGCCGAATACCCGAAACAGCGCAAGGTACAACGGTTGGTCGTGGCCAATGAGAGCGGCGTTTATCTGCTGACCGGTGATTTCTCCCTTACCGTCG
The DNA here is from genome assembly GCA_031547585.1 of Victivallaceae bacterium. Taxonomy (GTDB): domain Bacteria; phylum Verrucomicrobiota; class Lentisphaeria; order Victivallales; family Victivallaceae; genus Victivallis. The sequence continues at coordinate 6,501 of JAVBRV010000371.1, forward strand.
TTTCCCTGGAGTGGGGATACCAGCTTCGCCTTCACTTCAAGCCGGGGAGAGGGAATTTCACCTCCGCCGCGCTTGCCTTCCGGCTGGAAACCGGCGAAGAGGCTCTGACTCCCGCGGAAAAGGAGTTCGCGAAAAAACGGAAATCGATCGTGTATAAGCCGGACGACCACTGGAAGGTTGTCAATACCGCCGATATTCAGGTCAAGCCCGGCAGCGCGCTTGATCTCTCCGGACTGGCCGGGGTAACCGGAAAGCCCGCGGGGAAGTTCGGCCGGGTCATCGCCCGTTCCGACGGCCGGCTCGCTTTTGAACGACGCTCGGAAGAGTCGATCCGCTTCCTGGGGTTCAACTGGATTTACGGGAAGTTCGTCTTCGATGTTAAAATGTCCGATGAAGCCGCGTTCAAAAACATCGAGCTTTTCAGTGATCTGGTCGTTCGGCAGGGGTACAATATCATCCGGCTCCACTGCTTGGACAGCGGCTTGATGGCCGGCAGCACCGCGGGGGATTTCCAGGTTCCGGAGCAGAACTGGCGGCGGTTCGACCATCTGGTGAAGTGCTTCAAGGAGCGCGGCATCTACCTGTACGTCGATCTGGCGATCGTCGGCTACTACAATGGCGGCTGGACTCCGTCGGTGCAGAAAAGATTGCGGGACCGGCTTTACTTCGAAGACGGAGCGCGGGAGCATTGGCGAACCGGCGTGCAAATGGTGCTGAATCATGTCAATTTTTACAGCGGCCTTGCCTTGAAGGATGACCCCGTTGTCGTCTGCGTGCTCTTCTACAATGAACAGGATCTCTCCACCATGCCGTGGATGGGCTACCACGGCAAGGCCAACCTGATCTGGCAGCAGGGATTTCATCGCTGGCTGAGCCGGAAGTACGGCACCATGGAGAAGGTCAAGGCGGCCTGGAACGACCCGGAAACCGATCGCCTGAAGGAAATTGCCGACATCCCCTTCAACGGGACGGAACGGGTTCCGCACGGAGCCAGGCGCCATGATATGTCGCTCTATTATCGTGACCTTCAGAACGATCTGCACACATTTTACCGTAAAGTGATCGAAGAATGCGGCTATCAAGGGCTGACCACCCAATATGACTCCACGAAAAATATCCGCGGAACCGTTTTGCGGACCGGGGCGGATATCGTCTCCATGCACGATTACGGGGCGCATCCGAGCAACTCCATGCGTCCCGGCTCGGTGATCGGCAGCGGAAGCACCGTCGCGGGAACCATCTGGTACTGGCGGTCCATCAACCAGACGCGCCTCCTCGACAAGCCGATGATGGTGACCGAATATGCCCAGGGCTTCTGGAACCCGTATGCGCATGAGGCGGGGCTGGCCTTCCCCGCCTATTCGGCTTTTCAGGACTACGGCGCGATCATGGTTCACTCCGACGCCGTGGCGCTTGAGCATAATAAACCGATGGATGAATTCACACACTGCCTTTCACCGGTTTTCCGGGCGAATGAGTTTCTGGCGGCGCACCTCTTCCTGCGCGGCGACGTCAAACCGGCCCGGGGACTGCTGGAGGTGAAGATCGACCCGGAGGAGTCGTTCCGGGATGGAAATGCGGAGGATGCGCTCAACTCCGACCAGGCTTCTTTGGCGCTGGTGACCGGGTTCGGCGTCTCCTGTTCCCCGGCCGCCGCTATCGTCCGCAAGGCGGATCTGGTCATGCTGCCGCGGCGGGGTGGCGCGCAAATCGTCAATACGGAATACACCTCCACCGTGGTCGACGGCAACCCGGACGGCAGGGAGAGCAATGAACGGATTCTCGCCCGGTTGAAGGAGAAAGGCGTCATTCCCCCCGACAACCGGACGGATTTTCAGCGCAAGATCTTCGAAAGCGATACCGGCGAATTGTGTATGGAAGCCGCAAAATCCCGGCTCAGCGTCACGACCGGTCGCACGGAAGCGGTTGCCCATATGGGGAAAGAGCCGGTCGATTTGTCGTGCCTGAAAAACATTAACAGTTCGGTTCCCGCTCTGGTCGCGGCGGTGAGCGTCGATGGGCGTCCGCTGGGGGAGAGCCGCCGGATTGTCCTCGTTTACTCCACCGATGCGGTAAATTCCGGCATGACGGTCAGCGTTGACCGGAGCTTGCTTCATAAGCAGGGGGCGTTGCCGATCCTGATGCAGTGCGGAAAACTAAAATGCTCCCTGAAGAACCCGGTTCCCATGGAGTTATGGGCCCTCGGCCTCGATGGAACCAAGGTCGAGCGCATTCCGCTGGAGGAGCATGGCGGCGTCAAAGAGATCGCCGTCGACACCGGCAAATTGAAGAACGGCCCGGCCGTGTTTTTTGAACTCTGCGCTCCCTGAGCGGGCTACCGCTTTTCCAGCAGGAAGACGCAGCCGACGGCCAGGAGATTGGGCGCCATCCGGGTGAGGACGGGGATGGTCGCGTTGATCGGAACCTTCCGGACGATCCGGATGTGGAGACGCTCCGCCAGCCGCTGGAAGTCGTGGATGGTCCCGTGGTGGATGTTCGGCGTATTGTACCAGTGGTAGGGCAGTTGCGCGTTGCGCGGCATCCGCCCGGTCAGCAAAAGCTGGAACCGGCACTGGAGGTGGCCGAAGTTGATGACGCTGATCGCCGCCCGTTTGCCCACCCGGACGATCCGGCGGAGCAGCATGTCGGGGCGTTTCACCTGCTGCAGCGTCTGCGACAGGATCACCAGGTCGAACGAGTTGTCGTCGGCGAATTCCAATTCGGTGTCGAGGTCGCTCTGAACCACCGGAACTCCGTTGGCGATGCATTCGGCGATCAGCTCCTGGTCGATCTCCATGCCGAGCACGTCGGCCCCTTTCTCCTTTTTCAGCATCCGGAGAAAGCCGCCGTCGCCGCAGCCGAGATCCAGCACCCGGAAGCCGGGTTCGACGAAGCCGGTGATGACCTCCAGGTCCGGACGGTTGCGAAAGTCCGCAAGGGTGTGTTTACGCATGGTGTGCCTCCTGACGGTGGGCCAGAAACGCCCGGATCATCGGCCCCAGGGTGTCGATTTCCAGCAGAAATGCGTCGTGCCCGTAGGCGGATTGAATTTCGCAGAACGATACCGTCTGCCGGTTGTGGAGCAGCGCCGTCACGATCTTGCGCGATTCGGCGGTCGGGAACAGCCAGTCGCTCGAAAACGACACCACAAGGAAGGGCGCCGTCGCCGGAGCCAGCGCCTTGGCGAGGTTCCCGTCGGCGCGGGCCGAGAGGTCGAAGTAGTCCATCGCCCGGGTGATGTAGTAGTAGCTGTTGGCGTCGAAGCGCTCGACGAAGCGGCGGCCCTGGTGCTCCAGATAGCTCTCGACGGCGAAGTCGCGCCGGAAGTCGAAGGAGTAGCTGCGCGAATCCTGAAGGTCGCGTCCGAACTTCCGGCTCATCGATTCGTCGGAGAGGTAGGTGATGTGCGCCAGCATCCGCGCGGTCGAGAGTCCGCCCTGCGGAACCCGGTCCGCCGAATAGTTGCCGCCGTTCCAGTTGGGGTCGTTGCGGATCGCCTCGCGCCCCACCCAGTCGAAGGCGATACTCTGCGGCGACAGCTGGCTGGTGGTGGCGATGGGGATTGCGCTGCCCACGCACTCGGGGTAGTTGATCGCCCACTCCAAAACCTGCATTCCGCCCATCGAGCCGCCCATCACCGACAGGAACTTCTTGATGCCGAGGTGATCCATCAGGTATTTCTGGGCCCGCACCATGTCGCGGATGGTGATGACGGGGAAGTCGAGATTGTACGGGTTGCCCGTCTCCGGATTGACCGAGCGCGGCCCCGTGGAGCCCGAACAGCCGCCCAACACGTTGCTGCAGAGAATGAAATAACGGTTGGTATCCACCGGTTTGCCGGGGCCGATCATTTCGTCCCACCAGCCCGGCTTGGGGTCGTCCTCGGTGTAGCGGCCGCAGACATGCGCATCCCCCGACAGGGCATGAAGAACCAACACCGCGTTGGAGCCGTCGGCGTTCAACTCGCCCGCCGTCTCATAACGGATGTTCACCATCTTCAGCACTTTGCCGCAATCAAGCTCCAAAGGCTCGGGCAGCAGATAGTTCCGGGGTTTCGTCAGCAGCATTCGCGCCTCCTGTGGCAGCTCCCGATGTGAAAGCCGCGAGGGTCTCATATACTCCCCCATATACGAT
>JAVBRV010000218.1:0-4668 GCA_031547585.1 Victivallaceae bacterium
GGGATCCGCCCGCGAAAGAGCGCCACAGCACATCCTATATTGCAATGGTCGCGGGGACTCGGCCCGGACACCTCTTCCGGCGTCTGACCATTGACTTCGGCGAGGGGGTGATGCAGAGCATGCCGGTGAACTGTACGCAGCTGCAATCCAGCAATCTTGCGCCGGATAGTTCCGAGGTGCTTCTCCAGGCCGAGCCGGTTCCCGGCATCCTCTATCCGGCCTATGCTTCCGCCGCGCATCTCTTCACCGGCTGCAAACCGCTCGGACGCCGGGAGACACCCCAAGGCATCACCCTCTATTCCTTCATCCACCGGGACGGAAGCCGTTTCGCCGTCTGCTGGAAGCAGGAGAACGCCGCCCCGGTTCGTCTTTCTGCTCCCCGCTCCGTACGCGGCGAGGATTTGTTCGGCAATCCGCTCTCCCTGCAAGAACCCCTGCGCCTAACTGAAACTCCGGTGGTACTCCGCTTCAGCGCCCGGGAGGAACCGCTCCGCTTCCTGTCGAACGATATCTGACGGGGAACGCGGGGCAAACCATGACAACCGGCATAACTCCTACGAATATTTCACTATTACCTTAACGAGAGAGAAAAATGAAGCCGCACGATTTCACGCTGGGTACGATGTACTGGCTCAACCCCAAATACGGTCCGGAGGAGTTCGACGAGGATTGCCGCCGGATGGTCGAAAACGGCTACACCCTGATCCGCATCATCGTCTGGTGGGAGCTGGTCGAGGAGCGGCAGGGGGAGTACCGCTTCCGCTTCGTTGACGACTTTTTCGCCGCCGCCGCCCGGCACGGCTTGAAGGTGATGTGCACGGTCGGCTTTTATCCTCCTTTCTGGCTGACGTGCAAGCTTGATGAGCTCGGCAAGAATGATCCGGGGCGCTATCCGTCGCTGGAACGGCCGGAGGTTCGGGAACCGCTCGCCCTCCTCATCGCCGCCCTGGTTGGCCGGTATCGGCATGCTCCCGCGCTCGCCAGCTGGAACATCTGGAATGAGCCGACGCTGAATACAACCCGAAATCGGCCGTTCCTGGAGAAATTCGCCCTTTGGCTCAAGCGAAAATATCCGACTTACGAGGTCCTTGAAGAAAACTGGCGCGGCGAGTACCCCGTTCTCGGCCTCTTGCTGCCCGGTTCGCTGGAGGAGCTCGACGCCGACTGGCTGGAGCGCGTCTTCCGGCTCGGCACCCGCGGCCGGACTTCGGCGATCGAATACGATTTCCAGTCGTTCGCCCCCGAACTGCTTTGCGAAGAGGCGGCCTGGCTCTGCGAAGAGATCCGCCGCCACGACACGGAGCACCCGACTCATACCAACTTGCACAGCATCAACAACAATCCGGTTCCCGCCGGACGGGATTTTTATAAGACGGCCCGGGTTCCTGATTCGATCAGCAGCTCCATGCACCAGAGCAACGACAACTGGCATCATGCACCTGATTTGCGGAACCGCCGAAACTTCTACAACTGCGGCGTCGACCGCACCTGGAGCTGGCTGAAGGGCGGTGATGCAATGGTGGGCGAGCTTCAGGTCGGTACCAGCAACATCCATCTTCAAAAGTACACGCCGACCCCGGAGACCGTCTTTTATGAGCTGTGGCAGTCCTATGCGGCCGGACTTCGCGGCGTGATCCATTGGGAGTGGCAGGCTTGGCGCGGCGGCACCTTCGAGCCGGGGGAGTTCGGGTTGCGCGCTCCCGCCGACGGCGGCGAAACGCCGCGCTCGCGGGCGGTTGCGAATTTTTCCCGGCTCTTTGAGGCGAACCGGGAAGTGTTGCTGAAGGTTCGGCGCGAACCGGCGAAGATCGCCATCCTCGACTCCTTTTCCACCAGTATCTACCGCTATTTGCAGTGGCTGGATCATCCGGGTGTTCCGGGGGTCATGTCCGATTATCAGGATGCGCTTCTCGGCTGCTACCGCGCCTTGAACGAAGCCAACCTGCCGGTCGAATTCGTCTCCGAGGAGGAGGTCGCCGCCGGAGCCCTCTCCCGGTACCGGGTGCTTTACCTCCCCCTCGTCAGCCTGGTTGCTCCGGCCACCGCCCGCGGAATCGCCGATTTCGTCCGGAACGGTGGGGCGGCCTGGGCGGACGGGCGTTTCGCCTGGCTCGACGAGCACATGTACGTTCGTCACGCGATCCCCGGCAACGGCCTCGAGCAGGTGTTCGGTGTTCGCGAGCAGGACTATCTCGCCATGCCGGAAGAGGTTTCGGCTGAGATCGTTGACGGCAATACGGTTGCGGGCAGGCAGATGCGGCAGGAGTTTGAATTGCTCGGCGGAACGAATTCCCGGATTCACGCCCGCTACTCCGACGGAGCCGCCGCCGCTGTGGATTGCCGTTATGGCGAAGGACGCACCCGCATCTGGGGGCTGGAGCTCACCCGGGTGCTGCATGACCGCTATGACCGGGGGACGGAGGGCGAAGTGGTTGGCTTCGCCCTCGCTGCCGGCGTGGCTCCCGCATTGGAGCTGCCGGAGGGGGTGAGCGGTAAACTCCTTCGGGGGGAGGGGGGCGACGTGGCGGTTCTGGGGTGTTACGCGGTGGAACCGGTCTCCTTCCGGCTGCCCATCCGGGGGAGGGCGCGGGCGCTCTGCGCTCCGGCGGAGCAAACAGGGGGCTTCCTCCCCCTGACGCTGGCTCCCGGCGGCACGGAGGTCGTCATCCTGCAGTAAGGAAAATAATTGGAAAAAGTTTCGGCGGCCTATTGACAAGGCCGCTTTTTTTGCTATAATATACTTGTACCGATTAAATACCGATAAGGAAAATCACCACGATGCGAAAGCCCGGAAACGGCGAGATTTCCGAAGTCCTGAAAGTTCGGCATTTCGTCATGAATATTCTCTACCGCAGCCGGGGGTGTTCGGTGATGATTCCGACCATCCAGGCGCTGGCCGAACAGTTCGGCATCGCCAGGAGTACGGTGCAGCTGGCGCTGAAGGATATGTCGGAGCAGGGCTATCTGATCGGCCGTCCCGGCATCGGCACCTTCACCAATCCGCGCAGTTCCATCGTGGCGGATGATCGATTGATTCCGCTGGTCGGGTTGAAGATCAATGCCGGCGACCTTTTTTACTACGGCTATCACCTGATGCGGCTGACCTCCGAGCTTGGACTGGCGCTGACCGAGTGGAATTGCAATCTTCGCTTCCTCAACCAATCCGGCAACAAGCCCGAGACCGTCCGGCGCGAGCTGGAGCATGCCTACATCGACGCCTTGGTCGCCGGATTCGTCAACAATCCGGAGTATCTGCGGGAGGCCGCCGAACTGGTTCCCGTGATCAACGTCAACGATGTTCCGGTTCCCGGCGTACATAATTTCCTCTTCGATTACACCGCCTGCCGGCGGAAGTTCCTCGATTACCTCGGGGGGCGGGAGTGCTGCATCGCCGAACACTCCGGAGTTTCGGAGCGTCAGCTTTATCATGTTCTTCATGAAGTTCTTTCCCGCTGTGAGCGGGTGCCGGAGGTGGAGCAAGGGGATCCGCGCGTGGCCTTTCGGGAGTTTCTTCTTCACCGCCGCCCCCGGGCGCTGGTGGTCTATTATCAACAGGCGGCGATGGTTACGGAACTCTTTGACGAACTGAAAATCGACCCCTTCGAGGAGTGTTGCCTGATCGCCGACAAGGAGCCGCCGCCCAAGGTCTCCTTTCGGGGGGCTTTCTTCCGGCTGCCGATGCGGGCGGCGGCCGAACAGGCTGCGGAACGGATGGCGGCGATCTTCGCCGGGAACTCCCCCGCCCCCCGGGATGTGGTGTTTGAAACCGAATTTGTCATACGGGAAAAGTAGGAGAAGGGAAATGGAATATTTCAGGCCGCATCGATTTACGCTAATTGAACTCTTAGTCGTAATCGCCATCATCGCCATTCTGGCTGCGATTCTTTTGCCAGCGCTCGGCAAGGCGCGTGACCGGGGGCGTGCCGCTGCTTGTCAATCCAACCTGAAGCAGATCGGCGCGGCGGCCGCCAACTACTCCCTCGACCATCAGGATTGGGCCGTTGCTTTTTATCCGCCGTTAGCGTCGGCGGCCACTTGGGAGCAGGTGCTTTCCCGATCCCGCTATCTTACGAATGAGGATGTCCTTTACCAGTGCCCCGCTGAGCCGGTCCGGTATACGGAGCCATATATTGGGAATACAGTAAATTTTTCCCGGCAAGCCAGTTACGGACTCCATTACCGTTCCTCCGGACAGGCTCCGGACTCCGCCAAACTCCCCTCCGTCAAGCTCGTCAGCGTTTTGAAATTCGGCGGCGGCGCTTCCCGGCCGATCTACTTTGCGGACAGCACCCCGATGTATACCTTCGGCGTTCAAAATCAGCAGTATCATGGCGGGGGTGTTATTTACGGCGTCATTCATCAGACCAATACCGGAGCCCCTGCCACCACCAACTACCCGGTCAACATCCGCCACAGCAACCGGGCCAACGCGGGCTTTTTCGACGGTCATGTGGAAGCGCTGCCGATCGCCCGCCTGAGCGATAAGAAAGTCTGGCAGCCCCGTTACAACGACACCGTTCAGTATGGGATGTATTGATATGGGAAGGTCTCTTCTTTGCTTCTTTCTCCTCAGCGCCCTGCTGGCCGGGGCCGCTGAAAAACCCTGGAACATGGTTCCCAACGGCGATGGCGGCGAATATGGCTTCGAGGCTTCCGGAACCGACGGTT
>JAVBRV010000045.1:0-2893 GCA_031547585.1 Victivallaceae bacterium
CCGGAACGGGTTCGGGTTCAGGCGTTTTTTCTTCCACGACCGGAACCGGGACAGGCTCGGGCGCCGGGGGAGGGGAGGGGGGCGCAACCGCCGGCGCCGCCGCAACGGGGGCGGCAACCGGAACCGGAGCCGGAGCGATGATTACGGTCGGCGCGGCGGGTTTCACTTCGTTCGGCAGCTGTTCGAGGAACTTCAATTCGCCCGCCGTGCGCAACTGGTTGAGCCGCGCCAGGATGTCGTCGATGCGGACCGCGTGCGCCTCGCGCATCGCCCGCAGAAGAACCGTTTCAAGGTAGACCTGTTTATTCAGCGCGTCGTGGAGAATCCGCCCCACCGGCGCGATCACTTCGAGCAGAATCTGCAATGTCTCCGGCTTCACCAGCTTGCAGAGCTGCCGGTAGCGGTCGATGGTTTCGACGCTTTCGTCGAGGAGTTCGGCGGGGTCCTCCAGAATGGCGCAGAGCTGGATCGCCCGCACCGCCCCCAGAAGGTCGTCGAACAGGGTTTCCAGGTTCTTCCCCTTGGCCGCCAGGCGGGCCACGATCGACACCACTTCGCCCGGCCGGTTGCGGAGCATCCCGAGCAGAATCGCTTCGAGATCGGTCCGGTCGGTGAGGCCGAAGAGCGACAGCACCTGGTCGCCGGTGATCGCCGCCCCGTCCCCGAGGGCGAAGAAGGCGATCATCTGGTCGAGCAGCGACTGGGCGTCGCGCATGCCGCCCTCGGCGGCGCGGGCGATGGCGGAGATCGCGCCGTCGTCGATCGACACCTTTTCCGTTTCGCAGATCAGCCGCAGCCGGTCGGCGATCAGCCGGGTCGGAATCGGCAAGAGATCGAAGCGCTGGCAGCGCGAAATAATCGTCGGCAGCACCTGGTGAACCTCGGTGGTGGCGAAGATGAATTTGACGTGCGCGGGCGGCTCTTCGACGGTCTTCAAGAGCACGTTCCACGCCGCCTTCGAGAGCATATGGACTTCGTCGATGATGTAGATCTTATAGCGTCCGCCGGTCGGCTGGGTCAGCACGTCTTCGGCGAGTTCGCGCATATCGGTGGTGCTGTTGCGGCTGGCGGCGTCCACTTCGAGGACGTCGAGGTTGCGCTCTTCACGGATGCCGAGGCACGACTCGCATTGGCAGCAGGGTTCTCCCTCCTGCGGATTGGAGCAGTTCAGCGCCTTGGCGAAGATGCGCGCCAGCGTGGTCTTGCCGACGCCGCGCGGACCGACGAAAAGGTAGGCGTGCGCGGTCCGCTTGTCGCGGATCTCGTTGGTCAGGGTGCGGATCACATGCTCCTGGCCGACCACGTCGGCGAAGCGTTGCGGACGCCACTTGCGGGCGATGACCTGATATTCGCTCATCGGGGTTCCTCCCGGCGCGCCAGCGCCTGTTCGACCGCTTCGGCCTGAAGCTGGAAGAGTTTGCGTAGCCCGCTTTCGGCAAGGTCGATGAGTTCATTGAGTTGGGCGCGCGAGAAGGGGGCCTCCTCGGCGGTTCCCTGAACCTCCACCAGCTTGCCCGAAGCGGTCATCACCACGTTCATATCGACTTCGGCCCGGCAGTCCTCTTCGTAGCAGAGGTCGAGCATGGGGACGCCGCCCACAATGCCGACGCTGACGGCGGCGACGCTTTCACGGTAGGGATTGGCGGGGAACCGGCGGCGGCAGGCGATTTCGAGCGCCGTCGCCGCCCCGGTGATGGAGGCGCAACGGGTTCCGCCGTCGGCGTCGAGCACGTCGCAGTCGAGCGACACGGTGTTCTCGCCGAGCTTCAGGAGGTCGACGGACATGCGGAGCGAACGCCCGATCAGGCGCTGAATTTCCACCGTCCGCCCGCCCTGCTTGCCGGCGCCGGCTTCGCGGCGCATCCGCTCGTGGGTGGAGGCGGGGAGCATGCCGTATTCGGCGGTGATCCACCCGCCCGGGACCTTCTGGAGCTTCATCCAGGGCGGAACCCTCTCTTCGACCGTGGCCGCGCAGACGACGCGGGTCCCCCCGCAGCCGATCAATACCGAAGCCGCCGGATGACTGAGGAAATCGGGAATAATGGAAACAGCTCTCAATTCATCCGGGGCGCGGCCGTCGTTGCGGGTCATCGAATCAATCCTCCACTTATTTCTATATCTCAAGCCAATTGCAAAATTCCGTCGGAATATTTGGCGGAGCTTTTATCGGGTAGGGCTGCCTGTCCTCAGGCAGCCGTTCACTCCGCATGCTCTTCAAGGTGAAATCGCGCTCCCAGCTTATTCCGGAGAGGAAAGAACCGACTACGTTTCACCTCGAACTCATACCCGGTAGAGTCTGCGACGAGAACGGCTGCCTGAGGACAGGCAGCCCTACCTATGCGCCGACGGTTCCGATGAAATCGTTCACTTCAAAAAAGAGTCGCCGGGTCAGATGACCCGTGGCCTGTCAAAAAATCGCGTAGAGCTGCTTGGTTCCCCACCTGACTCGGTTGGCACTTTTGACAACGCACGGGGTCCGGCCCGGCGACAAAAATTTCATTCAACTCTTTTAAAATATCTCAGTTTTTGAAAAATTCAAGCAGCAAACCAAGTTCTTTCCGCAGAATTTTCCGTTCGACGACGCGGTCGATCAGACCCTTCTCCAGCAGGAACTCGGCCGTCTGGAAGCCTTCGGGCAGTTTTGAGTTGGTCGTTTCCTGAATCACCCGGGGACCGGCGAAGCCGATCATCGCCCCCGGTTCGGCCAGAATCACGTCGCCCACCGTCGCAAACGAAGCAGTCACGCCGCCGTAGGTGGGGTTGGTGAGAATGGCGAAATAGGGCAGGCCCGCCGCCGCGTGGCGCTCAAGCGCGCCGCAGGTCTTGGCCATCTGCATCAGGCTGAGAATCCCCTCCTGCATGCGGGCGCCGCCGGAAGCGGTCACGAGAACCA
>JAVBRV010000282.1:0-5020 GCA_031547585.1 Victivallaceae bacterium
CGATGGAGCGGGCGTTCTGCGAGGCCGCCGCAGCATCGAGGCCAAGCTTGCGGGCCGCGCCGACGCCGCCCTCCAGGTCCGGGCGGTAAAAGACGGCGGCGGGAACCGCGAATTCACCCGCGGCGAAACGGTCGCGCAGGCTTTTATTCTCGCGGCGCACCGCCTCCGGGGCCTCCGGCGGGTGGTTGATGACCACGATCACCCCGACGGCGTCGATTCCCTCACAGGCGGCGAGGGAGCAAAGGGTGTTCCCCATCTCTTCATTCTCGTCGCAGGCCGGAATCACTGCGAACCGGCGGCAGCCGGCCATCTCCGGCGGCAGCGGGGGCGCGGGGTGCTTGCGCAGATATTTGGCGAAATCGTGCTCTTTCACCCGGCGTCCTTGTCATCCGGCTTCTTAAAGCGGGCGTAGAAGGGGTCGAGCCACTTTTTGAGGAGTCCGGCCTTGGCCAGGCTGACCGCGAAGGCGGCGGCGAAGAAGAACAGACTCCCCACAATCACTCCCACGCCCCGCCACTCGAAACGATCCGTCCAACGGATTCCCAGAATGCAGAGCCCGATCAGTACGATCACCGTTTCGATAATAGCAAACACGGGGTAGCGGAAGAGCCGCCACAGCGTCCCCAAGTAGAGCAAGGCCGCCGTCAGGCACGCTTCCCAATTATCGCACTTATACATAACGGTGCAGAAAAAGAAGAAGAGCAGATTCATCGCGAGGCCGGCGGCTTCCAGTTCCCGCCTTCCGGATCGGACCCCCACGACCAGGATGGCCGTCGCCGCCAACCCCGCCGGCAGGAGGAAAGTGTCGAGCAGCTTGCAATAAAAGAGAAGATATCCGCCGCCCGCGAGAATCACCCAGAGAAGGAGGAGGAGCAGCGTCCACCAGTGCCGCTTCCAGAGCGCGAAGAAGATAAAGGTGGCGGTGAGGAAAACCGCCAGGAGGTGATGTCCCCCTGCCCCGCTGAACTTCCAGAACTGGAGCGCCAGCAGCCCCGCCGCCATGGCGGCGAAGGGAACCGCCCACCAGAGCTTCCGGCAGACCGCGTAGCCGTAGAGGATGGTCAGCGCCGCGAGGGGCGGAATCCACCCGCCGCAGGCGCGCCCCCAGGCGGCGTAGTAAAAGACGCGCTGAACCCGGCCGCCGCTCTCCGGCTCAAACGAAGCGAACGCCAGCGCCAGAAAAGCGGCCAGAACGAGGAAGGCCGCCGCGCGCCCCGGACGCTTCGCGGCGATGCAGAGTTCGATCACCGCCATGCCGACGACGACCAGGAAGGGCAGCAGCATCCAGTAAGCGAAACCGTGTTCGAGGTTCCCGTAGCCCCCCTGCCCCCGGCCGCCGTAGAAGCTGATGGTGATGAGGAAGCTGCGGAGCACCGCCGCGCCGGTCAGGATGACGAAGATCACGGGGGTCAGATACCGCCACGGCGTGCCGTTGTCGCGGTCGAGGAAGTGCCCTTTCGCGATGGAGACGAGGAGCGGCAGGAGCCCGAGCGAGAAGACCACGGGGAAGAGGAGGGTCCCCCGGACCACCGGCGAGTACTCGGAGAAGTTGCCGTCCAGCAGCCGGGCGAGAAGGAAGGGGTAGATGAAAAAAACGCCGAGCAACCCGTAGTAGTTCGCCCACAGCCCCCGCGAGAGGCGGATTCCCAATCCCCGCCGGAGCCACTCGGTGACGCCAACGGCGAGCAGCAGCGAGGCCAGCAGCCAGGCACCGCCGACTTCGGGACGGTCGACCAGTTTGTCGTCGAGCGAGGCCGACAAGGTGAGGAGAAAGATGAGGATGATGAAGGCGAGCGACCGGGCGTCGTCCCACACCTTCCCGCGCCGGACGATGAAGACCGCCGTCGCCGCCGACAAGAGCGAGAATCCGGCGAGGATCATCACCGGGACCGCCGATTCGACCCAGATGTTCCCGGTGTCGAAAAGGATGGTCGAGGCGTAGAGGGCCAGCGCGGCGCTGACGAGATAGAGGGGGTTCCCGGCGATCACGAATTTCACCAGGTCTTCGACGGAGAGGGGTTTGAACTCGGCTTTGGCAGGGGGTGATGGCTGTTCGAACATGGCGTCCTCCCGGTTTATAACAAGGAATATACCTCCCCCTATGGAGATTTCCAGCAAAAACAGGAACTTTATTTGCAAAAAGCCGGATTCCATGGTATTTTGTAACAACTGTAAAACCGGGGGTAGCTTTATGTTCAAGATCATGATTGCCGCGCTGGCGGTGTTGGGGGCTTTTCTGACGGGCTTCGGGTACGAAGTCGTTCTTGCCGGGCAATTTTCGCCCATCGACGTCTGGTGCGAAAAATACCGTCCGCCCTTCCCGGCGAAACTGCTGGAGGAAAACCCCGGGAACACCGTCGAACTGCGGATCGACAGCGCCAATCCGGATCGCTTCGTCAATTTCGAGATTTCCGTCCGCTACAACGCGGAGAAGAAGGAGCTGGTTCCCTCGATCCGGATCACCCGCAACAGCGAAACCAGCATCACCTATTTGTTGTTCGACAAGGCCAAACGGCAGATCGACTTCAAAGAGCTGAAGAACATCAAAGGCAACCTCACCGCCATCGCCCGCCGCAGCGAACTCCCCCTTGAACTGGATGAAAAGGAGCGCTTCCGCTTCGTCATCGACCTCTACGAACTCGCCGAATGCAACCAGGGCAAATACTACCGGGTGACGCCGATCTCCGGCATCTGCTCGATCAACGCCGAAGACGAAACCATGGAGCTGGAGTGGGAGTGGCGCGAACAGCTGCGCTCCTACAAGCTGAAGCGCAAAACGCCGCAGCCCCTCGAACCCGCGACCACCAAAGACCCGCTGACGCTGTAAAGCAGCCCGGCCCGCCACGTCTTTGCCCGAAAAACGCCTCGCGACTGCCGGACTTGTCCGGCAGCTCCCGCCGCGTCGCTCGCGCACAACGCGCTTGATCCACCCCCAATCACGTTGCGGCCCCACGTAAACGCGGCTGCCCGAAACCCCAAAATCTTCGGTATTTTTTCAAACGAGGTATTGACAAAACCGTTTTTTCCGGTATAATTATTGCAATGATCTAGCGCTGAATCAAAAATCGAAGTCGGGCATCATGAGCAAAGTTACACTGGGGCAGGTAGCGGCGGAGGCCGGGGTTTCGCTGACGGTGGCGGCCAAGGTGATTTCGCGGAACAACAGCAACGTCCGGGTCAGCCCGGAGAAGGCGGAGCGGATCCGCGAGGTGGCCGCGCGCCTCAATTACCGGCCGAATTTCAATGCGCAGCGCCTGGCGGGGCGCTCCAGCCGGGTCATCGGGATATTGATCGAGACCAACGCCGCCGAGACCCACTTCCGGACGCTCGGACGCATCGAGCACTTCGCCTCGCAGCAGGGATACCGCTGCATGATCGGCGAATTCGGCAAAGATCCACGGCTGCAGCGCGAACAGTACGACATCTTCATGCAGCACGGCGTCGACGGCGTCATCTGCATGCCGAGCGATTATCTCGATGATTCGCCGGATTTCACCCGGAAATTTGCCGACGCCTGCCGCAATACGGTGTTCATCGACACGCCGCCGATTCCCCAGGCCGCCTGCGTCCACGTCGACCGGCGAAGCGTCATCTACGAACTGGTTTGCCATCTCTACGAGCAAGGTGCGCGCCGGATCGCCCAGGTGCGGGGCAACCAGCCCTACCGGACTTCGCTGGAGCGGCTGGAGGGCTACCGCGACGGCATGCGGCAGTGCGGTTTCGCCGAGAACGAGATGAACGTCATCGAGATCGACGCCCACTTCACCGCCGCGGAGACCCGGGCGGACTGCGACATGCTGATCCGCGACCACATCCTGCCGAAAAAGCTCGACGCCCTCCTCCTGTCGAACGATCTCTATGCCATCGCCATGCTGAACCGCTTGCAGGCGGCGGGGTTGCGGGTTCCCAATGACATCCGGGTGGCCGGGTATAACAACAACGACTACTCCCTCTGCACGACCCCGGAATTGACCACCGTGGACGATAAAACCGAGGAACAGGCCCGCCTGATCGTCGACCTTCTCTTGCGCAAGCTGGAAGACCGGGAGAATGAGCTCCACGGCGAGATCCATACCATCAAGCCGGAACTGATTATCCGGCAATCGACACGGAGAGAGTAATGCAGCGAATCAAACAGACTTTGCTCGCCGCTCTGCCGGGAATCCTGCTCGGCAGCGGCGTCGCCATGGAGGCGCGCCTCTTCGCCGGCGCGCAAGTGGAGTTCCCGATGACGCTGAAGGAATCGGTTCCCTGCCGCTGGGGTGGCGCGGGCTGTTCGCTGGTTCAGGAGAAAGATGCTTACATCATCACGCTCGGCGGCGGCGACACCTGGCCCGGCGTGGCGTTCAATCCCCCGGATAACGGGTTCTGGGATTTCTCCCCCCAAACCATGCTGCTGGCCGAGGTCGAGAACCTGGATCCGGCGGGACAGTGCGAAATCCACGGCCGCATCTACACCGTATCGGCGGACGGCAAGGAGAAATTCTCCGTCTTCAACAGCGTCGTGCTGAATCCGGGGGAAACCCGAACCTTGAAAGTGCCGTTCGGCCGGATCCTCGCCGACGCCCGGGTCGAGCTGCCGAAGCTGAAGGCCGGTCCGGACGGCATCAAGGGGGTTCCCAATATCTACCCCGAGCGGGTCACCTCGATCTCCTTCTACGCCCGGGCGCCCTTTCTGTACGGGCGGAACGGCTCCGTCAAATTCCGCCTCTCCGGCATCCGCCTCGCCGGGGAGTTCAAGGGGGTCGCCGCGCCGGTCACCGACCCTGCGAAATTTTTCCCCTTTATCGACCGCTACGGGCAATATGTCCATGGCTCCTGGTCGGAGAAGATCCGGGAGGACGCCGACCTCACCCGCCACCGCGCGGAAGAGGCGGCGGAACTCGCCCAACTCCCCGAAATCGCCGCCCGCAATCTCTACGGCGGCTGGGAGAACGGCCCTGCCCTCAAAGCCACCGGCTTCTTCCGGGTGGAAAAGGTTCAGGGCAAATGGTGGCTGGTCGATCCGGCGGGGAAGCTC
>JAVBRV010000296.1:0-4838 GCA_031547585.1 Victivallaceae bacterium
ACTGATATTTTTTCACTCTCGGAGCTTGTAATTTTCGTGTTTTCGGACTACTTTATAAGATATGTGTTTAGCTTTATAACGAAGGAGTCCGAGAATGTCCGGTCACAGTAAATGGGCGAATATCAAGCATAAGAAGGAAGCCGCCGACAAGGTCAAGGGCAAGGCGTTTTCACGCATTGCCAAGGAGATCATGGTGGCGGCCAAAATGGGCGGCTCCGATCCGGCGGCGAACCCGCGTCTGCGGGCGGCCCTGACTTCGGCCAAGGCGGTCAACATGCCCAACGCCAACATCGACCGCGCCATCAAGAAGGGCGCGGGCGAACTCGGCGACGTGGTTTACGAAGAGATCCTCTACGAGGGCTACGCGGCGGGCGGCGTGGCGGTCATGGTCGAGTGCTTGACCGACAACCGCAACCGTTCGATCAGCGACGTGCGGATGACCTTCGACCGCAACAACGGCAACATGGCTCCCGCCGGCGGCGTGGCGCGGATGTTCAAGCGCCAGGCGCATTTCATCATCACCGGCGACTGGGCCGATGAGGATAAATTGATGGATGTGGTTCTTGACGCGGGCGCCAACGACCTTACGGTCGAAGACGGCGTGGCCGAAATCTGGGCCGACCCCGAGAACTTCGAAGAGTTGGTCAAGGTGCTCGAGGAGAAGGCGATCCCGACGGAGACCGCGGAGCTGACCCGCCGTCCCGAAATGGTGACGCAGATCACCGACGCCTCCATCGCCCGCCAGGTTCTCCGCCTGATCGAGCGCATGGAAGAACTGGACGACGTCCAGCAGGTCACCGCCAACTACGAGATCGACGACGCCATCGCCGAACAGCTCGGCGACGAGTAATCTCCCCCGCATAAACTCAAGGCGGTCCGGAACAAAATTCCGGACCGCCTTTTTTGCAGCTACCGCTTGGGCCTATTACAAAACTCATTCCGACAATGGGACTACGATGAGTACAGATTTTGACTCCGGTTTTATATCAATCTAAATTTTCTTTTTCTTTTTGATGGTATCAACAGCAAATTTAACTGAACTCCCAATTAAAAATGGTGCATACGATATAAGGATTAGCAGTAATCCGTAAATGATAACGTTCATAGTACCAAAATAAAAGACTTCCTGCTTTATGAACAATGTCAGTATTATAAGTGCAAGCCAAAACACAACTTCAATCGGAAGGATGGAGATGTTGCCCTTTGGGGCTTTGGTTTTGTATAGTTTCCATAATAAAACATATGGTTCTACTATGTTTATCAGTATTTTCAGTAGAAACAATATCAAAACAATATAGTATATGACCAATAAGACGTTCATAAAAGAGAGCCTCCTTTCTCTTTTGTGAAGCACGTATTTATCTCAGGCATCACCTTGTCTGTAAGAGGAAGTGCACTAGACTCAAAATCTGGTTGCAGGGAAAAACTGTACCTCTCTTCGGTTCGAGTTGCTAAGAAATCCTTAGTGGTTGCTTTCTACCGATGCAAGTTTTTACGGTTTCAATCCAATGGTAAAAGTTAGCACGGATTTATCGTTTTGCCAACAGATGCAACGTTTTTTCTCGGAGACCTTATGCTTTCGCGGAGAGATTTGGCCGCCAATTCGTAATTCGTAATTCGTAATTCGTAATTCTACCGGCTGTAGCGCGGGGTGCGGGCGATGGTGAGGATCCAGACGGGGCCGGAACCGGCGGCCAGCAGGGTTTTCGCCGCTGCGTCCAGGGTCGCGCCGGTGGTGAAGATATCGTCCACGAGGAGAATCCGCTTCCCGGCGAGCGGTTCGGGGGAGCGTGCCTCGAAGGCTCCTTTGGGGTTGGTGCTTCGGGCTTTTTGACCGAGGCTGGCCTGCCGTTTGCCGCGCTTGCGGCGGCGGAGCGCTTCCCGGCAGGGAATCCCGAGGTTGCGGGCGGTTTCGGCGGCGAAGAGTCCGGCCTGGTTGTAGGAGCGGCCCCAGAGGCGCGTCCAGTGCAAGGGGATCGGCACCGCCAGCTCCGGCATGAACCCCGCTTCCTTCACCTTCGCGGCGGCCAGCTCGCCCAGGGGGCGCGCCAGCTCCGGGAAGTTGTGGAACTTGAAGTCATGCAGCATTTTCCGGGCGAGGTCGCGGTATTCGAAGAGGGTGACCGCTCCCGCCCACGGACGCGCCGTCGCGCCGAGGCAGATCGAACACGAAGCCAGCGCGCCGTCGAGTTCGCCGCCGCAGCCGGGACAGGCGGGGGAGGGGGCTTTGGGGAGTTCCTTCAGACAATCCGCGCAGAAGCGGTTCGCGCCGTCGCCGTCCCCCCGTTTGCAGAGCGGACAAGGCAGGAGATTGTAGTACCGAAATAGATTGAACATCTATCCGCTCTTCTGGAAAAACGGCCAAAAAAAATGGAGCGAGTGATCGGAATCGAACCGACGACAATCACGTTGGCAACGTGATGCTCTACCAACTGAGCTACACTCGCACCTGTCTGGTACGGCTTTTAATATAGTGCGGTTTCCGGGGTTTGCAAGCGGGGGGACGAAAAAAAATCTATTTTTCGGGGGCGGTGGTATAGAGCTCGTGGTCTTTGCTGAGGCCGAGGATGGCGATGATGACGGGTTCGCGCCCGGCGACGATGTCGAAAGAGGCGCTGGAACCGAGCTTGAGCGGCCGCCCCTGCGAGTCGATGGTGATTTCGACGGGGTACTTGGTGGTTTCACCGTTGCCGGGCTGTTCGAGGGGGGTGTCGTAGACGCGGTCGACGACGCCGGAGAAGGAGCCGTATTCCAGCCGGTTGAAGACGCCGCTGGAGATGCGGACGACCTGGCCGCGGCGGATTTTGCGAACGGAGCTTTCATTGACATAGGCCATGCCCTTGATGGTGTTGCCGCTGGAGAATTTGGCGGCGATCTGCCCCTTTTCGGCGTACATGGTGTATTTACAGGGGAGGACGACGATCCGGCCGTCGGCGGGGGCGATCAGCTTGCACTCCTCGATGCGCCGCCGGATGAGTTTGAGAGCGGCGCGGCGGCCTTCGATTTTGGCATGGATGAGGTCGAGTTCGCGTTCGGCTTTGGCGATGTTGTGTTCGCCGAGTCCGCTTTTGACCATCTGGAGGTTTTCGCGGGCGCGGGCGTAGTCGGCCTGGGTGCGGATGTTTTCGATTTCGGCGTCTTCAAGTTCGCGCTTGGAGATGGCGTTGGTGTGGGCGAGCCGCTGCGAGCGTTCGAGCCGGGCTTCGGTGCGCGCGGCGCGGTCGGCGCTCTCTTTCACGTTGGTTTCGGCGTACCAGAGCTCTTTGGGGAGGGGATTGGCGCGAAGGGCGGCGATTTCGGATTTCTTGACTTCGATCTCGGCGAGAAGTTCGAGGATTTCCGATTCGATGCGCAGCTCGTCCTCCTCGAAATTCACCGAGTCGAGGACGGCGATCACGTCGCCCTTTTTGACGTCGGCCCCTTCGTCGAAGTTGAGCTTGACCACCCGGGCGTCGATGGGGCTGATGAGGTCGTAGGCGAGCTCGGAGGCGATTTTCCCCTTGGCGTAGATGACGTCTTCGATCTCGATGACGAAGAGCGAGAAGATGCCGCCGGCCATCAGGAGGACGAGGCCGAAGCCGATGTAGGTGAAGACGCGGAGCTTCCCGCGCAATCCGCCGGTATTCGTCTTGCGGGGGGGCTTTTTCATGCGTTGCCTCCCTCCTCGTCGAAGCCGAAGCGGCCGTCCGCATAGCTGGGGGAATCCTGTTCGCGCTGCTCTTTAAGCTGCATGGCGTAGAGGCGGCGGTAAGGGCCGTCCTGGCAGAGGAGCTCTTCGTGGCGTCCCTGCTGGGCGATGCGTCCGTCTTTCAGCACCACGATGACGTCGGCGTTGCGGACGGTCGAGAGGCGGTGGGCGATGATGATGGTGGTTCGTCCGGCCATCAATTTGTCGAGCGCCTGCTGGACCACCGCTTCGGAGACGGTGTCGAGCGCGCTGGTCGCTTCGTCGAGGATCAGCACCGAGGGATTGTGGAGCACGGTCCGGGCGATGGCGAGGCGCTGGCGCTGGCCGCCGGAGAGGGAGACGCCGTTCTCGCCGACTTCGGTTTTGAAGCCGAGCGGCAGTTCGCGGATGAATTCGTAGGCGTTGGCCATCTTGGCCGCCTCGACCACCTCTTCGAAGCTGGCATTCTGGCAGCTGTAGCGGATGTTCTCTTCGATGGTGCCGCTGAAGAGGAAGGATTCCTGAAGGACGATGCCGATGTTGTTGTGGCGCGATTCGAGCGAAAGGTCGCGGATGTCGGTGCCGTCGAGGCGGATCCGGCCGCCCGTGACGTCAAAGAAGCGCATAAGGAGGGTGGCGATGGTGGATTTCCCCGAGCCGGATGGTCCGACCAGGGCCACCTTGAGGCCGGGTTTGACGTCGAGGGTGAAGTCGGTGAGGATCGGCCGCGACGGGGAGTAGTGGAAGGAGACGTGTTCGAATTGGACGTGCCCCTTGGCGCGGGAGAGGTGGACGGGGTGCTCGCTCTCTTTGATCTCGGGAACCACCGCCATCAGGTTGAGGAGCCGTTCCGCGCTGACTCCGCCTTCGCTGATGGCCGGGGCAAAGCCGGTCAGGGCCACCACCGGGCCGAAGAACATCTGCATATAGGTGTAGAAAGCGACCAGTTCGCCGACGGTGAGCTTGCCTTGCAGCACCAGGTAGCCGCCGAAGCCGAGGACGGTGACGAGGGTGTAGATGGAGATCTGGTCCATGATGATATTGAGGGTGATGCTCCGCATGGAGAGCGAGACGGACATATCGAAGGTGGGCTTCAGCCGCTCCATGAACAGGCGGTTTTCGACGCGCTCCTTGCCGAAGGATTTGACCACCTTGATGCCGTTGATGACTT
>JAVBRV010000215.1:0-3124 GCA_031547585.1 Victivallaceae bacterium
ATTCGGTCACGCAGGGGTGTTCGATGCCGAGCATCTTGTCGTTGGGGTAGGTCCAGAGCGAGACCGCCAGCAGCCACTCGCCATTGGCGCAGACCATCGGCTTATTGATCGCGCAACCGTGCCAGAGCCGCCGGGGTTCGCCCCAGACCGGCTGGTCGGCATCCGGATTGTCGCAGATGGAAATCCACACGCCGGCCCGGCCGTCGAAGATGCCGAGACTGTAGTCGTAGATCCAGAAAAGCCGTCCGTCGGGCGCGGTCCAGAAGTTGGTACACATCGAGGTGCAGCGGCAGCCGTTGGCGAGCGGACCGGTCTCCACGGCGAAGGCCGGTCCCTTCCAGGTGGCGCCGCCGTCATCGCTGCAGGAAGCGAGGGGATAGGTGAAGCGGCTCTCGCCATGCTGCAGCCAGGTCGCCCAGAGGCGTCCTCCGGGCGTCATGGCGATGCCCCCCGAGACCAGCCGGTTCGGCTTCTCGATGACCGGGATGACCCGGGGGACCTGTACCGTTTCGAGGAGTTGGCGGTTCGCCGCGAAAAATGCCTGCTGTTCTTCTTTGGGAATCATTTGGACTGCCTTTTACTGAAAGAGTAAATGTTCATAACGATAATTCGAGTGAAAACCCTGAAATTCCCCGGCGGCCAGCCGGATGACGGTATCGAGAAGGTGACGGTGCAGCGCCTCCTGACTCGCGGCCGAAAAGAGACTCCGCCGCACGCCCGGTTCGTTGCCGGGATGCATGGAGCCGGAAGCGAGGTCGAGATAGATCTCCCTTTCTCCCTCCACCGGAATAAATCCCCGTTCGCGCAAGAGCGCGATGGAGGCCGGGGCGTGGGGGAGCGTATCGAAAATCACCACTTCCGGGTCGAAACCGTCGAGCAAGCGGTCGATCGCGGCTTCGCGCTCCGGAGGAGTGCCGTTGGGGTGCCGCGCCCGCTTTTCGCCGATCAACCGCACCTCCCTGCCATCCCCGGCCATCTCGCGGGCGAAAGGTTCGAACTCCTCGCGGAAGTGGGCGCTCCCCATGCAATTCTCCAGCGTCAGTACACCGATCCGCTTGAAACCGCACTGCCGGATGCGTTCGGCCATCGGGACGAAGTGTCCGTTGATGAAACCGAGCCGGTTGTATTCGAAATCGTTGAAATCCCCTTCCGGGAAGTGCCCGAGAAACAGGGTCGGCTTGGGCAAACCGAGGCAGGTCCGGATCTCCCCCTGCCGCATCCGATCCCCCCCCAGCATCAGGATGCAATCGGCGTGCTGCAGCTGCCGGAGGCGGGAAAATTCCGTCTCGAGCAGCGGCTGCCAGCACTCCGGATTGCGGAACTGTTCGTCGTTCAGCATGATCGTGCGGAGGTTGAAGTTGACGCGCCCCCCGTTCGCCGGCGACGAAATCACCGACAGTAGCCGCTCGAAGAACAAACTCGGCGTCGGGCTCCCGAACACCAGGAGAAACGCCTCCGCCACCTCCGGGTTCGACGCCGTGCTGCTGACGAAGACGCCGCGGCGCGGCTCCCGGTAGATCAGCTTCTGCTTCTCCAGCTCATTCAGCGCGGAGACGATTACGCTCAGGCTGACGTCGAACCGCTGCGCCAGCTCGCGCACGCTCTGCAACCGGGAGAGCGGTGGCAAAGCCCCGGAGCGGATCTCGCGCTCCATCACCTTCACCACCTGCGAAGTATAACTCTCTTTATTGATAAACGAGGATTTCACGGCCCCCTCCCATCTGTTACAATCTGTTATTATTATAACACAGAATATATCAGAAGTCAAGAGGGGAAGTGAACTTTTTCCATCTTTTTCGTCTTTTTCATT
Organism: Victivallaceae bacterium; assembly: GCA_031547585.1. Classification (GTDB taxonomy): domain Bacteria; phylum Verrucomicrobiota; class Lentisphaeria; order Victivallales; family Victivallaceae; genus Victivallis. Next base: position 1,811 of record JAVBRV010000215.1, read on the forward strand.
GTTCCGACTTTTTCGGCATTTTTTTCTTTCGCCTCTTGACATTGCAAAATAGATCGACTATAATTATAGGTATATCAGTTTCGATATATATCAATAGAGATTACAAGAATGAGCAAATACGAAGCCATCGCCGAAATGGTCAAGCGCCGGATCGACCGGGAGGACTACGCCGTCAACCGCTTCCCCGGCATTCGCAAACTGGCCGAGGACACCGGGGTCAGCTACCTGACCGCGCGGCAGGCGCTGCTGAAACTGGTCGAAGAGGGCGTGCTGCTCCAGAAAGAGAACAGCTACTTCGTCATCAACACCGAAGCCCGGCAGGAGCGTCCGCAATTCAAGGTCGCTTTCCTCACCCATCACCGCGCCACCAACTACTTCGTCTGGGAGAACGCGGTCATGGAGGCGGCGGAACGGCTCGGCGCCGGATTCCGGCAGGTCTACTACACCCACGACGACGACCCCGTCATCGCCGAAGTGCTTTCGGGCGACTTCGACCTGGTGTTCTTCAAACACGAGATCGCCAACAATCCTTTCTGCCTCAACCTGGTCAACAAGTACCGGAACAAGGTGGTCACGCTGTTTCAGGATATGACCGGCTCCGGCATCCGCTGCTTCGACGGCGCCCCCCCCGAAGAGGCCGCCCGGCTGGCCGACCATCTGTACGAGCTCGGCCACCGCCGCTTCGCCGCGGTGCGCGTCGCCGACGACTCCACTTCGGCCGGGTCGAAGGTCCGCGCCTGGGAAGCGCGGCTGCGGCAGTACGGGCAGACTTCGACCCTGCACGAGATCGTCTGCTCCCGCGTCCGCTATTCGCTGATCCACGCCTACGAACAGGCGGCAAAGGTCATCTTTGCGCCGGAGCGCCCGACCGCCCTCTTCTGCGCCTCGGTGGAACTGGCGATCGGCCTCTGCCGCTTCTGTCACGAGCACGGTCTCGCCGTTGGCCGCGATCTCTCCATCGCCTCCTTCGGCCAGCCGGAGATGGCGCGCATGTACATCCCCTCGATCACCGTCATCGACCGGCCGCCTCCGGTCGACGAGGCGGTCAACCTGATCCGCGACGCCATGAAGTCCGGCGGCGGCGCGCCGGAGAAACTGATGTACCGCACCGGAGCCGGAACCCTGATCGCCGGGGAGTCCACCGGCCCCGCCCCCGCCAGCAACCACCCCACCGAGGAGGCTTCCCTATGAAACGATTCCCCGCATTCACACTAATCGAACTGTTGGTCGTAATCGCCATCATCGCCATCCTGGGCCGAACGTCGGCCTCGGGGTACGGCGCTGTTGGCGCCGCGCCGCTCGTTGGCGGCGTTT
>JAVBRV010000327.1:0-2604 GCA_031547585.1 Victivallaceae bacterium
CCTGATAGAAGCGGCTCTGGAGCTCAAGCATGAAGCGGTTGTAATAGCCATCGACCTCCTTATCGGAAGGGGCGCGGCCGAGGGATTTCGCCAGGCGCTCGCGGCAGAGGCGGGTGAAGATCGGGGTGAATTCGGGATACTCCGAACGGAGGCGGTTGACCGGATTCTCGTTGGTGAGCTCGACGGAGAGGAGAGCCGGGTCGTCTTTGGGGGCCAGCCCCGTATGGGGGTTAACGGAGGCGAGGAGGTTTTTCGCGTAGCGGCGCATATAGGCCATCGACTGCTCCGAAAAGAGGGCCATCGCCTTGAATTCGAAGCGGAAGGGCTTATCGGCGAAGCCTTCGACGTCGGTGATGACGCCGGGCCGGAACTTGGCGGCCGAATAGATGGTCAGCACGTAATAGACGCCTTTTTCGCGCAGCTTGGCTATAAGGTAATCGAGCTTCTCCTTTTGCTCGGGGCGGAAATCGGTGGAGCCGGGATAGGTGACCAGCCAGTCTTCATTCATGTGGAAGCGGACAAGATTGAAGCCTTCGGCGGCCAGCCGGGAAGCGAGCCGTTCGGCGTCCTCCCGGTTGACGAAGGGGGATTCGTGGGTCAGGTTGGTGCCGAAGAAGCGGACCGGGAGCTGCGGCGCGCCGGAAAAAACGAAATGCCCGTCTTTGATGATGATTTCGCCGTGCTTTCCGGCGGGCGCGTCGAGGAAGCGCGAAAAGTCGAGGGCGCTGCCCGGAACCATCCGGACGGGGTCCCAGTCGATGGCGACCCAGTTGCGGTCGGCGCGGTAGGTGACGGGTTCGCTTTTGGGAGCAACGGGCGGCGGCGGGTTGGCGGCGTCGAGGGAGGCGCTGACGGCAACGATCATCCAGGTCGCGCCGCCGGCGGAGCAAAAACGGATTTCGCCGAGCGGTTTCCCGGCCAGGGGGAAGCTGCTGCGGTAGAGGGAGACGCGCCCGAAGGCCGGACTTGCACCGTGCCAGACGGCGAAGGCGTTGGGGGCCTGGCCGCCGACGGCCCAGTCAAGCACTTCGACGCCGGGGCGAACCGGCAGGTTTTCTTTGGAACCGTCGGCATAGCAGATTTCGATGGTTCCGGCGGAACCGGCATTGCTCCAGGCGGAGGCGTGGAGAAGGTCGAGCCGCCGGTAGGTTTGCCCGTTCAACGGGACCGCCGCTTCGCGCGCCAGGTAATTCCGGTCGCCACCGCCGAGGACGATGGCCGCCCTGCCCCGATTCTTCCCAGGGTCGAGAATGTCGAAGCGGACGCCGCCCGCATCAAACATGCCGGGTTTGAGAGCGCGGAGGTCCTTGTCGCTGCCCTGATCGGTCCAACCGCCTTTCTCGTCGCCGTCGATTTCGTCGGTAAAGCCGGTGTTGGCGGCGCTTCGAAGGTCAACCGGCTCGCTGTGGAGCGGAGCGAGCGTCAGCGTAATATTGGCAACAGCGCGGGTCAGCTTGCCGGAGCGCGGCGCGGCAAAAGCGCGAAATCCGTAGAAATAGTTTTTATTGCCGCGATCCGGGGAGACGATGAGATTGCCCCGGGCGGCGGCTTTGAGCGTGAAGCCGCTGTTCCCGGCGGAAAAGGCGACGGTATTCTCCGGGGTGGAGAGGTTCTTCAAGGTGACGGTCTTTTCACCGCCCGGGATCAGTTTCACCGCTTCGCCGTTGAGGGTGAGGCTGGTTCCTTCATAGGCTTTGCCGGGGAGCCGGGTGAGGATGCAGAGGTTTTCGCTGTCAATGCCTTCGGCGTTCTCGAAGTTCCAGGTGACGGCGAAGGCGTTGCCGCCCTGGCGGGTGATGGTCTGGGTAAAGCGGAAGGTGTTCCACTCGCCCTCAATGCGAATCGTCGTGCCGTCGTCTTTGGGGAAGCCCGGCGCGAGGGCGACGGCTTCCTGACTGACGTTGCGTTTCCAGCCGGGGGCGTCCCAGGAGGCACCGATGAGGGCGGATCCGGCCTGAAGCCGCCCATCCTCTTTCAAAAGCAGATCCGGAGTAAGGACGATATCCGCCGCCAGTCCGGCGAGGGGAAGAAGCAGGGTTGCGGGAAAAAGCTGTTTCATGATTTTCACTTCGCGTTATGAGTGGGCTTGTAAAAGCGTTCGTTGCCGGGGCCGAACGGTTCGGCGGCGTAGGGATTGTTCTGATTTCCTTTGATGATCGAGGCGTGTCCGTCGACCCAAGCCGCGCAAAGCATGTCGCCGTGGCGGAAATCGGGGTAACCGTCGTTGGTGTTGAATTGTTCCGGGTTCAGCCGCCAGAAGCCCTGTCCGGTCGGATTGAGGGCGCCGGTGCTGCTGGTCATCCGGGTATCGGTAAAGATCAGCAGGCTGGAAGGCCTTTTAATCTGGTTGAGCTTGCAGCGGGGGGCAACCTGCGGCCCCAGATATTGATTCATGCCGTAACAGGAGTAGCTGTCGTTACCGGTGTCGACATTGGCCAGCGCCGGGCAGGTAAGCACCTTCGGAACCTTGGGCGTGGGCGGGAGATAGCCGGTATTCTGCAGAACGCCGTTCCAGAAAGGACGCGGCGTCCCGGAAGAGACGAAAGTGGCGGGCGGCAGGATAATGCCGTCATAGTCCCGGGACTAAAACTGCACCATGGAGCC
>JAVBRV010000409.1:0-4902 GCA_031547585.1 Victivallaceae bacterium
GGAACGAGGCAACCGTATCGGAAGCGGCGCTGGAAGAGGTGACCTCCCTCGAAGCGCCGAAGACGTGGAAGCTCTTCCTCCGCCCCGCCTACCCCGCGAAAGCCGAAGGACTTCCGGATACGCTTCCCGCCAAGGACGGTACACCGGTCCGCCCCACCGCCGTCACCCTCGAACAGGGGAAACTCGACTTCGCCCCCCTCTCCCCGAAATGGGAGTTCAAAGACTGCGCCATGCTGTACGCCGAGGTGGAAGCCGCCGAAGCGGGCGTCCGGCGGTTGGGCTTCGCTGCCGACTGGCGCTTCGAATTCTATGTCAACGGCGAGAAAGTCTACAGTACCGTCCACCGGGGCGGCAACGGCAGCAGCCGCCTCTCCCCCGACAACCACCCCGTCGATTTCATGCTCAACAAAGGGAAAAACGTATTGGCGGCCGCCGTCTTCCCCGGCAGCAACGGCTGGAGCTTTTACTGCGGCCCCACCGCGAAACTGCCTCGCCCCGGCTTCGAAGGAATCGCCCCCGAACAGCTTCCCTCCGTCATTCTCGAGCCCGGCGCCGACTGGAAAGTCATTGACACCAACGATCTCGCGGTGAAAACGGGAACCGCCATCGACCTCTCCAGCCTGGTGGACGCGCCTGCCGGACTCCATGGCCGCGCCGTCATCAACCCCGAAGGCAAACTCGCTTTCGCCAACAACCCGAATCAATCGGTCCGGTTGCGCGGTTTCAACGCCCCCTTTGAGCAGAACTATCCCTTTACCTGGGACCGCAAGGGATTGCGGCAAAGCAAGATGTCCGATGAGGGATTCCGGTCCTGGGCCCGGGAATACGCCGTCGTGCTCCGCCGCCAGGGGTACAACCTGATCCGTTGGCACCTGGAACACAGCGCCTGGCACGGCACCCCCGAGGAGCAGGACCGCCACGACTATTTCCTTGCCGAAATCAAGAAGCAAGGCTGCTACATCATGCTCTGCGTCCTCGACCATCGGGGAAGCTATCATGAAAACTCCCTCAACTTGCGCCTCAGCCTCTATCTCGGCGACGAAGAGACCCGCAGCTTCTTCCGCCGCAACGCCGAACATCTTTTGAACAAAGTCAACCCCTACACCGGATTGACCCGCAAGGACGATCCTTCGCTCATCTGCGTCGAAGCCTGCAACGAACAAGAGGGCTCGCTTCTGTGGCCGACGCTGCGCGGGCACCGGGTCCGCCCGGAAACGGTCGCCCTGCTGGACCGCCGCTTCGCCGGCTGGCTGCGTCAAAAATACGGCAGCCTTGAAGCCTTGAAAACCGCATGGAAAACTCCGGATATCCCCTCTTTCGAAGCCGTCAAAGCACCGGCCGGACGCCTGGCCGGGAACTCGACCTCTCCCAACTTCCGCGACTTCACCCTCTTCACCAACGACCTTGCGGTCGAATGCGCCCGCTTCTGTGAAGAGGCGATTCGCGCCACCGGTTATCCGGGCCTGACGGCGCAATACGATGTTCCCGTCTGGTTCGGCGACCTTGCCGCCCGCTACAGCAACTCCCCGGTCGCCCTTGCCCATACCTATTGGGCGCACCCGATTGCCATTGATTTCCGGTCGCAGATCGACGACAAACGCGGCTTCCGGCTCAACACCGACGACAGTTCGCTCACCGACGGCGCGAGCTACTGGCGGAGCACCGCCGCCGCCCGCTTCGCCGGACGCCCCTTCATGGTCACCGAGTACAACCACTGCTGGCCCAACGCCTACCAATACGAGTGCGGGCTCCTCTGGGGAGCCTATTCCAGTCTTCAGGATTTCAGCGCCCTCCTTATCCACGCCTACGCCGTCAACCTGACCGGAGCGCGGCTTGCCGCTCATACGGCCTCCTCGCCGGTCCAGCGCGCCGGGGAGTTCCTGGCGGCGATGCTCTTCCAGCGCGGCGACGCACAAAGCGCCCGGAGCCGGGTCGAGCTGGAAATCCCGAATGACCTCCTCGCCTACAAGCAGCCGGTCTCGCCGGAGCAGAGCAAACTGTCGCTCCTGACGGGCTTTACGATCACCTTCCCCGGACTCGTTCCGGCGGCGGGAACCGTCAAACCGGCTCCGGCCACGCTACGGCTCCCGGCGACCCTCGCCGACGGCAAGTTCCAATCGCAGGACGACTTCATCAACGTCGCGGGCGGAAGCGACAAGGGTTTCTCCATCAACAGTTTTCTGCGGACAGCGAAAGTCCTCCCCGCCGGGAACCGCACCGATCCCGAAAAGGGCGTCTACCACTCCGACACCGGTGAAATCGAAATGCGTACGAGGGAGAAGCTGCTGAAGGTGACGACGCCGCGAACGGAAGCGGTCGCCCTCCCTGCCCGTCAGCGCGAAAAGCTGGATTCTCTGGAGGTTCTCGGCAGCAACGTAAACGCGCTGATCGGAATCACTTCCGTGGACGGTGAACCCTTGCCGAAGAGCCGCCGCCTGGTGTTGGTATACGCCACGGACAATATGAATTCGGGAATGCGCGTCTCCTACGACCGCACCTTCTACCACGGCTGGACGCAAGGCGAACTGCCGATCCTGCTGAAAACGGGCGTACTGGAACTCACCTTTACCACTTCGGAACGCCTCAACCTTTACGCCTTGTCCCTCAACGGACTCCGCAAAGAGCAACTCCCCGCCGAGTTCCGCGACGGCAAGCTCCACCTGAAAATCGACACCGCCCAACTGAAAGACGGCCCCACCCCCTTCTTCGAACTGTCGGAGAAATAGGATTATACGCTTTCCGGATTGAAAAATCACAAATGTAAGTTTTTTGCGAGCAGCTGTCAGATTTTGTCATCATTGCCGCTACCGGAGCGGCTGTGATGGCAAGGTCTGTCAGGTGCCGTAAAAATACGGCATTTGTGATTTTTAAATCCGGAAAGCGTATTCGTTTCAGGAGTCGGCGAGGCGCTGGAGGACTTCGGGGGGGCAGTAGACCGGCGGCAGGTAGACGATGCGGCGGCGGATGACCCGGCGGCCGATCCCCAGCGCTTCGGTTACGAGAAAAACCCGCAGGAGAAGTTGATCGGGGCAATGCCCGCAGCGGATGATTTCGATCTCGAGGTAGCGGTTGCCGTGCGCGGCTTCGAGGCCTTCCAGGAGTTCGAAGCGGCCCGCCCGGAGCAGCCGCCGGAAGTTGGCGAAAGCGGGAAACTCAAGCGGCCGCGACCGGAATACCGGCGTGAAATCCTTGCCGCAGCGAGGGCAACGGGGGCGTCCGCGCAAAGCGTTCCAAGCGGCCGCCGGAGTCAGCGTCAGAAAGGCCAGCGCCTCCAGCCCCCAATAGAGCAGCTGCTCGTGGTAGCCCACCCGGTACTTGCCGAACTCCCAGAAACCGTCTTTGGCAATATAGTGCAGGGCCGACAGCAGCCGGCGCGGATCGAAGACGAAGATCCAGCTCCCGTTGAAGGTGTAGAGCCAGGCCACCCAGACGAGGTAGACCGACCAGAGGCCGAGGAGGGCGGCGGTCAGCCGGAGACCGATTCCGGAGCCGCACCCCGCCGCCCGGGCGATCCGCCCCAGGAGGCGGCCATGCAGCAGGGGGAAGCCGACGACGAAAAGAAAGGTCAGCGCCGCCTGCGACGAATGGAAACAGCCGAGCGCGTAGAGGTAAGCGGCGGCGGGCAGCCCCAGCAAAGCCCAGATGAGGACGGCAAGAAGAAAGCCGAGGCTGTAGCCGCCGACAGGGCGGTAGAGCGCTCCCGGCGCATGGGTCAATTCCGGCTTTTGCGACATAACATCCTCCAACCGGATACAATACCCCGGAATGCGCGGAATTACAACCGGCTCCTCGCATTTTTCGGTTTACTGAGCAAGATTTTATGATGATTAACGAAAATATTTACGTAAATTCGCCGATCAGCTCTTGACATTCGCCTTTCAATCGGGTATACTTATAGCGAAGAACGAAAATATTTACGTAAACCAGGGAATTATCCGATGAGTCGAAAGATCACCATCCGGCAGATTGCCGAGGCCTGCGGGGTCACCATCGCCACCGTGTCGCGGGCGATCAACCGCCAGCCGGGCATGCGCGAAGGGGTGCGCAAGTACATCCTCGACTACATCGAGAGCATCGGCTGGAACAGTCACAGCCTCGGCAACCGCTTTGCTCCGGCGGCGGAGGGAAAGGAAGTCGTGATTCTCGCCGCGCTCCAGACGCTGGAGGGCGGGGGGCCCCATTCGCTCCAAAGCGCGCTGCGGGTGACGATCGAGAAGCTGGAAACGGTGGGCATCATCCCCTCGGTGATCTACGGCAAGAGCCTCGACGTCCTGGAGGCGCTGGAGAAGCGCCCCCCGTACGGCCTCCTCCTCTTCTCCCCCTACGCGCTGATGAATGACTCGCTCCTGCGACTGCAGGCGAAAGGCGTCCGGGTCGCGGCCGCCTACAGCGATGGGCCGGAAGGCCTCTACCCGCAAATCCGTTCGGATGTCGAAGGGGCGGTCCGGCAGGCGATCCAGAAGCTGCGGAGCGCCGGCTGCCGGAAGCTCGGCATCTTCGCCGGACTCGGCCTTAACGCGCATCCCGTTTCGCCGGAAGCGGTTCACCGCACCTGGCTCGGGCGGCTGATCGCCGAAGCCAGGCGGAGCATGCCCGATTTCGACCCGGCGCGTGACGTGGTAAGCGACTGTTTCGGCGACGCGACCGAACTCCGCCGGATGTTGACGGAAGAGGAGGCGCGCGGCTGGTTCTGCTGTGAACGCGGCGTCACCCGCCTCTTTCTCCGCGTGACGGAGGAACTGGGAATGCGCATCCCCGAAGCCCTGCCGACGCTGGCCTTCTTCGCTGAACACGACGAGGACGACCCCCTCCGCCGGATCGGCCACTACTCCGCCGACGGCCGAATGATGGGGGAGAAGCTGGTTGAACTTCTTCTCGCCGAGACGCCGCCAGCTCCCGAAA
>JAVBRV010000106.1:0-11358 GCA_031547585.1 Victivallaceae bacterium
CTTTCACCGCAGGGAATGGGGTTGACGAGCGAATGTCCGGCGGCCGGGGCGTCCGGGAGTTGACAATGTCGTCAGCAGGTGGTAAGTTACATCGATACGATGAAAAGCGAGTTCCCAGAAGGTTGCCGTGATAAGGGGGGACAGCGAGCCTTTTTACCGTAAAATCCGCTGCCTGGGGATGATATAATGCGGCAAAGGAGGCGGCCATGAAAGAAGGGATATGGGTAGTTTCCGGTGGTGCCCTATTGTTGTTCGGGATCATCGCCGGGTTGTTGTATTTTATGAAGAGGCAAATTCCGCGGATTCACCGTGAAAGGTTGATGCGCAAACTGAAGGCGCTTCCTCCGCTCGACGATTCGGCATTTCTGGCCGGATGCGGCATCTTGGAAGGGACCACCGACGCGAAATTGGCCCTGGCGGTTCGGAAAGCATTGGCGGAAATGTTCACATTGCCGCGCCGGCAAATTTCCCCCGAACTCCGTTGGCAGGAGTTCAAGCCCCGGTTTAAACTCTGGAGCTACGGCGACTGCCTGCGCTATATGAACGAGGTGCAGAAGGAATTCGGACGCGAATTCAGTGCGGAAATCGACCGCTATTTGCTCTTCCCCGTCGATGGAATCCCGCCGCAGACTGCGGTCAAAGATTTTGTCGCTGATTTTGTCGAGGTTTATGACCGTTACGAACGGGTCAAAGAGTATCTGCCTTCACCCGGTCCCGGCATTGTCGCCGCCGAAACCGACGCCGCCAGTCAAATCCGCCGCTTGTTGGAATCCTGTTTGGTCTTTCTGCAGGGCGGTACGGCGGAGACGCGCCGCCGCCTGCTGAACGAAGTGACCGGATGGTGTGACGGAGAATACTCCGTATTCCGTTTGCCCTCGAAAATCGAAGATGAGCAAGGTTATTGGGACGCCATGCACAAGCTGTTCCCGATGCTTCCCCGTTATGAAGTCGACGGCAATTCCGGTTTGGATATGGAGGAAGCCTACTACAACCGGATCGACCACCTCTGCGAACTTCCCCGGAAAGTGCTGTTCGTCTGGGAAGAAGCGGCCTCTTCGGATCTGTTCGAAATCATGGGAGTACTGCTCGCCGATGCTTATGAAACGGCCCTGCGTCGGAAGCCGGAGAAGATCCGTTTCCTGGTTTCCAGCCCGCAGCCGCTGGATGATTATTATCGCGACAACACCTTCTTCTATCCCCCCGGCCTGGATGAAATCGAATTCGCCAAGCGGGTTATGATTTTGCTCGACCTTTCAAAGAACGCCGGGAAGGAGTTTACCGCGTGAATATGTTATCAAAAATTCGGTCATGGTTTTTCGGTCGGAAAGAGGAGGCGCCGCCTCCGAAGCGTCCAGTTCGATTTGAGGTTGAACGATTGACGGATGCCGGGGGGAACGTCACTCTTGAGTGCTTCGACCGCCGGAAGCAGCGCGGTGTTTTCGTACTCTCGGACGCGCGGTGTCTATGGCAGCGTTTTCGCAAGGATGGCTCGCTCTTCTCCGAAGAGGAGCTATACTTGTGGCCTCAGTCCCGCGGATATTTTCTGGTCGGTGATGCGGACTGGTCGATTCAGCTGCCGCCTTATGTTTTTCACTTTCCCCAAGCAGAGATGAACCGAAAAGCGCTCCGGCGCCAGCTGAAATTTTATTTATACCGCTATGCCATCCGCCTCGACGAACAGCAGCGCCGCAATGCTGCCAAACCGCCGGAAACCCGCTGCCGATCCGCCGCCGACCTGCCGGAGATGCTGCGCAGGGAATTGGAAATGGAGTTTTGCCCTGACGGGTTCCCCTTGGAATTATGGATAAATGAGAAGAATCCGTATTACAACCGGAGCTTCCGGGAAGGGGACGTCCGGCACGCCCGGGAACAAAAAGCGGAGAGATGCCTGCTCGATTTTTTTGAAGCCCTGGTGAAAGAGCACGGGGAAAGCAAAGCGGAGCAGTTACTTCTGGAGCGTTGCCGTCAGGAACGCTGCGAAGGCAGCTAACCGGAGTTCGGTTGATGATGCAAAGGTAAGACGTCAGGGGTGAATTGGCCCCGGAAGATTTGCAAGAATACCGGTTCGGAAGTACAGTAATGATCGGAATAAAAACCGATTGCGAAGGTGGGCGCTTCCATGAAAAATCCATTGAAACTTCTGCTTGGCCTCCTGCCGCTCCTCTTGTTGTGTCCCGGATGCGGAACCGGGCTCTATGTGGCGTGCCAATGCGACGACCAGCCGGAAAAGGTCATCCAGACCTCAGCCTGGCCGGTCGGGAATATCCTGCGGCTCGACGCGACTCTCCTCCGGGAGACCTGGGAGGGGCCGGAGGACCGCATCCTCCCCCCGTGGCTGGATCGATCGCTGAATACGCTCTTCGTCGTCATCGACATGCCGATTTCACTGGTTTTCGATATCGCCACCTCGCCGTATCAGCTCTGGCGCTATTATCATCTGCCGGAACCACCACCGCAAAACTCGGCGGAATTTCATCGGAGCATTTGCAAGAACGCCGATCCGGCAGTACATTAATAGGCTGGATAGAAGACTATCTTAAAATCTGAACAAGGAGCGTGTATGAAGGCGTTTTTCGTATTCTCGGGGCAGGGCGCGCAGGCGGTCGGCATGGGCAAAGATCTGGCGGCGGCGTTTCCGGCCGCGAAAGCCTGTTTCGACGAAGCCGACCAGGTGCTCGGCTATGACCAGAGCTCGCTGATCTTCGAAGGTCCGGCCGGGAAGCTGACCGAAACTCGCTACTGCCAGACCGCCATCTACACCATGAGTTGCGCCGCGCTGGCCGCCTTCCGCAGCAAGTTCCCCGAAATCAAGCCGGTCGGCTGCGCCGGGCTTAGCCTCGGCGAATACGGCGCCCTCTATGCGGGCGGAGCTTTCAGCTTCGCCGACGGGCTCCGCCTCCTCGCCAAGCGCGCCGAACTGATGGATGAAGCCTGCCGCGCCACCGTCGGCGGCATGGCGAGCGTCCTGGGCGGCGACGCCGCCATTATCCGCGAAGTCTGCGCCGAAACCGGCATCGACGTCGCCAACTACAACAGCCCCGGCCAGATCGTCGTCTCCGGCGAGAAGAGCAAGCTCGAAGCCGCCGTAGCCTTCCTCAAAGAGCGCGGCATGCGCAAAGTGATCGTCCTCAACGTCGCCGGCGCGTTCCACTCGCGGCTGATGGCGACCGCCGGCGAAGCGCTGCGTCCGGTGCTCGCCGCCGCCCCCGTCGTCCTCCCCGGAACCCCCGTCTGGCACAACGCCACCGCGCGCCCGGCCAAAGACGTCGCCGAACTCAAAGCCAACCTCGCGGCCCAGGTCGCCGGTTCCGTGCGTTGGGAGGAATGCGTGCGCGATATGGCCGCGGCGGGCGGCAACACCATGATCGAATTCGGCCCCGGCAACGTCCTCACCGGACTCTGCAAGCGGACCCTCCCCGAAGTCAACGCCCTTAACGTCAACTCGCTCGAAACCCTCGAAGCGCTGGCCTTGTAAGATGAGGAAGAAACCCCAGCCTGCCGCCCCGGTAAAGAAGAAGCGGAGTCTCCCTTCTCTTCTCCTCCGGGTTACGCTGGCGGGGGTTATCGTGCTTCTCCTTCTGGTGACGACCTTGACCGCGCTGGTCTTTTCGTCGCCGATGGAGCTGCCGCCCCTCCTCCTCACCGGGCGGGATATCGACCTTCAGCAGGAGCTGACGCGGCGGCTGTTCTCCGAACTCTCCCGCTCCGTTCCGCCGGAGGAGTCGGAGCTTACCCTGACCCCCGCCGAAGTCGATTCCCTGATGCGGATCGCCGACGCGCTGTTTCCGCTGACCGGCCGCTCCGACGTCCTGCCGCCGCGCTACTACCGGGTGAAGCTCGAGGACGGCCGTTTCCACGCCACCGCCCCCCTGCGAACCGGCTGGAGCTGGCTCTGGGGCGGTGAACTCGCCCTGCATTTCGAAGTGATCCCGGAAAAAGACGGCGACCTCCTCGACGCAGACGTCCGCCGTTTCAACGCCGGAAAAGTTCCGCTTCCCTCCAGCATCGCCGCCAGAGCCTTCCGCGACGCCGCCGCCGAATTTCGCGAACGCGAAGAATACCCTCTCTTCAACACCATCGTCAAAAACTTCTACATCGACGACAACGGAAACTTCCGTCTCACCTATCGCCCCCGCGAACTCAAAAAACTCCTTCGTGAACACCCCAACCCCCTGCTGCCAATCTACTGATTTGTAACGTAAGGAACTGTAACAAAATAAACTATGTTTATTTGCATCCCGGCAAATGCTTTTTGCTGCATTTGTTCGTCACATAACTTGTTATGCTCCTCACAAATCCAATAAAAATCATTTTGCCGGATATGGCAAATAATCCATACTTTATTTTGTCACAGTCCCTAAGCCATATCAGGTTAAGATTGGATACGTGCGGCAAGATCATCCAGAAACGGAGGAGAGGCGATCTCTTCCGGCGTTCGTTCTTCCAGGTAAGATAGCAGTTCCGGCGGACAGGGGGAGGGGAGGGGAATGCGCAGAGGGGACTGGAAATCGTGGCGACGGAAGTAAATGGGGGAGATGGCGGAACGGATGCGTCCGTCGTCGGATTCGAGGATGGCGAGATACCAGGCGTTTTCGGATTCCGAGACGGGGAATTCGAATTCATGGGCGGTGTCGTCGGAATCGAAATGGAGCGATTGGCGGTGAAGGTCGGTGCCGTTGCGGATCAGACGGAGCAGGGCTTTTTGGCCCTTCCGGTAAAGGGCCTGGAGGCGGAGGATTCGTTTAACGCCGTCGGCGGGGAGGATGTCGCCGCTGGTGGCGTTGCCGATGTTCAATTCGAGGGCGCCTCCGTGCCAGGAGACCATGGTTCGCCCGTTCCGGATGCCTTTGAGGAGGTTGGATTCTGTGAGGGTTTCCATGCGTACGAAGGTGGCGCCGCGCCCGCTGCCGGGGGTGCGGCCGACGTCGAAGGCGGCGTCACTGGTGGCGAAGCAGCCGATCTGGTAGCCGCGGTTCAACAGGTGGAACCAGTAGGTTTCCGCCAGTTCCCGGGGGAAGTCGTCGTCGTAGAAGAAGTCGATGCAGGGGACTTTCTCCGGGGCGGAGAGGAGCCACAGCCCCAGCTCCCGGCAGGCCATGTGACCGTAGAAGGGGTGGACGGGGACGGTGACGCCGCCGCGCTCCCAGATGAGGCGCGTGGCGAGCTCCAGGCTGGATATCCGGGTGGTGTCGGCCTGTACGGTGATGGCTTCGGGGAGTCCGGCGCTGCCGAAGTGGTTGCTTTTCGATTTCGGGAATTCACTGTTGAAGCGGAGCAGGAAATCATCGCCCGACAACAGTTCCTGAAGCCGAAAGGGATCGGCGGGGACGCCGTCGTTGTGGAATTTCCGGGCGAGATAGATCCAGTCGTAATGTTCGGCGCGGGCGATGAAGGCGGATTGCTGAATGTTGCCGATGTAGGTGTTTTCGCCGTGAACGAGATGGGCGTGAAGGTCCCCCTTGAACCAGTTTCGGCGGCGGAGCTCCGGGTGATGCGGTTCGACGCGGATTTCCGGCGCGGTGAGGGAGGTGAAGGCGTACTGCCCTTTCGTCCAATAGTTGGTGGAGTGCTCCACCCAGACGCCGGGGCGGTCGATGGCGCCGTATTCGGAACCGGCGAGGTCGAACCAGCGGATGGGCCGATCTTCGTCGAGAATCTGCAGCGTCGCGTAGCCCCCGGCATCCCCGGTATAGAGGCGGCGCTCCGGGGCGGATTCCATTTCGATGACGAGGTCGCAGCAAGGGGCGAGGAGGCGGGGAATGGCGCAATCCCGCTTCCCGTCGGCGACGGCGCGGAGCGAGTACATCCCGGGGACGGGGACTGCCAGGCGGAATTTCCCGTCGGCCCCCACTTGCTGAATCTCCCCGCAATTGGTCATGACCCAGGCGCCTTCGGGGGCCGTCCCCGCGATAAAGCACGAGGTAACCGCCGGGATGTGAAGGAAGTCGCTTTCGGCGCCGATTCCCGCTAGAAGGATCCGGTCTTCGGCGGTCTCGACGATGCAGGCGGTGGGTTCGGCGAAGTCACAGACGGAGCGGACGGTTTTATGCAGGACTCCCTTTCGCAACGCGGTTCCGCCCGGGTGATAATGGCCGGCGATATAGGCTTTGACGTTCGGGTAGCGGTCCAGCAGGGCGAGCATGCGTTCGTAATCGGGGATTCGGGCGAACGGGCCGCCCCCCCCGAACTCTCCGGCGGCCTCGAAGTAAGTGGGGACGTGCGAGAAGACTACGACTTGCTCATTCGCCCGGCGGGAGGAGCCGAGAATCGTTTCGAATTCCGACCACGATTGTTCCGTCATCAGCCCCGGCCACTCCTGGACGAGAAGCCACGGATTTGCTTCGCGGAACGCCCGGTAGGCGCGGTATTCGGGGGAATCCGGCGGCGAGTAGCGGCTTTGTTCAAATGCGTTGAGTACGATGAAGCGGATGCCGCGCACGGCAAAATGGTAAAATGGACCCGGCATTCCCGCCAGCTTCGCCATCTCGGCGGCCGAACGCAACACCAGATCGTGATTCCCGACCGTGAAATAAAAGGGGTGGCGGCATTTGCGGAACTCCTCAAGCATGGCAGGGGCTTCGCTCAGCTCCTGCCCGTCGCCGATGTCGCCCAAGGAGAGCACGAAATCCAGCTCTTCATGGTTCAGCTTTTCGATGACTTCGGCCAGCCGCCGCCGCGCCCCGGCGCAGTCGCGGGTGCCGTAATCACCGGTGAGGGTATAATGGCAGTCGCCGACGACGCCGAAGCGGGTTTCATAAGGGTGTTTCATCATTTACTCCGAGAAAGGGAATCGGATGGGCGGCGATTTCGCATGGTTTGCCAATCAGCTCCGCAATCCGTTCGATTTTGCGCTGCGTGTCGCAGGCGTGGACAATCCGGCAGAAGGCCGGGATGGAAACGCTCTCATCCGTAACGAGGAGGGCGGTTTTTCGCGCCGTTTCGGGGTTCTGCATGAACATCTTCGCCGCATGGTTCATGATGGTTTCGCCGAAGACGATCCAGCCGTCATAGGCGCGTGAATCGAGCATCTCTTTGAAGTCGGTGAAGCTGAAGAAGCAGTCGCTGACCGCGTCCCGCCGGAAATCGAATTTGCGGTAGACCTTTTTGACCCCGGAGAACAGCATCCGGATGCGGGGAATGGCGATCTCGCTGAGGTCGTTCACATGGGGCGCGGCGCCGAAGCCGCAGAGCACGCCGGGGCGCTTCACCCCGGCTTCCTTCAAGCGCAGGGCGGCGGAGCGGGCGGCGGCGGCGTAATCGTCGGAGACGGTCGGGCAGACGATCTCATCGACCTCGCCGACCGCGAGAATATCAACGCCCTGCCGGACCAGCTCTTTAACCGAAGGAGTGAGGCGCGGATTGATCCCGAGTAGCAGAATCCGTTCCGGGGGAGGCGAGGCCCGGTATTGCTCCAGAATTTCGCCGCGATGGCCGAATTGGACCGAGACCAGATAGCCGTCCTCATAGAGCCGATTCACCAGAAGATGCAGGGGCCGCAGGGCGATATCCGGCTCCGCGAGGCCGCTGATTCCGGTTAAAATCGTGACGCGCGGTTTGCTCTCCGCAGAGAGCCGGGTTGCCAGGGAGTTCGGCTTCCAGCCGAGATCTTCCATGCAGTCCCGGACCTTCAGCCGGATCTCCTGGCGCACGTACTCTTTCCCGTTGATGACGCGCGAGACGGTGGCGATCGAAACCCCGCAGTGCGCCGCAATATCTTTGATGGAAATCTTTTTATTCATGGTGAGCTTACAATAGCTCTCCTGAAAAGAAAATCAACCCTGCTTCTGAATAATTTTACAGATATCGCGAGAGTATTGTGCGTTTTTATGAAAATATTTGCAGGTGAGGGGATGTTCCCCGCATCTTGGGTAGGGCGCTCTGTCCTCAGAGCGCCGTTCTCGTTGCGTGGTCTTCAGTGTATGTATTCGCTGTAAAATGTATTGAGCTCTTTTCTTGCCAACGCAAGTTGAGGGCGTGGTTTCACCCCGAAGACCATGCAAACGGGAACGGCTGCCTGGGGACAGGCAGCCCTACCTGGTATCGCTTCGCCCAAAGTCAGCGCTGGCGGCGGCGGTATTGCAGCGGGGTTTCGCCGGTGTGGCGGCGGAAGGCGGCGCAGAACCAGGCGCTTCCCCGATAGCGCAGGCGTTGGCTGATCTCCCAGACGGGGAGGGCGGTTTCGGTGAGGAGGCGTTTGGCTTCGGCCATGCGCAGCTCGAAAAGGTATTGCGCGGGGGGCGGCAGCCCGGTCCGCGCCCAGCGGCGGGAGAAGGTCCGGCGGGAGAAGCCCGACCCTTTCGCCAGCTCGTCTAGATCGATTTCGTCGAGGAAGTTCCGTTGCAGGTGGGAGACGATCCGGCGCAGCTTTTCATCCTCTTCTTCCAGCGGGGATTGATGCTTTTTCCGCGCCAGCAGGAACTCCTGGAAGAGCCGGAGAGAGAGCATGTCGATGCGGTCCGCCGCCCCGAATTCCCCGGCGTGCTTCGCCAGCTCCCGGAGCTGCCGGAATCCGGCGGCGATCTCCGGCGTCTGCGGCAGTTCGCACATCACAAGATCGTCGTCGAGGCCGCGGGCGCGGAGTTCGTCGAGCGCTTCCGCCCGGTAGGTGAAGTAGAAGCCGCTGTTTCGCTCGGGAGAGGGAGAGCGGTGGGTTTCGCCGGGACGCTTGATTAAGAGCACCGGATAGCGTGCCTCATACCGTTTGCCGTCGATTTCCACCACGGCGGTTTCGGCGTTGCCCGAGAAACGGTAGCAGATCTGAACGCCGCGGATCGTCTGCTCCGCCATCACCGGGCGCTCCACGTGCTCCGCCAGTGAATACACCGGCAGCACGGTTTCGAGTTCGCGCGGCTGTTGGGCGAGATAGAGTATGAATGCAACGTCCATGTTCTTACCATAACCCCGCAAATTGAAAATACAAATGACCGAAAAACGATATTTATTTGTCCGGATCGGCTCTTCCCCTTTTGTTTTTCTGTGGTATACTATTGTCAGGTTCAACTAACTGGAGCGCGCAATGCCGATTTTCTCCGATGACGAAAAACAGATATTTCTCTGCAATACCCGAAACGCTTCCCTCGCCTTTGCGATCAACCCCGTCGGGCGTCCGGTCAGCCTCCATTGGGGCGGCCGGATCGACCGGATCGCCGACCTGCCGCCGGTTGAGGAAGTCTCCTGGTTCAGCCGGTCGCATTACAACGGGCGAGCGAAGCAGTCGCGCTATGAATACTCCTTTTACGCGCCGCTCCACCACTACGAACCCTGCCTGAAGCTGCGGACTCCCGATCGCGCCCTTGACCTCCGCTATACGGGATACCGCCGGGAAGGCGAGGAGCATCTGGTTCTCGAACTTTTCGACGAAAGCCTCGGCCTCCGGCTGCGGCTCCATTATGAACTCCACCCCGAGCTCGACCTTATCGCCCGTTGGGTCGAAATCGTCAACGAGGGGGAGGGGGAGCTGCGCTTCGAGAATCTCTTCTCCGCCGTCTGGAACCTGCCGCGCTGCCGCGGGACCCGCCTTACGACCTTGCAAGGGGAGTGGGGGCAGGAGTACCGCGTCCGGCGCGCCGCCGTCGAACCGGGGGAACGGGTGCTGGAGAGCCGCGCCGGTCTCAGCGGACACGCCGCCGTGCCCTTCTTCGCCTTCGACTCCGGCTCCGCCGATGAGCGCGGGGGCGAGGTGCGCTTCGGGACCTTGCTCTGGAGCGGCGACTGGAAGTTCATCGTTGAGCGCGACGCCTTCGGCGAAACCCGCGTCTCCGGCGGGCTCAACAACTTCGACTTCGAGCTCGCCCTCGCGCCCGGCGAACGCTTTTCCGCGCCGATCTTCCTCGGCGGCTACACCCGGGGCGGTTTCGGCGGCATGTCGCGGCTCATTCACCGCTATTCGGCGGAGCGGCTCTACCCGGAAAATATGCGGGGCGAGGTCATGCCGGTGGTCTTCAACACCTACTCGTGCATCCGGGGGGCGGAGGTCACCGAAGAGAACGTCCTGCGGCTGATTCCGAAAGCGGCGGAGGTGGGCTGCGAGCTCTTCATCATCGATGCGGGCTGGCAAAAAAGCATGGGCGACTGGGAGATTCATCCGGAGAAGTTCCCCGGCGGTTTCGCCCGGATCATCGACGAGGTCTGCCGCTCGGGCATGCGTTTCGGGCTATGGGTGGAGTTCGAACGGGTGAACCGGGAGAGCGCGGTCTATCGGGAACACCCCGAATGGCTGATCGACCGGAGGGAATACACGCTGCTCAACTTCGCCCGGCGCGACGTCCTCGATTACATTCATGGCGTACTGCGGGGGCTCCTCGCCGAAAACGACATCGTCTACCTCAAGATGGACCTCAACCGCTACCTCGAGATTCCCGAGGTGGAGAACCGCCGCGAAATGCGCACGAAATACATGCTTCACTTCTATGAATTGATGGAGCGGCTGAAAACGGAGTTTCCGCGCGTCTTTTTCGAAAACTGCGCCGGAGGCAGCGGGCGCGGCGATCTTGCGATGGATCGTTACTTCGCCCGGGTCAACCGCAGCGACAACCAGGATACGCTCGACATCCTTGACATCCAGGAGGGCTTCACCTACTTGCACTTCCCCAAAATGGCGGGGGGCGGCTGCCAGATCAGCCGGAGCTACTCCTACTTCTTCAACCACCGCGAGATCCCCTTGCGTTTCATGGCGCACGCGGCCCTGATGGGCTGGCCGTCGCTGGGAATCCGGCTCGACCAGAGTCCGCCCGAGGAGCTGGCGGAGTGCCGTTCCTACCTCGAACTCAACCGCCGGATTCGGCACATCGTCGCTTTCGGCGAATTTTACCGGTTGGCCGCCTATCGCGAGAAGGGGTACGCCGCCTTCGAATTCGTGCTCCCCGATGCTTCCGAGGCGCTGCTCTTCGTCTTTGCGCACGGCTTGCGCTACGCGGAGCAACTGCCGAACCTGCAACTGGAAGGACTCGACCCCGAAGCCATTTACGCCATCGAGCGCCACGGCCGCCATGACACCGAGCGCGATCAATTCTGCAACGTGCCTGAGCCTGAGCCGTACCCGCTCTCCGGCCGTGCCCTCGCCGAATTGGGCATCCGCGTCGGATTAGATGGTGATTTCGACAGCCGCATTCTACATTTCAAACGGCAATAAGGGAGAGAGATTATGAAACGCCGTTTTACTCTCATTGAACTCCTCGTCGTAATAGCCATCATCGCCATTCTGGCGGCGCTTCTTCTGCCCGCGCTGAACAAAGCGCGCGACAAGGCGCAGGCCATCAATTGTTTGTCGCGGCTCAAGGAGTGCGGCACGGCGCTGGTGCTTTACGCCGACGGCTCCGGCGACTATCTGCCGCCGCGCGGGCAGAGCAGCGCGTTGCC
>JAVBRV010000108.1:0-4888 GCA_031547585.1 Victivallaceae bacterium
TCACCATTCCCGTTTTTCTGCTTCTTCTCTTTGTGCTTGCCGGCTGCGGAACTCCGCTGATTAACGAAACCAGAGCCATCGGTGCGCGACAAGAATGTTATGCAAGGGACTCCATTCAAGTCCCTGTCGACAGCACCCGCCCCTTCACCTATCGGATTAAATGCTACCACCTCTCCCCAAGATCGCCGTTTTTCATGAGCGATGGCCGTCTTTTCGACCGTTGGGATCTAGTCAAAGAGCGAAGCGTCGAGAAGACAATTCCAGCCAAATCAAAAACGTCCGCCCTTTCTCCTGACTGGGAGTATTTCCCCGCCGAAATGAAAACCGCAGATGGCTGTCTCCCGGTCTATATCATCAACAACCCTCTGTATTGGAACAAGAACGCTATCCCCACGCCTCCCTCGGAAGAGGCCGTCCTCATCCAATTGGACCGGGTATGTCAAAACATAACCTTCTACCGTTATAACCCCGTGCAACAAAAACTGCTACTGCTCGATACAGTTCCACGCGAAAAGACCTGGACAACCTGGTGGGGATGGCCCACCCGCATCGTCACCTATCCCTTCGCCGCCCTGGGCGACGGATGCCTGAACCTCGCCCTGTGTATTGTTCTGCCGATCGCCTTGCTCACCAAATAAAGCTGCGGGAGTTGGGCGGGGCCTCACTCCCAGCCCAAGCCCACCCCCGCCCTTGGGCAGAAACGTGATGTGACAGGACGACCCCGCAGCTCGGATCGTAACGATCGCTAGCGCGATCTCACTTTCGCTGCTGCGCAGCGACCCTCAATCGGCGGGGCCTTCGCTGCGTTACGTTCGGCTTCGGCACTCTTGTGCCTTCGCTCGTTTGCTGCCGCAAACGAGTACCCTCACATTCACTCCGCGGCGCTTGCCGCGCTAGTGTGCTAAAGCCAGAGACGCGGTTTTTCTTTTGTCCGCAAAAGTATTACAAAAGTATCATCAAGAATTAAAATTGCTATATTTATTTAAATCAGGTATTGCTTTTCCCGATACTTTGTAGTATAATTATATCAGGAGTCACAAACATGGTCCATATCGGCGAAGAATTGAATAAGAACGAGCAGCTCTTTCAGGCGCTGTACGAATCGATCCGGAAGGGCGAGCTGCCCGGGGGAAGCCGGTTGCCCTCCGAAGTGGAGCTCGCCCGGCTGCATAATTGTTCGCGGATCACCGTCCGCAGCAGCTTGAAGCAGCTGGAGAACCTGAAGCTGATCCGGCGCATCCGCGGCAACGGCACCTACGTGAATGCCCCGGAGCCGGAGCGCCTCACCCGCCGCCGCAACATCGCCGTCGTGGCCGAAGAGGTGGAAAACTATAACTACCAGAATCCGGGGGCCTATTTCGGCCAGCTGATGATGGGGCTTTTCCACCACGGCAATACCCTCGATTTCTCCGCCAACTTCATTTTTCTCCATCCCGGCGAAACCTTTCTCTCCGGCTTCAAACGCCAGGAAATCGACCTCGCCGATTACGACGGCCTGATCTTCGCCAAGCAGCTCACCCGCGAAGAGGTGACGGCCCTGGAGGGCGCCAACCGCTGCTTCGTCACCCTCCAGGAACCGGATGAAGGCCTCGAAGTCCCCATCGTCATGATCGACAACCATACCGGCATCTATATGGCGACGCGCCACCTTCTCGAACAGGGGCGGCGCAACTTGTATTTCCTCGGAGGGCGGCTCGATGATTCCGTCAAGCAAAACCGGGTCGCCGGTTTCCAGCAGGCGCTCCGGGAGTTCGGCGTCCCCAACCCGGAAGCACGCTGTCTCACCGTCGTCCCAACCAATGAAGACGGCGTGGCGGCGGCGGTGCGCGAGCTCATCGCCGCCGGAACTCCCTTCGACGGCCTGCTCGTCTTCAGCGATCTCGCCGCCATCGGCGCGGTCGGCGTCCTGCGGGAAGCGGGGATCGGCATCCCGGAACAGGTGGCGCTGGTCATGTACAACGACTTCGACCTCGCCTCGCGCGTCCTCAAACTGCCGATCACCGCGGTGTGCCAGCCCTTCGGGGAGCTGATGCGCAGCGCCCTCCAGATGATCATCAGGCGGCTCAACCAGCCCGAAAAGAACCGGATTATGGTCCAGATCATCCAGCCCTCGCTGATGATCCGCCGTTCCAGTACCGTTATTCCTTCGACCCCACAATCGTAAAAGGTGAAGTTATGCAAAAGAAAGTATTTACGCTGATCGAACTCCTGGTCGTAATCGCGATCATCGCCATCCTGGCGGCGATCCTTCTACCGGCGCTCAACAAGGCACGGGCGCGGGCACATACCGTCAAATGCGCCGGCAACCTGAAGCAGATCTCCTACGCCTTCAACGCCTATTGCGAGCAGTACAACAACTATCTGCCCCACCACAGCGACAATGGAAGCGCCGTACCGACCTGGGCCAAGTGGCAGGACCGGTTGATGTTCTACCTCTATCCGGGAATTCCGGTCACCACCAACGAAGCCTACACCTTCGGCGGCAAAGCGGCGCGGCCGATCTTCAAGTGCCCCGCCGAAGAGTCGAGCACCAAACAGGACTACGCCATGAACGTGTTTCTCAACACGGATACCCAGGTTACACCCAACAACCTGAAACGCAATATCCTGCGGACCCGCACCCCGAGCAAGCGGCTGCTGGTTATGGATGCTAAAAACAGCCTGGACGTCGATGCCAACCAGAGCAAATGGGGACGCCGCCACAACGGCATCTCGCAAAACATCCTCTATATGGGCGGCAATATCGAGCTCAAACACCCGGCTTCAATCCCCTCCGCCACCTGGAAGGTCTACTTCTGGGGTCAGGCCATGACTGACTGAGACAGGAACCCCATGAAAAAGCCTATCATCTTCACCGCCCTCTTCTCCGCCGCCCTTCTCGCCGCCCAGGTGGAGGAGGCCGACGTCGCCAAGTATCCCGCTTCGTTGGAAGCGGTGCCGCGGGAGTTGCGCTACCCCGTCGGCGCGCCCGTCGCCGTCGACCGCGACGGCAACTTCACCGTGGGGGGGAAAATCCGCCACCTGGTCGGCGTCCAGACCTGCAAGGTGTACGACGACAAGGATTGCTCGCCGACCCCCGGCTACCCCGCCGAGTTAAAATGGATCTACGAGAAGCTCCTCGACTTCGACACCGCCCAGCGGATCGGCTTCGACTCCATCGCCCCCTTCACCTCGAACCACTTCGTCAACCGCTTCGTCCCCGGGCATGAGCGGGGAACGCGCTCCCCTTCCCTCCTCCGCTGCATGAAAGACTGGGCCAACTGCGGACTCCCCCTTTTCGTCGACTTCACCTCCACGCCGTGGGCCAAGGGCTGCTTCAACTCCGAAGATCCGGAGCTGGCGAAGCACCGTTCCCCCGACGCGCTGAACGCCTATCATAAAAGCACCATCAACCACTGGGTGCCCTACAATGTCCACCACCCCGACGCACGCAAACTCTACCGCGCCTATTGGGAAGAAGGCATCGAGGATTACGCCGGGAAAAGCCCCGTCCTCGCCTACGAGCTCTTCAACGAACCCGCCTATGACGACCCCGGCCCCTACAACCGCCGCCTCTTCGCGGAGCATCTGAAGAAAAAATATAAAACCGTCGAAGCCATGAATCAAATCTGGAAAGCCGAATACCGGAGCTTCGACGACGCCGCCGCCTTTCAGCGCAAGACCGAGAATGCCGGACTTGCGGTCGATTGGGGGAAGTTCATGGAAATGAGCTTCGTCGACCTCTGCAAGTTCGGCCGCGAGGTGATCCGCGCCAAGGTTCCCGGCGCCCGGACCAGCGTCCAGCCGCTCGGCGGCGGGCTCTACCGCCAGCTCACGCGCTCGAACATCAACCCCTACGAAATCAATCGCCATATGGACGCGGTGTCGCTGCCCACCGGCGGCGGCGTCGGCGGCTTCACCGGCGAGGCGGAGACCGAACGCACCCTCGATGCGCCCGCCAACTCCCCCGGCGTAGGCGAAGGGCTGCTCCAGCGCCACACCTTCCGCGCCATCGCCGAGGGCAAGCCCCTCTCAAACGGCGAACTCTACGTCAACGGTGGCGCCGCCGCGCTGAAGAAGGCCCTCTGGCTCGACCTCCTTCGCGGTTCGAACGCCTCCTACGTCTTCGAGTGGACCAAGCGCGCCTGGGATTGGAAGCCGCGCAACGAAGAGGGCGGCCGCCGTTGCGCCGACCGCGAACCCTATCAGGTGCTGAACCCCTACAACAACGTGCCGCTCTACGAGATCATGAACGTCAAGCGGGAGATGTTCCGCTTCGGCAACTACTTCATGCCGCGCGAGCGGAATGTCGAACGCAAACTCGCCGTCCTTGTCTCCTACCCCAGCGAACGGCGGGCGGAGGCGGTGGCGAATCCCGCCAAGGACGAGGTCCTCTCCTACGTCTGCGGCCTGGAATTCTCGCATCTTCCCATCGACGCCATTCTCGAGGAGCAATTGGACGGTAAACGCGAAAACCGCTACCGCGCCATCCTCGCCGTCGGCGTCCGCAACATCTACCCCGAGACCGCCAAGCGGTTGACCGATTTCGTCAACGCTGGAGGTCAATTGATCCTCGCCCGGGAGTTCATGCCGGAAGACGAGTACGGCCACCCCGCCGACTGGAAGAACCTTCTCGACTTCAAGGTATCGGACGCTCCCAACGCAACCACGCAGGAAATCACCTCGAAACTCGGCGGCGCTTCCCTGCTCCCCGGCAAAATCCGGGGCCGCGCCACCCGCTTCATCACCGCCGCTCCCGGCTGGGAGACGCTGGCCTCCACTGACGGCAAACCGGTGATGATCCGCAAGGCTGTCGGTAAGGGAAGCATCACCATTCTCACCCCCGAATTGCAGGATTATCCGGCGGCGGCGTTGCTGCTGCCGCTTCTCGACCAAGTGGGGGTGAAAC
>JAVBRV010000313.1:0-4840 GCA_031547585.1 Victivallaceae bacterium
GAGCTGTTTGCATTTTTGTATGGCATTTCTACCGCCGGCGAGAGTCGGCCGACCTAAGTCGGCCAGGGTGCAGGACCCCCCGTCCTGCCGAGGGTCCAGGGGGCGCGGAGCCCCCTGCCGCCAAACGGTATCAATCGCTTGCCCTCGGTCGGAAAAAAAGCCGACCGAGTGGCCGATTGATGCCGTTTGGAGGTTCCCCCCAGTAACCGGGGTCAAGGGTGGTAACCCTTGCGGGTGCAGGGCGGAGCCCGCCGGAGGGTCTGGGGCAGGCTGCCCCAGTGAGAACCGTATGATAAACCAAATAACGAAAAACATGAGGTTGAAGATGAAAAAGTATATCGTGAGGGGATGCACCGGGTGCGACAGCTGCCGCTGGCTTTGTCCGGCGGGGGCGATCCGGTTCGACCATGAGGGGGCGCATATTGACGATGAGAAATGCGTCCAATGCGGAGAGTGTAAAAAGAACTGCGCTTCGGAAGCAATCCGAATCGTTGAAACGACAGGAGATGAAAGATGATCAAGGCGAATTTCCGTGAAGGGCGGGTGGTTGAACCGGCTCGCGAACTGGCTTCCGTCGGTGAATACGATGTGCTGGTGGTCGGGGGTGGAATGGCGGGGTTCGGGGCGGCGGTGGCGGCGGCGCGCAAGGGCTGCCGGACGCTGCTGGTGGAGCGGGAGAGCGCGCTCGGCGGACTGGCGACGGTGGGGTTGGTCAATATCCCCTTGGACCTGCTGTGCGGAATCGGCAAGGAGATGATCGATGAGCTGGAGAAGGTGGATGGCCACTGGCACCGCAATTCCGACCCCGAGAAGCACAAGCTGATTCTCGACCGGATGCTGACGCGTTCGGGGGCGGATCTTCTTCTGGTGTCGCACGCGGTGGAGGCGATCATGGAGGGGGATGCGATTCGCGGCGTGGTGCTGGAGAGCAAGTCCGGCCGTCAGGCGGTGCTGGCGAAGCGGGTCATCGACTGTACCGGCGACGCGGACGTGGCCTATTTCGCCGGGGCGGAGTGCTTTTCCGGGCGGCTGGAGGACGGCAAACACCAGGCTTGTTCGCTGGAGTTCCGGCTGGGCGGGGTGAATTGGCCGAAGTACCTCGACTCCGAGCTCAAGAAGAATGACTCCACCTGGATCAAGCTGATCGAGAAGGCGGTTGCCGAGGGGGACCTCCCCTATATGATCGAGAACCATTTGAACTGGGTGACCCACCTGCCGGGACGTCCGGAGAATTGCGGCAAGGACGAGCTTTCGTTCTGCATTTCGCACTCGCGGAACTGTCGGCCGCTGGTGGCGCGCGACCTCACCCGTATGTATGTGGAGGGGCGCGAACAGGCCGATGTCTGGAGCAAGTTCATCAAGCGGCACATCCCCGGTTTCGAGGAGTCATGGCTGATCGACACCGCCGCCTTGCTCGGCGTGCGCGAGAGCCGCCGGATCGTCGGTGAATATGTGCTGAAAACGCTGGATTTCGCCCGGTCGTCGCGGTTCGACGACGCGATCACCTCGACCAAACACCACTTCGACCTCCACAATCCGGATGGACCCGGCAACATCAAGTGGGCGAAAGAGATGATTGACGGCAAGGTCTGCTATGTGTCGCGCCACGGCCACCCCGGTTCGTGGGAGCCGCCCTGCGGCTATCAGAATATGACCGACGGCTGGGGGAGAACCGGCGAGGCGCGACAGTTCCCGACGATTCCGAGCGACATTCCGTATCGTTCGCTGGTGCCGGTCCGGGTGGATAACCTGCTGGCGGCCGGACGCTGCCTCTCGTCGGAATTCATGGCGCAGGCGGCTTCGCGGCTCGTCCTGACCTGCCTCAATATGGGGCAGGCGGCGGGAACGGCCATGGCGCTGTCGCTGAAAAGCGGTGTGACGCCCCGGGCGGTCGACGTTCAGGAGCTGCGCCGGCAGCTGCGCGAAGACGGCTGCATCCTCAATCAGTAACGCCGTTGCGGCGGCGGTAGAGGCGGGGCGAGAGACCGGTGAATTTCTTGAAGCGGTTCGAGAAGTAGTAGCCGTCGCACATGCCGAGCTCACCGGCGATTTCGTCGAGCGACATCTCCGAATTGAGCAATAGCGCCCCGCCCCGCCGCAGCAGGGTCTGTTCGCGGAATACCCAGGGCGGACAGCCGAATTCACGGCGGAACAGGCTGTACAGCAGGGACTCCGACATGCCGCAGGCGTGCGCCACTTCGGCCACGCCGCGGCATTGCGGACGCGACAGAAGCTCGGCGGCGCGGCGGATCCGGTTTTCCCCGGGGCGGGTGTTTACTGCCAGCAACAACGCCGCCTCCAGCAGGGCAAGCAGCGCCGGACGCCAGTTCGGGGGGCGGCCCTGCTCTTCGTCGCAGGCGAATTCGAGCAGCGTCCGGATGCGGTGGAACTCCGACTCGCCGAGGGTGAACACTCCCAGTCCCGGCAGAACCTCCTCAAAATTCAGCATCCCGGCCAGATGCTCGCGCAACGGGAATTGGAACCAGATGTACTCCCACGGCCCCGGGGTGGCGAATTCATGCGGATGTCCCGGCCGGTAGACGGCCAGCGTATGCTCCGTGAGCGGCGCTTCCGCTTCACCGAGGCGGATCGCCCCGGAGCCCGACAGGGTCAGCAGCATTCCCCAGGGGCGCAGATAGCGGCGCAGCCAGCGCCCGGGAGAGGTTTTGCGGGCGCTCCCCCCGATCAGCTCCACATCGGCAAGAGAAACTCTGTTTTTGGAGAAAGTCACATCTTTTTGGATCATCGCCCATTCCCACAACTCTTTTTATGGAGTATACTATAGCGTGTTTCAACGCAATATCAACTGGAGAATCTCATGATCCAAAATTCATTTGAACCGTTTGCCCCCCGCCAATGCAGAATCGAAGGACCGGTCGCCGAATGCATGGAGCGTTTTTTCAATGGCCGCCTCCGCTCGAAAAAGGCGCGCGAAGTGGTTTACCACGAGGCGGAAGAGGCCTTCCGGACGAAGCTCGACGACGCGAAGAAGGTGGTCGGCATCTGGCAGGGGGAGTTCTGGGGCAAGTGGATGCTGGGCGCGGTCGGCCTCTGCCGCAGCTCGGGCGATCCGGAGTGGACGGCGTTCGTCCGCCAGTGCGTCGACGAGCTGCTGACAATGCAGCGGCCGGACGGCTACCTCGGGACCTATCGCGACTCCGAATTCTGGAACGCCGCGCCGCCGGAAGAGACGAAAAAAATCCTGGGCTGGGAGTGCGACTGGAACTGGAACATCTGGTGCAGCAAATACACCCTCTGGGCGCTGCTGGAATGCGCCGATTTCTTCAAAGACGCCAAAATACTGGACGCGGCGAAGCGCATGGCCGATCAGCTGATCGGGGCGCTGCACGCGAAAGGCGTCGCCATCCGGGAGACCGGAACCTTCTTCGGCCTCGCTTCGGGGTCGATCCTGAAGCCGATGATGCTGCTCCACAAGCTGACCGGCGAGCAGCGCTATCTCGATTTCGCCGGTGAAATCGTGCGCGACTGGGAGCGGCCGGATGGAGCCCCCTGCAACATCGTAGGCAATGCGCTCTCCGGCGTGCCGCTTCACCTGTGGAAGCCCGAACGGGAGAAGCCGTGGCAGAAGGCGTATGAGATGATGTCGTGCGCCGATGGGCTCCTCGACTACTACCGGGTCACCGGGGAACAGCGCTACCTCGACGCCGTGGTTAAACTCCGCAAGCTGCTGGTGGAGAATGAAACCAATGCCGTGGCCAGCGTCGGCTACAACGACCAGTTCCACCACGCGGCGGCCTATCTGAACGCGATCAGCGAGCCCTGCGACGCGATCCACTGGATGCGGCTCAACTTCGAACTCTTCACCCTCACGGGCGATATCGGCTGCCTCGATTCCTTTGAGGCGACCTTTTACAACGCCTTTCTGGCGGGGGCGTTCCGCGACGGCGAATGGGGCGCGCGCGGCGTACGCTCTTCGGGGCGTCACCAGGTCGCCCTGGTACAGGCCGAATTGCACCACAACCACTGCTGCGTCAACAATATGCCGCGCGGCTTCCAGAACGCGGAGCAAACTTTCGTCCTGAAAGCCGAAGACGCGATCATCATCAATCTGTATTCGGAAGTCCGGGGGAACTTCCCCGGGGTCGAAGTCGCGATCGGCGAAGGCTACCTGACCACCGGCCGGGTCCGGGTCACGGTAACCGCGGAGAAACCGCTGACCGTCCGCTTCCGGATTCCCGGCTGGTGCAAACAGGCGACCGTGGCAGGGGCGGAAGTCGAAGAAGGGCGCTTTCATTCAGTACAACTCCCCGCCGGAACGAGCGAAATCGAACTCGATTTCCACCCGTCTGTCACCCTGACGGAAGTCTCCGGGATCAACCCCGAAGAGCTGGACGCCTGGAGCATCCGACGGCTCTGCTTCGACCAGAAAGCTTCGTCGGTCCAGCCGGAAAAGCTGCCGAGCGGAAAGCATTGTCTGCTGCAATGGGGACCGCTGCTCCTCGCCCGCAGCAAATTCATCGGCAACTCCGAAGAAGAGATGTTCCAGGCTCCCAGTCTGGCCGGCGGAAACTGGAGCTGCAAGCTGACCCCCCGCCCCGGTGATCAGCGCGCCCGCTATGTCTTTGACGCGGAATTCACCTCCCCGGGCGCCACCTTCACCACCGTAGTCTGCGACTACGCCTCGGCCGGAGACGCCATCCTCGAAGACGATAGCTTCTTCAACCTCTTCTTCTAAACTACGGTTCTCTCTGGGCCAGCCTGGCCCAGACCCCCCGGCGGGCTCCGCCCTGCACCCGCAAGGGCTACTGCCCTTGACCCCGGTAGGGGGTTGCGAGCGCGACGACTTTTGTGCCCAAACTGTTTTCTTTGAAAACAGTTT
>JAVBRV010000333.1:0-11056 GCA_031547585.1 Victivallaceae bacterium
TTCTTTCTGCGTCATGGCGGCCTTTCCCACAGTTTGCTTTTACGTATATATTATGACGCAAAAGCAGTCCGTTGTCAAGCCCGAAAGTGAAAAAAGGGCAAAAAAACATCGCCGGCGACAGGCCTCCCGGACGTTCCGCGAACGCGCTCTTCACCCGCCCAGAACGATTTCCCGCCCGAGCCGGATGGATTCGTAGGCGGCGTTCATCACCCGGACGGCCTGATAGGAGTCGTCGAGGGTGGATTCCGGGCGGTCGCGGCGGCCGTCGATGGTTTCGATGAAGCTGCCGAGGAGGGTCTCTTCCGGCTTGCCCGGCAGGCCGGGGGCGCATTCGACGATCAACCGGTCCGGCGAC
Organism: Victivallaceae bacterium; assembly: GCA_031547585.1. GTDB lineage: Bacteria > Verrucomicrobiota > Lentisphaeria > Victivallales > Victivallaceae > Victivallis. The sequence continues at coordinate 356 of JAVBRV010000333.1, forward strand.
GGGTGGCGATGGGCGACGACGTAGGTGTGGCGGTCAAAGAAGTCGCAGGCGAAGTAGCCTTCGCTGCCGGTGATCTTCAGGTTGCACTCCAACGACTTCGGCCACAGCAGCCGGCGGTGCGGCACCTGTTCCTCCAGATTGGAATAGGAGGGGTTGATGAAGTAGCGGACGCCGTTATCGAGCTCGCCGGTGACGGCCGCGTGATCCTCGACCTCGAGGTGGGCGCGCTGGTTGCGGGCGGAGATCGCCTTGACCGTGTGGAACTCCCGCCCGGTCAGCCAGCGGACGAGGTCATAGGGATGCGGGTGGTCGGTAATCGCCCCGCCCCGATGGACCGTTGCGCCCGGGCGGATCGGAATGCGTTTGCCGTAGGAGAGTTCGGGGTTCCCCCAGTTCGGGAAGTAGTTGCAGGGGCTCTGCGAGATGTTGGTGAGATAGATCGAACAGAGTTCGCCGAGTTCGCCGGATTGCACCACCCGGCGCGCATATTGGAACTGCGGGTTGAAATGCAATTCCAGTTCGCATTGCACCACCCGGCCGCAGGCGTTGCCGAGTTCGATCATGCTGCGGCATTCGTCCTCATCCATGGAGATAACCTTCATCATGTAGATATGGAGCTTCCGCTCGACCGCCTCTCGGAACATCGGGTAGTGATGGGCGTTGTCGCTGCCGATCATCACCGCCTCCGCCTCCGGGTGGCGGGCGAACATCTCGCGATAGTCGCGGTAAACGGGAATTCCGCGGACTTCGCCGAGCCGTTTTTCGTCGAAATCCGAGACGGCAACGAGCTCGATCATGCCGACGTCGCGGCCGGAGCCATGCAGATAGGCCGGAATATGCGGATTGGCGAGCCCGGCGATCATCAATTTCAGCTTTCTCATGCGAGCGCCTCCCGGATCCGGGCGGCCAGCTCAGCGGCGTCGCCCCGGACGCCGCCACTTTCGCGAAACCGCAGCTTCAGCTGTTCGACCGGCCCCCGGACCGGCGGCTGGCCGCCGGGTTCGACGGTCAGGAGCTCCAGCCGGTCATCCGTGGCCAGCACCATGCCCTCCTCGTTGAAGTGCCCGACAATCGGCTGGTTGGTGATGTGGCCGTGCGAAAAGTTGGCCTTGAGGAAGCAGGTGTCCGGCATGGAGTCCGGCAGGCATTCGTTGAGCTCGAATTCGGCGGCGATTTCATTTTCGAAAAACGCCAGGGCGAAAAGGATATTCATGTCCGGCACCTTCTCGATTTCGAGCCGGGCGAGCGGGGAATCCGCCAGGACCCGCGCCCCGTCCAGCGCCGCGGCGAAGGTTTCGTAGAGGAACGCCGGTTCAGCCGAAGCGAAGCGTTTCGGCCGCTGCCAGGTGAAGCGCAACGAGCAGAGCTCCCCGCAGGATTGGTCCGCCGCCGCCCGCAGGATTCGTTCCAGAACCGGATGGTTCCTCCAATAGAGATCGATCTGCATAGAAGCTCCAGTCAACGGCCGGTCAGGGCCTGTTCGATTTCATCGATCCGGTCGCCGAGCGCGTCGTGCTGCCGGATCAGGGGATAGGGCGAGCGGGAATAGGACATCACGTCGACGGCGCCCCCGGCCGGAACCCGCAGCTGCGCTTCGGCCTCGGCGATCAGGGGGGAATCCGGCTGCTTTCGCCGCAGCTCCGCAAGCTTCGACTTCAATAATTGGTAGTACTCGTAGTCTTCGATGCCGTCGCGCAGATTTTCGAGCCGGAGCGACGGGTAGATCCGGCCGTCCGGCCCCGGATACATCAGGTTGCCCATGCCGTTGCGGCAGACCTCCTCTTTGGTCAGCACGCTGATGATGGCGGGGTTCCAGGCGGCGGTATCCGCCGGCCAGCGGTCGCGGATACCCATATTGGTCTGCCACTCGCGGTTGACGCACCAGTACAGAATCCCCTGGATGCCCTTCATATAGGTCATGGTCATGACGACGCGCAGATTGAGCGCCGGGTACCCCAGGAAGAAGTTGACATGCGGTTCGGCGGGGGCGTCCGCCGGATACCACCAGACCTCCTTGCCGGCGGCCCGGAGCGTCTCCAGCTCCGGGCTGTAGTCGGCGAGGTGGTGGAAGAGCGGAACCCAGATATCGAAGCAGTCGGCCAGCTCCGGGTGGAACTTCGAGGTCTGCACCCGCTTCAGCCAGGGGAACTCCGCCTTGAAGCGGGGCATGACCTGGCGGGCGGGGGGAAAACTCTTGTCGTGTCCGCCCATGCCGACGATTTCATCGAAGGCGTAGAGATAGACCCGGTCTTGGAGTCCGGCGGCCTCGACCGCCTCGAGGCGGGGGCGGAAGCGCGCAATGAGGTCATCGAGCTCCCGTTCGGAAAGGGGGTGTTTGTAGTCGAGATATCCGGCGGTGGCGAAATTGTGCCGGTCTTTTTCGATCTCCCCGAGCGCCGGGTACAGATCATCCCTGTAGATGTTGCACAAGGGGATCCGGTAGGAGGAGAGGAAGCGGTTCAGGTACTCGCTGCGCTCCGGCGTCAGCTCCTCCCAGCCGTACCAGTCGCGGTAGAGGTGGACGAAAAAGGAGAAGGAGACCGGGATCGAATTCGTCTCCGGCAGTTCGAACCGGCGGACCACCAGCGTAACGGGCAGTTCGAACCGCCCGCCGGGGCCGACGGCCGTAAACACCCCGGCGTAGCTGCCGGGCGCGGCGTCGAGGGGGACGTCGACGCGGAACAGAAGCGGCTTGTCTTCCCCGGCAGGAATATCGATGACGCCCGGGTTGTCGTCGACCACCATATCCGGCCAGGAGCCGAGATAGGCGGGGTCGTTCTTGCCGTTGAAATAACTGCCGAGCTCGGTCCTGACCGCGGTGATGTCCTTGATCTCCCCCCAACGAACCACCCCGGCGGGCAACTCCCTTCCCTCCGGCGAGCGGAAGCCGGAGAAGCCGAGGGCGAGGCGGACGGCCTTCCCCGGAGCCGCCGAACAGACGATCTGGAAGCTCTCGCTTTCACGCCGGGCCGCTTTGAGGGTTTTCGGCCCCGCGTCTTCGAAGAGCCGGAAGTAGTCGCCGCCACGTTTGAACCCCTGCCCGGTCGGCAGGGTGAACAGCGCAAAATCCCGTTCCCCGGCCGCCCCGGCAAACCGGCTCCGCCAGTCGGCCCGGTTCCGGGCGCGCGAAAGCTCCTGCCGCAGCACGGCGACGGCAGCGGCGTAACGGCTCCGGGCGGCCCGGCTGGCCGGGTCCGCCTTGACGGCCTTTCGCGCCTCTTCGGCCTGTGCTGCGAGGGGCTGCAGCGCGGCAGCCTCCGGCAGGGCGGCCGGCGCCTTCCGGGAAACGGCGACGGCGGCGTCAAGCTCGGAGAGGCGAGCCTTCCGGCCGGTCTCGGCGAGGCGGGTGAACTTCGCGTCAAGAACCGGCTTCGTGACGCCGGGGGTGAAGCGCAGCGCCCGGATGACGCCCTCAAAGTTGAACCAGGCGAATTCGCTCGCGGCCGCCCCGACGCCGACATACAAGGGGTCGTCACTCGCGACCAGCTCCGGGAGCGCCGGCGTGGGCTGGACGACCGCCGCTTCGGCGCCGTTGATGAAGATGCGGAGCTTGCCGCCGTCAAAGAGCACGGCCGCGTAGACCCACTCCTCGGGGTCAATTTCCGCCCCGGCGGTATGGCCGACGCGCCACTCCCCCTTCTGATCCATGAACTTGAATTCCAACCGGCCGTTGAAAATCGACAGGTAATATTGAATGCGCTGCGGCACGCCGGTGCGGTCCCCTTTCCAGCAGATCGTGCGGTAGCCCTGGACTGCGTCGGCGCGGAACACCGCCTCCAGTTGAAAACGGTCGGTCAGGTTGATTTCAGGCGTGGACGCCGCCCGGCAGACCACCACATCGTCGGCCGGGAAGCGAAGGCCGGAAAGCTCCGGGAACTTCGGGTTCCCGCCGATGGCGGCGGCCGGGCTCACGGTGAGTTCGGTCGTTCCCTTCGCGGGAACGATTTTCCCCTCCCGGAGGGCGGAGAACTCCCATTCGACCCCGGCCGCCTGGAGAAACAGACCGCAAGCCGCGGCCAGTCCGCAACAACGAAAGCTATTCATCTCGATAATTACTCCTTCAACTCAGTAGCACTGGACCGGCAGTTTGTTGAGATCCCGGTAATAATAGAAGTCGTTCTTCACATAGTTCAACCGCTCGGACCCGGCATGACCGTCGAAAAACGCGATATTGCTCCCCGTGTTCTGGTGATAAGCGGTCGCCACCATCTGATCGTTCCCGGGCGCTCCCATACTGCCGGAGACCGCCCGATTGGTATATTGAAACCCGTGGGCAACCGCGTGCGCCGGCACCCAGCCGAGCGACATCCAGGTGGAGAACTTCGACGAATCGGCCAGCAGGACCATGGCGCTCGGACTCTTCGGCAGTTTCTTGCCCTGAATGGAGTTCGGGGTATAGCCCTGGGTCTGCTCGAAATTTTCCCCCCAGGCCACCATCCCGAACGTATACGCCTGCCCCATGGCGCAATCACTCAAATCCACCACGTCGCCGTTGACCTGCCGCTTCGCCGTCGGGCACATGCCGACACCCATGGAGGGAAGATACTTGTTCCAATACAGGAAACCGAACCAGCGCACCTCCGACCGGACGACGCCGTCAAGCTGATAATTCGTGATCATGATCGGCGGAAAGTACTTGTAATCCCCGGCGTAGATGAGCTGGGAGGCGGAGTTCTGCTTGAGGTTGGCCAGGCAGTTGGAGGCATGGGCCTTCGCCCGGGCTTTGTTCAAGGCGGGGAGCAGAATGGCGGCGAGAATCGCGATGATCGCGATCACGACCAGGAGTTCGATGAGGGTGAAGTTCTTACGCATACTTACCTCCTTACAGGCTCTTGATGAGCGGTTTGTATTTTTTCAGGTACTTCGCGTTGAATTCGTCGCCGCCGGGGGCGTTGGCGCTGCGCCAGACGGGCGGGGTGACGCCGCGCTCGACGCACTGGCGGACGCACTCGATCTCCAGCCAGTGCGCGATGGTGAAATCGACCACGTTCGACACCGGCGCGATGGCGCTGTCGAAGCCCGGAACCTTCACCGCCGCGTCGCCGACCGGGTTGTAATCGTCGATGCAGACGTCCGCCAGTTCAAAAAGGTTCTTCTTCGAGCTGTGGCGGATGAAGTGCTCCGGCGGCATCTCTCTCTGCCAGTGCGAGCTCGACACCGCGATGATCTTCGCCCCGGCCCGCTTCGCCTCCAGCGCCGCGTCGATGGTGGCGGCGTTGATGCCGATGTTGTGGAAAATGATGAGAAGATCGCCCGGCTGCAGATCATAGTACTTCATGATCGCGCTGCCGTAGTTCTCGGTGCGTTCGAGCTCCAGGTACTTCAGCGCCTGGTTGAACACCGAGAGGCCCGACTCCATGATGGGGTTGATGTTGCTCAAGCCCCCGGCGCGGAAGAACATCTCGCCCATCACCAGCGTGGTATGCCCGCCGCCGCCGTAGACGCCGATCAGGCGGTCCGCCGCAACGGCGTCGGCCATCAGTCCGCCCGCCGCTTGAATATTCGCCGCCTGCTTCTCTTTAACCTCGCGCAGATTGGCGATGATATTCTCCAGGTACCCGAAATCATTCAGCATCGTCACACTCCCTTTTTGAGGACGCGTTTATAGTTTTCACCGATCCGGTCCCACAGCTTCAGGGCGTCGGGAGCCGCGAGGACGGTGCCGTAACCGCCCCGGTAGGTCCAGGCGGCGAGCCGATCCACGCCGAGCGATTCATACAGCTTCACCGTTTCGTCGATCAGGGCGAAATCGCGCGGCTGCTTGTAATAGCCCATCAGCCAGCGTTCCGAGAGCTTGCCGTGGCGGCGGGCGGTTTCGACCGTTCGCCGGGTGATCTCCTCGAAGAAGCTCCGGGGCAGCTCCCAGTTCAGGATGGTGGTCGAGAAGACGTCGAAATAGGGACACGCCGCGACCGCGTCCCAATCGTCGTAGCCGCGCAGCTCCGTTACATAGTAGGTGTTGAGGGTGGCGTGGACGCAGCAGGTAATCTCCTGGCGCGGATCGAGCTCCTTGATCTTGCGCGAGGTTTCCGACAAAATCCGCAGCGCTTCGCGGCGGCGGAAGAGGCGCACGTCGTCGGTGATGAGCCGCGGCATCTCGCAGCCGTAGTACGCCTCGAACTTCCGCATGCAGACCGGGCAGCGGCAGCTCCAGTCGTCGCCGGGACCGCCGGTGATCGAGGCGTAGGATTTGGGGAGCGCGTAATGCGGCTCATCCCAGAAGAAGCCGTCGGCCCCGGCTTCCCGCGCCAGCGTCAGGCAGAAATGCTCGAAGTAATCTTGAAAAGCGGGGGTGTTGAAGCAGGCCGCGTTCAGCTTCTCCCCGGTCAGGGCGGATACCTGGCGGTTGCCGGTGTGGTTCTGCAGGAAGAGGCTGACCTGTTCGCCGCCGAAGAATTTGCCGATTCCCCAGGGGTCGAGGATGACCTTGAGGCCGAGCCGGTGCGCCGCTTTGACGATCTCCGGCAGGTTCGGCCGCCAGAAGTCGAAATCGAATTCCGTCACCGCCAGATAGACGGTGTTGCAGCCGTGCTCCCGCATCTCCGCGAAGTCGCGCTCCGCGTGTTCGACATAGGTCGAACCGTAGTAACTTACCGCCGTCCGGGTGATCGCCATGCCATGTCTCCTACATTAGAGCGAACTTTCCCGTTTGACCAGATAGGGGGCCATGTAATTCACCGCCGGCCGGTCATTCAGGTTGAATTTGATTTTGCGCAGCAGCATATCCACCGCGTTCTCCGCCATCTGGGAAATCGGGTAGCCGATCGTCGTCAGCGAGGGGAATACCTCCATCGACACCGGCAGATTATCCATGCCGACGATGGAGACCTCGCCGGGGACCTCCAGGTGGTTGAGCTTCGCCAGCCGCAGCACCCGGATCGCCAGCATATCGTGGTAACAGAAAATCCCCGTCCGCCGCCCTCCCCGGAGATCCGCGAATGGTTCGAGGGAGAGGTCGCCCGTCATCGTCGGCAGGTTGACCACCATCCCGGGGGTCCACGGGAAGCCGTGCCGGGAGAGTTCATAGGCGAACCCGTCCCGCCGCGAATCATGGTGAAAATGCTCCAACCCGACATAGAGAAAGTTGCGACAGCCCTGTTCGATGAGGTGCGCCGCCGCCAGCTTCCCGGCCTCGAAGTGGTTGACCATCACCACATCGCAATCGACCCCCGCCACCTGGCGCCCGATCAGCACATACGGCAGGCGCAGTTCGTTCAAAGCCGAAGCCGACAGCTCGTCGTGGGCGGGGGCGATGATAAAACCATCCACCCCGGAATTCCGCAGCATCTCCAGCTGATCCCGTTCATGGGCGCAGTCGTAATCGTTGCCGGCCGTGACCACTTCGATGGTCCGGCGGCGGCCGCCGAGCTCAACGGCGTTGATCAACCGGGAGAAGAAGGGGTTGTCCACATTGGTGACCAAGAGGCCGATCCGGCAGTTCGCATTGAGCTTCTCCGTCTCCCGGCGCGAGGCGATCCGCAGCCGTTTGCGGCGGCTTTCGAGCATACCCTCCTCCTTCAGGCGGTTGACGACCTTCTGCGCGGTGGCCAGCGCCACAGCGAACTCATCGGCAATGCCCCGCACCGTCATGAACGGTTCCCCGGGAATTCCGTGCTCGCCCCGCCTGATCTCCTGCCGCAGGCGATCGATCACCACGTCTTGTTTTATGAGCCCCATGAAGAATTCCTTTCTATACAATATTATGTCAAAGCTATAACAAATGAACAATATAACTATAACAACTTTTCTAAAAAATACCATTCCCAGGCGGAGAGACAATGCCGCCGCTCTTGATTTTTTTCGCATCTTTGCGCAAAAGGCTCTTGACTTCTTTTGTATATTGAAGTATAATTTCATTATATGATATATGATTTTCATATTATGAAAGATGACAAGTATGATTAAGGTTCTCGACAAGAGTTTTGCGGTGCTGGAAGCGCTGGCGGAGACTTCGCCGAAACCGCGCCGGATCACCGAACTCGCCGCCGAACTCGGCATCAACGGCGCGACTTGCGCCCGCATTCTGCGGGAACTGGTGGATTCCGGGTACGCGATCCAGATTTCGCGGCAGGACGGCTACGCCGCCGGTCCCCGCGCCTGGAGCTTCGGGCAGCGGATCCATTACCGCCCCCGCCTCGTCGACGCCGCCCGGCCCCTGGTGGAAGAGATCAGCCGCGCTCACCAGGCCTCGGTGCTGCTGGCCGAACGGAACGGGCTCGAACGCTACATCCTCCTCCACGAAAGCCATTGCCGGAAGTATAACGTCGAGGTCAACCGCCTCTCCTACCACGACCTCTTCAACTCGGCCACCGGCCTTCTGCTCGCCGCCTTCGCCGAACCGGAGGAGCTGGATTCGCTGGCGAAAGAGTATCACGGCAAGTTCGACCTCTTCCCCCGGGAGCAATTGCGGCCGGAGCTGGAGAAGATCCGCCGTGAAGCCGGCTGCGTCCGCCGGAACTCCAGCCAGGGAATCGCCGCCTTCGCCGTCTTCACCGACGGCCGCTTCACCGCCGTTCTCGGCGGCTCGATGGAGCGGGAATTCTTCACCGACGACTTCGCCGGGGCCCTCCGCCGCGGCGCCGACGACCTCTCGAAACGCATCTCCGCCAACCCCATCACAGGATAAGCTATGAGCACTCCCTTCTTCCCCATCGGAGCGACCTATGCGCCGCTCGCCAAAGCCGCCGAAGTCGACATCGCCGAATGGCCCGCCGATCTTGAGAATTTCAAAAATCTGGGGTTAAACACCTTTCGCCTCTTCATCTCCTGGGACCGCATCGAGCACAAAAAGGGCGAACGCGACTGGAGCCGCGTCGACCGCGCCTTCGAACTCGCCGCCCAGAATAATCTGAAGGTCATCGTCAACGCCGGCGGCACCTTCGCCAACTTCCAGGCGATCTACCCGCCGCGCTTCCTCGTCACCGAGTGCGGCTGCACCCTGTTGAAGCCGAAGCCGGACTCCCCGGAAGAACTTCAGTTCAACCGCTTCAAGCTCTGCTACGACGACCCCGCCTTCCAGCGCGAAGCCCGGAACTTCATCGAAGAGGCCATCGCCCGCTACAAGAACCATCCCAGCCTCCTCGCCTGGTCCGGCTGGAACGAGCCGCGCGAAGCGGAGTGCTACTGCCGCCACACGGCGGCCCTCTACCGCGACTGGTTGAATGAGAAATACGGCACCCTCGAAGCGCTGGCCGAAGCGTGGAGCACCGAGTTCCCGGTCCGCTTCGACGACTGGCACCAGGTCTTCCCGCAGCCGGAAGCGAATTTCGAGCAGGGCGGCTACATCCCCTACCTCGACTGGCGGACCTTCATCCGCGCCAACCGGCGGGCGAAATTCAACCTCGTCCTCGACTGGATCAAGGGCGTCGACCCGGTCACCCCCGTCATCAGCCACATGTGCGGCCCCTACGACGCCGACATCTTCGGTCGCGAAGACATCCTCGGCACCAGCATCTACACCATCCACGCCCAGCGGAAAAGCGGCGATTACGCCCCCTACGAATTCACCTCCAACCAGAACGTCCCCCTGGTAGCCGCCGGACGGCGCCCTGACCGGAAAGACCCCGACGGCTTCTGGGTGGTCGAAACCGAAGCGGGTCCGGTAAGCTGGGTGCACGACCTCGCGCCGCGCTCCTACTCGCCCCGCAAAATGAACGCCCGCGACATGCTCTACGTCGCGAACGGCGCGCGGGCGATCCTGCGCTGGCTCTACCGCAGCCGCGTCTCCGACGCCCAGGCGGGCGAATTCAACCTCGTCGGCTGGGATGGCCGCATTACGGACCGCGCCGCCGCCTTCGGGGAACTCTCCCGCCTGCTCAACGAACGCGCCGACCTCTTCGCCACCCACACCCCGCCACCCGCCGAAGTCGCCGTCTGGGAGTCGCGCAACTGCGACGCCCTCTCCACCGCCGAAGGCTACGGCTACCGCTACAGCCAGGGCTGGCGGAACATCTTCAACGCCTTCCTTCACCTCGGGGTGCGGCCGGAGATCCGCAACGACCGGCGGATCCTCGACGGCGATCTCGCCGGAATCAAACTCCTCTACGTTCCCTTCCGCCCCCACGTGTCGAAGGAGCTCATCGCGCGCCTCCGCGAATTCGTCGAAGCGGGCGGGACCCTCCTCGCCGAATCCCCCTTCGCCATCAAAGACCTCCAGGGAATCCACCACATCGTCACGCCGGGCGGCATGACCGACCTCTTCGGAGCCCAGGTCTACGACCTCGAAAAGCTGTACGAACCGGGCTGCGGCCCCCTCCCCGCCTTCGACTTCCGAGCGAAAATCGAAGTGAAGGGGGGAACCGTCGAAGCCGCCTTCCCCAACGGCAACCCGGCCATCGTCAGCCACCCTTTCGGCAAAGGGCGGACCGTCCTCTACGCCTCCAACCTCTCCTGCGCCTACCAGCTCGAAATGCCGCTGCACGAAAACGCCTTCAACCGCGCCCTCACCGACGAAGAAGCCGAAACCTTCCGCAACGAACTCGCCAAACGCCTCGCCGAAGCCGACATCCAAGCCACCCACCGCCTGGAAGGTCTCCCCACCACCAAAGCCCGCCTTATCCAAGTCTTCTTCCGCAACCTCCCCGACGGCCGCCGCCTCCTCTTCGTCCTCAACATGGATGAAGAAGCCAGCACCTTCACCCTCCACTTCCCCGGAGCGGAAAAGGCTGAAACCATCGCCCTCTCCTCCCCTCAGGAAAGCGC
>JAVBRV010000225.1:0-2557 GCA_031547585.1 Victivallaceae bacterium
CGGCGGCGACCTCGGCGGCGCTGCTGCTGGTGGGGGTGCTGATGTTCCACTGCGCGGCCAACATCGATTGGAACGATATCTCCGAGGCGCTGCCCGCCCTCCTCATCATCGCGGGGATTCCCTTCACCGGCAGCATCGCCGACGGCATTGCGCTCGGGCTGGTGTTTTACCCCTTCATCAAGCTCCTCGGCGGCAAAAGGCGGGAGATCACGCCCTTCAGCTACGCCCTCGGGATCCTTTTCCTCTGCTACTTTTTCTTCCTGCGACACTGAAACCAATAGGAGGCTGATATGGAATTCCGCAACATCGGTTCGACCGGCATGGCCGCGAGCATCATCGGGCTGGGCGCCGAACACCTCGACGGCCAGCCGTACCCCGTGGTGGAGGAGACCATCCATGCGGCGCTGGACGAAGGGATCAATATCGTTGACATCTTCATGCCCGGCGAAACCATCCGAAGCCAAATCGGCAAAGCCCTCGCCGGACGGCGCGACAAAATGCTGATCCAGGGGCATATCGGCTCGACGGACCTCCGCCAGCAGTACGACATCAGCCGCGATCCGGCCGTCTGCCGCCAATACTTCGAAACGCTGCTGCGCTGCCTCGGGACCGACTACATCGATTTCGGCATGCTCTTCTTCATGGATTCGGCGGAGGATTACGCCGAGGTCTTCAACGGCGAAATCCTGCAATATGCGCAAAAACTGAAGAAAGAGGGCGTCATCCGGGCGATCGGCGCCAGCTCCCACAATCCCGAAACCGCGAAAAAGGTGGTGGAGTCGGGGGTGGTGGACCTCCTGATGTTCAGCATCAACCCGGCCTTCGACCTGATGCCCGAGGTGAGCGACCCGGAGACGATGATGCAGAAGACCTCGCAGTCGATGGCCGCCCTCGACCCGGCGCGGCAGGAGCTCTATCGCCTGTGCGAACAGCGCAACGTGGCGATCACCGTGATGAAGACGCTGGGCGCGGGGAAGCTGCTGTCGAAAGAGCACAGCCCCTTCGCCGAAGCGCTGACGGCGGGCCAGTGCATCCACTACGCGCTGACCCGCCCCGCGGTGGTGAGCGCCCTCGTGGGCTGCAAGTCGGGCAAAGAGGTGCGCGAAGCGGTCCGCTACCTCGAGCTGACGCCGGAGGAGCGCGATTACATGCCGGTCATCAGCAGCCGCCGGAACGACTTCCGGGGGAACTGCGTCTACTGCAACCACTGCCTCCCCTGCCCCTCGGAAATCGATATCGCCGCCGTCAACAAATACCTCGACATCGCCCGGTTGAATGAAGCGGAGGTTCCTCCGAGCATCCGGCAGCACTACCGGTCGCTCGCCCACCACGCCGGGGAGTGCATCGCCTGCGGCAGCTGCGAAAAGCGCTGCCCCTTCGGCGTGCCGATCATCGAGCGCATGAAAAAGGCCGAAGAGATCTTCGGCCTGTAAAATTATAAACATCGCTGCGGCCATCAATGGTAGGGCTGCCTGTCCCCAGGCAGCCGTTCTCACTGCAAGCACTACCGGGTATGTATTCGAGATAAAACGTGGTAGGTTCTTTCCTCTCTCCTGAACATGCTTGGAGCGCGGTTTTACCCTGAAGGCCATTCTATCGAGAACGGCTGCCTAGGGACAGGCAGCCCTACCCTATCTCCTTGAAGTCCGGTTACGGCAACAGCACGAGGTCGATGAAGCTGCCCGGGCGTTTCGGGGTCTGCCCGATGCCCGGAGCCAGCTCGAGCCAGCCCGCGCGCTCCTTGCCGTTACTCACGTTGAGGATCACGTTGAAGCGCATCGCCGCGTTCGCCTGGAGCCGGAAGGGGCTGACGAGAAGGCGCGGGAAAGCGAGCTCATAGACCGTCTTGCCGTCCTTGACGCGGATCGCCGAACGCACGTTCGGAACCACGCCGAGCGCTTTATCCACGCTGTCGTGCGCCGCCGCCGCCGCGCAGTGCATGAAGACCACCGGTTTGCCGCCGACGCGGCCGACCGAGAATTCGTAGTCGTCATCCTGATAGCCGGCCAGCTCCGGCGTGGCGTTGCGCAGGGGGTCGAAAGCGATCTGGAGGCCGTCGCCGCCCCAGAGGCGCGACACGCCGATGGGGTTCTCCACATACTCCGCCTTATCGGCGACCACCGCGAGGTAGAGGTAGTCGTCGTCCCAGGCAAGGTAGAGGTCGGCGGCGACGTTATCCAGCGCCGGAACCCAATGCTTGTTCTTCACCGCGCTCTTGCTGTCGACCCGGGCGAACTTCGCCTTTTCGGGCCAACCGGCGAGGGTGCCGTCGAGGGCGGGCGGCGCGGCGAGGCGCGGCGCCAGAATCGACTTCAGGTTGAAGGTATAGCGCTTGGCCGGAGTTCCGGCGGCGGCGACTTCGACTTCCACGGGGCGATCCGCCGGAGTGATCGGCGACAGGGCCGTGAAGCTCACCACCCGGCTCCCCTCCCCCGGAATATCCTGGAAAGCGGCCACCGGTTTCGCCGCCACGCCCGGCGTCAGGATCCGCACTTCGCCCCCCAGCGCGCGGCCGGTGAGGTTGCGGACTTCGATGCCAAACTCGCGCTCGCCGGCG
>JAVBRV010000143.1:0-13059 GCA_031547585.1 Victivallaceae bacterium
ATTCGGACGGGGTCGGGCGGCGGCAGCGCTTCCCGGGCCGTGTGAAACTCCGGCGGCATTCCTTCGGGAATCGCCGCGCCTTCCGCCCGCCAGCTCCCGGCGTAGAGCATGCCGTAGTGAACGCCGCCGTCGGTCAGGGGAATCACGATCTCGGAGATCCCCTTCCAGCAGCAGCTGACGAAGGGCGCGCGTTCCTCCAGCGACCGGCGGTTCATCTCGTAGCGGCAGTGCTGGATGCAGCGCTCGGTAAAGCCCGCCAGGCACACCGGATTCTTCCGGTGCGAGCAGCGCCGCGCCTCGAACACCCCCCGCGGACGCCGGTGGGTGAAGACGTGTTCATGGTCGATGATGGTGACCGAGCAGCCGGTCGCCCGTTCCAACGCGCAAATTCCCGCTTCCAGCATAAAAACCTGCAATTATCCTGTGAACAAGATGAATATACATGAAAGTACGATAAATTGCCATTCTCTTTTGCGGTTTTCGGCCTATATTGAACAGCAAACCAAACCAGGAGTTTGACGTATGACCACGATTTCCAGCGGCGATTACCTCCGGCAGATGCTTCCCTTTCTCGAAGCGCTCCCCGAATTTCTGCGCGACTCCTCCTTCGGGGGGCGTTACTACGGAACCGGCGAAAGCGCTCACTGGCCGGTTCAGAGCAACTGCAACATCTTCGCCGCACTGGCCGTCCTCGGGGTCGACCCCACTCTGCCGGAAGCGCGCCGCGCCGAGTGCCGCGACCTCGCCCTTCAGCTTCTCCGCTACGCTCTCGCCACCCACCTCACCGGCAGCGAGCGCGCCGCCGACGGCAACCGCTGGGGACACCACTGGATCAGCGTCCTCGGCCTCGAGCGCATGTGCCATGGCGTCAACGCCCTCCGCGATTACCTGACCGACCAGGATAAGGAAGACCTGCGGCGACTCACCCTCTCCGAAGCCGACTGGCTGCTGGAAGAGTATCCGGTGGTCGCGGGCATGATCGAAAACAACAAGCCCGAATCGAACATCTGGAACGGCGGCTACCTCTTCCGCGCCGCCTTCGACTACCCCGACGCCCCCAACGCCGCCCGTTACCGCGAAAAAGGAACCCGCTTCCTGGTGAACGGCATCTCGCACCCCCTTGACGCGGCGTCGGAGGTGAAATTCGGCGGCAAAACCGTCCGAGAACTCCACACCGGCTTCAACTTCACCCCCAACTACTCCCTCGACCACCACCGCTACCTCAACGTCGGCTATATGGTGATCTGCCTCTCCAACCTCGCCATGCTCCACTTCAACTTCAAGGAGCGGGGGCAAGCCGCCCCGCCCGAGCTCTACTGGCACGCCCGCGACCTCTGGAAGCTGGTGAAGGAGTTCACCTTCCCCGACGGGCGGCTCCTCCGCCTCGGCGGCGACACCCGGACGCGCTACACCTACTGCCAATGCTACGCGATTCCGGTCTGGCTCTTCGCCGCCGACGTCTTCGGCGACGCCGAGGTCGCCGCCTTCGAGAGCGCCTGGCTGAAACAGGTCGAAACCGATCGCCTCGCCGCCGCCGACGGAACCTACTTCGGCGGACGGCTGGCCAATATGAAAACCTCCAGCTACTACTACTACACCCGCCTCGAATCGGACGCCTTCCTCACCCTCTCCTATGGGGCCTACTGGCGGCGCAAGTTCGAGCTGCCGCAGCCCCCGGCGAAGGTTTCCCGCGCCCCCTTCCACTGGCAGGATGAATATCACGGCGCGACCTTCCTCCGCGACGAAAAGAACGTCCGTTCCTGGGTCTGGCACGCCGGCCAGGGCGTGACCGGCCTCTGCCTTCCCCTCGACCGCAGCGACCTCGCCGAATGGCAGCACAACCTTGCGGGCGAACTCCGTACTCCGCTCGCGGGAGTCCCCGAAAACGAAGCGCACGAGCATTGCGAATTCCCCGGCGGCTTCCTCAACTTCGGCAGCTGTCTCTGGCGCGAACAAGCCCCCATCGGCGAAAACGAAGGGAACTACCTCTACGCCCGCCAGCAGTGCGCCGCCGCCGCATTGCCCGACGGCAAAACCCTCCTCGTCCTCGACTACGCCCGCGTCACCAAAGAGATTACCCTGTCGCTGGTCACCTCGCTGAACCTCAAAGTCCCCAACGACTTCTTCAACGGCTCCAAGCGCCGCTATCAGACGGAAAAGGAAGAATTCACCCTTTCGGGGCGTCCCGGCGTCAATGACAACCGCAAGCTCGACTCCGACACCGTAACCGTCGACGGCGAACTCTCGGTCCGCCTCCTCTACGGCGGCGACGGGCTCACCCTCCGCCGTCCCGCGGAGCCGGACATTGTCGTCAAGCGCTACACCGGCCCCCGGATGCACTCGCTCTACGTCGATGAAATCTGCACCGCCCTCTCCGAATCCCCCCGACGCTGGAAGTCGGGCGAAATCGCCATCGATTGCGGAGCCGCCGTCTCCGCCGGAAAATCCGTCGGCTCCGGACGCATCCTCGCCCTCTCCGGCGAACAGCGCGCCGTCGAATTCACCACCCCCGAAGGCAAAACCTATCTCCTCGCCGTCGACTTCAGCGATACCCCCGCCCTGCCGTCGCTTCCCGGTCGCATCCTCGCCGTTGTCGGCCGCAATGCGGAGTTACGTGAGCTGTAAGGGAGTCGGAAAATCCTGAACTGCCATTTTTGAGTCTTGCCGGTGCTTTTTGCTAAAACCGCTCGTCACGTATCTCGATACGCTCCTCGCGATTTCGACAAAAATCACTCGGCAAGCCTTCAAAAATGGTCGGCAGTTCAGAATTTTCCAACTCCCTAAAAACGGTTTTCTCTCCGGGGCAATCTGCCCCGGAGAGAACCGTGGTCAAGCCAGAGCGTGATAGAGCTTCAGCGTCCGGGCGGCGAGGTCGGTGATTTTCACCTCCCGGAATTCGCCGAATTCGGCCCGGATAGTGTTATTCAGCCGGGCGGAGAGGGAGCTGTTCAGGTTATCGGCTCCGCGGAGGATGCCGATGATGGCGCCGACGGTGGCGCCGTTGCAGTCGGTATCGAGTCCGCAGGCGACGGCGAAGCAGACGGAGCGGTCGAAGTCGCCTTTGCCCAGCAGCAGGGCGGCGGCGCAGATGAGGGCGTTGTTGATGGTGTGGACCGCCGACATGCCGGGGTAGCGTGCTTCGACCCATTCCATGAAGCTATCGACGTCGGTGAACTCGGGATATTTGACGAGGAGTTCGCGGAGGGCGCGGGCGAGTTCGGATTCGACGGGGATGGCGGCGAGGCCGATTTCGAGGAGTTTCCGGGGGTCGGATTCGGTGAAGGCGGCGGCTTGTACCGCGGCGAAGAGCATTTCGCCGTAGATGCCGTTGCGGACGTGGGTCCAGGAGGCGTCGCGCCAGGCGTATTCCGCGGCGGTATCGGGGTCGCCGGGGTTGATGAAGCCGAAGAAGTCGGCGCGGATCTGGGCGCCGATCCATTCGCGGAAGGGGTTGTTTTGCGTCCGGATGGATTCAATGGTTGCGTATGAGTAGTCCAGATGCCAGGGGGTTCCGTCGTCCCAGGTGCGCCCGGTTTGCCGGCAGTAGTTCATCATGGCCTGGCGTTCGGCGGTGCAGAGGAGGGACATGGGGAGCTGCTGGCTCCATAATTCGGCGACGTCGCGCCAGGTGAAATTGCGCCCGCAGCCTTCAAGGAGCAGAAGGCCGATGAGGGTGTAGCGGATGTCGTCGTCGCTCTCCATGAAACGGATGTTTTCGCGCTGCGACAGAGGGCAGAGGATCGACAGCCCGGATCCTCCCGCCACCGGGCGGTTCGAAAAGTAATCGGTGAGCGGCCAGTCGCCGCGTTCTTCGAGATAGGTGCGGATGTCGTGCCGCTGTTTACCGCCCATCCCCATGGTTTCGACCGGTTTGCCGAGGGCGCAGCCGATGGAGCGCCCGAGCCAGGCGCCGTGGAGGCGGTCGAGGAGTTCGGCGTCGGCGGGAGCCGGACGGCGCTGCAGAAGGGCCCCTTTCGGGCGGGCGGCGCGGATCGCCTCCAGGTCATCGGGGTGGCGTTCGGCGTAATCGGTCGGATTTTTTGCCGTCGCCAGCTCATCCGCCAGGGGGGCGAGGGTGGCTTCATCCCAGTCGAAACGGGAATTGGCGATTTTCTCGATTTCCGCCGCGAATTCGGGAGTGAAGACGACGCCCTCCAGTTTCTGCTGAAAGTACTCGTCGCGGATAAGTTTGGCCGGGGGATTCCAGCCGCCGGAAGAGAGATCGATTCTCATGATTCCACTCCTGGTTGATTTGAAATTTGCCTGGGGTACGATTATACTATAATGGTTATTTTTTGAAGGTAAAGTGCCGAAAGGAGCATTTATCGTGCAGAATCGACCATCCTATGAGATTTTGCCGCACCCGGTGCGCTTCGTCGATGATTCGGGGATCGTCATGGACGATCAGCGTCGCCACTGGGATCGGCCGATCACCTGCCTTCACCGTCATGACTGCATGGAACTGGGGCTTTGCGTGGAGGGGAGCGGGACCTTCGTCGTCGAGGGAAAAGTGCTGGATTACCGGGCGGGCGACGTATCGGTGATCGGCCCGAAGGAGGCGCATCTCGCCGCCAGCCGCGCCGGGACGACCTCGCACTGGCGTTGGTTTTATCTGGATTTCGAGCGGATTCTGTTGCCGCGCTTCCCGGAGATGCGGCTGGACTTTCTGGCGTCGCTGCGGGGGAAATCCTTCCGCAACCTGCCGGAGGAGGAGGGGCGCGAACGGCTGCGCCCGCTGCTGGAATCGCTGTTTCAGGCGCGCGAGGCGGCGGCGCGGACGGCCTGGTGCGTGCTGCTCGCGCTCGAATTGCGGCGCCTGGTTCCGGCGGCGCCTCCGGAACCGGCGGCGGAGTTCCGGGGCGGTTTCGAGCGGATCGCTCCGGCGGTCTCCTGGTTCGGGGCGCACTACGCCGGCCCTCTGACGGTGAGCCGGGCGGCGCGGCTCTGCGGACTCAGCGCGACGCATTTCCGGCGGGTGTTCAAGGAGGAGACGGGGCGGTCGCCCCTGGAGTATTTGAACCGCCTCCGCATCGGCATGGCGGCGGCGATGCTGACCTCGGGGCAGCGGGTGGCGGAGGTGGCGGAGCGGTGCGGCTACCCCTCGCAGTCGAGTTTCTTCCGCCAATTCAAGAAACAGTATGGCGTTTCTCCCCGGGATTATGCTTCGGGATTTTCCGGAATTCGTTAAATTTCGATTGAAGTTCCACGAAAGCGGAGTTATTATATAGTCGTGTCATTTTACCTTGCTAAAGATAACGGGGGTTTTATTTCGTGATGAAAAAGAGTTTGTTCCATATCGGCGCGGTCGCGTTTGCGGCGGCGGTTCTGCTGGCGGCCGGGAGCGGCTGTCGTTCCGACGAAGAGTACCGCGCCGAAGCGATCGAGCGCGCACGCAAGTACCTTCTGGAGCGTTCGCCGGAGCTGACGCCGGAGCAGATCTTCTTTGTCCGCTACAACGAACCGGTGCTGATGACCGCCGACGTTCTCGGCAACGAGAAGCGGCCCGTCGACGAAGCGATCACTTCACGGCAGCGCCAGCTCTATGTCTCGTGGGAAATCCCCGGGACCTACTACCACTATATGGTCTGGGGCGTCACCTCGCGCCGGATGGATTACTACTACCCCAATCGCTTGATCCGGAAGACCTTCCTCCGCACCGGATCGCTGCTTGACCCGGCCATTGCGCTGGCGCGGCGTTATGCGGTCAACTATCTGCAGGACCATCTGGCGATCTCCGAATTCAACGAGATCCGTTACGGCTTCCCGTGGGTGATCCAGACCAATTTCGAACTGGAGTCGTCGGGGTCCGCCGTGAATGAAGTTTCGAAATTCCCGCTGGTTCAGGTGGCGTTGGCCTGGCCGATGGCCGAGGAGTCGGGCGAAGCCATGCTCTTCTGCGGCACCTCCAGGACCGATCTGAC
The DNA here is from genome assembly GCA_031547585.1 of Victivallaceae bacterium. Lineage (GTDB taxonomy): Bacteria > Verrucomicrobiota > Lentisphaeria > Victivallales > Victivallaceae > Victivallis. Next base: position 5,922 of record JAVBRV010000143.1, read on the forward strand.
CGAGTGGAAGATCAACTTCGCCGGACGGGTCCCCCTGAAGGAGATCGAGGAGCGGACGGTTCGCGTGCTGCGCAATCCGACCAAGGGTCACTATACGCTTGATATGGATGTCATTGCCGCGCTTGACTTGACCGGCATCGACCAGGCGGAACCGGTGAAGCCCGAGGAACCCCCGGTCGACCCGGAAGCCGCGAAGATCACCGAGGCGGTCAAGGCCGTCGAGGCGGAGAAGACTCCGGAAGAAGCTCCGAAGGCGGAGCCCTTCGCGCCGGAAGTGAAGATTGAACCGGCGGTTCCCGAGGTGAAAATCGAGTCGGCGGAGCCCGTGGAGAAACCGGCGGTTCCGGAAGTAAAGATCGAATCGGCGGAGCCCGTGGAGAAACCGGCGGTGATTCCGGCGGTTCCCGAGCCGGTCGTTCCGGAGCCGGTGATTCCCGTCACCGGGGGAGCGGCTGAATAATGCTCAGCATGACCGGTTTCGGCAAGGGGATGGCCTGGTGTGACGGCGATATCTGCTTTACGGTGGAATTGAGTTCGGTCAACCGCAAGCAGCTGGAGCTTCGCTTCACGGCCCCGCCGGAACTGGCGATGCTGGAGCCGACTGCGCGGCGACTGGTTCAGGCCGGCATCAGCCGCGGGGCGGTTCATCTGCGGGTGGGGATGCGTTCCGCCGCCGGCAGTGGGGCCGGGGCCGTGGATGAAACTCTCCTCGCCAATCTGGTTGAAGCCGCGCGCGGCATGCGGCGGCGTTTCGGACTCTCCGATGTGGTCGAGGTGGAGGCATTGATGCAGCTCCCCGGCGTACTGGGGGGGCAATCCGCCGACCTGGAGCGCCCGGAATTTACCGCCGCCTTTGAAGAGGCGGTGTCGGATGCGCTGAAGAATTTTCAGGAGATGCGCCGTCACGAGGGGGAGAATCTCGGCCGCGACCTCGACGAACGTCTCTCCCGGCTGGAGAAGATGGTGTCGGAGATCAAGCCCTGGGCGGAGGGTTACCCCGCCGAGGCGCAGCGCCGGCTTCGCGAGCGCCTGACGGCGCTGGGGACGATGATTCCCGAGAACGACGAGCGGCTGCTGAAAGAGGTGTTGTTTTACGCCGAGCGGGCCGACGTCGCCGAAGAGCTGACCCGCCTCGCGAGTCATTTTACGCAGTTCCGGAAGTTCCTGGCCGATGCGGGTCCGACGGGGCGGAGCTTGGACTTTCTGATTCAGGAGATGTTTCGCGAGATCACCACGCTGGGGAACAAGGCCGGGAGCGTCGAGATTTCCCCGTTGGTGGTGGCTTTCAAGAGCGAGCTGGAGAAGCTGCGCGAACAGGTTCAAAACGTGGAGTAAAGTTTGATGAATGCCCGGGATGAGGAGGCGGCGCGCCTTGCCGCGCTGGCGGAGCGGATCGAAGCGACCTGCCGTGACGGTTTCGGGGTCAACCCCGAGGATGGCGATAATCTGCCGCGCCGCACCGAGGTGGTGGAGATCACCGAGCGGCTGCTCGAGGTGATTTTCCCCGGCTTCGGGGGGACGATCGAGGGCGGCGTGGGGCTGGAGCGCCAGCTGCGCCGGATTCACTTCGAGCTGGCCGACCAGGTATCGCGGGCGATTCGTTTCTGCTGCAATAAAGAGAAGGAGCATTGCGGCAACTGCTGCTCCGACTCGGGGACCCGGGTGACCGAGGCGGTATACGCTTTATTGGAGGCGCTTCCCGAGATCCGCGAGGTGATGAAGTTGGACGTTCAGGCGGCCTACGCGGGCGATCCGGCGGCGACTTCGTACGGCGAAATTATTTTAAGCTATCCGGGCATCAAGGCGATCACCATTCAACGGTTGGCGCATGAGCTTTACCACCAGCAGATTCCGCTGATTCCCCGGATGATGACCGAATACGCGCACAGCGTAACGGGGATCGACATCCACCCCGGGGCTCACCTGGGGAAGGGGGTTTTCATCGACCACGGCACGGGTGTGGTGATCGGCGAAACGGCGGTATTGGGGGATAACGTGCGGATTTACCAGGGGGTGACCCTGGGTGCGGGCAACTTCCCCAAGGACGCCTGCGGCATGTTGATCAAGGGGAAGAAGCGTCATCCCACGATCGGGAGCAACGTGACGATTTACTCCGGCGCGTCGGTGCTGGGGGACATCACGATCGGCGACAACTCGGTGATCGGCGGCAACGTCTGGTTGACGGAGAGCCTGCCTGCCGGAACGAAGATTACCGCGCTGCCGCCCGAACAAAAGAAGAAGTTCTCCGGTGAGCGCAATGGATCCGGAAGCGGAACGGTATAACGAGCTCGCCGGACGCCTTCCGGACGGGGTAAAGCTGCTGGCGGTAACCAAGATGGTTCCCGTGGAGGTGCTGCGCCGTTTTTACGCGGAGAGCGCTTGCCGGAGCTTTGCCGAGAGCCGGATTCCCGAATTGGAACAGAAGACGGCGGCTTTGCCCGGCGACATCGAGTGGCATTTCATTGGACGCCTTCAGGGCAACAAGGTGCGCCGGGCGGTGCAACTGGCGCGGGTGATTCACTCGGTGGATTCGCTGGCGCTGTTGGAGCGGATCGAGCGGATCGCCGGGGAAGAGGGCTGTAAGCCGCGGGTGCTGCTGGAGGTGAATGTTTCCGGCGAGGCGAGCAAGGCGGGGGTGTCCCCGTCGGAGCTGCCGCCGTTGGCGGAGCGGGCGAAGGGTTGTGTGAATTTGCAGTGGGTCGGCCTGATGACGATGGCTCCGTTGGGGGCGGGAGAGGCTGAGACGCTGGGCTACTTTCGGGAGCTGGCGCGCTTGCGCGGGGAGCTGGAGGGGCGATTGGGGGTGAAGCTGCCGGAGCTGTCGATGGGGATGAGCGGGGATTTTGAGCTGGCGGTGGAGGCGGGAGCAACGATGGTGCGCATTGGATCGGCGATCTTTAAATCTTAAAATAAAAAAAACTTAAAAAATAGACCGCGAAGCGGTCGTGCGCACCCGGCCGAGCCGGGGCGGCCGAACGTCGGCCTCGGGGTACGGCGCCGCTCGCTCTTGGCGTGTACCAAACAACGTTGCATGTCGATTTCTCCGGCCCAACCACGTTGCTCCACTAAGTAAGCGCAGCAAGCGCCGCGAGCGGTTGTGAGTAAACTCGTTGGCGGCAGCAAACGAGCGAAGGCACAAGAGTGCCGAAGCCGAACGTAGTCGAGCGAAGGCCTCGCCGTCTGAGAGTCGCTGCAGAGCAGCGAAAGTAAGATCGCGCTAGCGATCGCTACGATCCGGAATCGGGGTCGCCCTGTAACATCACGTCTCTGCCCACGGGCGGGGGTGGGTTTGGGCGGGGAGTTAGGCCCCGCCCAACTCCCATAACGCTAATACGTATATCGCGTTGGGAACCCGGCTGACGCCGGGAGTGAAAAGTGAAAAATATGCGCCAAGCGGCCATTTTATTTTGAAGGTGATAAAACATGAGAGTATTGATTCTGGGCGCCGGCGGTGTCGGCGTTTATTTCGGGGGCCGCCTGGCGCAATCGGGAGCTGAGGTGAGCGTAGTGGCGCGGGGGGACTACGAGACGGCTTCCCGCGAGGGCTACCGGGTATCGAGCGTGAAGGGGGATTTTCACTTCCGCCCGGCGTCGGTGCTGCGTTCTGCGGCGGATTACCAGGGGGAGGCGGACTACGTCATCCTGGCGACCAAGGTGCTGCCGGAGGTGGACCGGGCGGAACTGCTGCGTCCGGCGATCCGTTCGAAGCGGACGGCGATCGTGTTGATCCAGAACGGGGTGGATATCGAGGAGCCGATCTGCAAGGCTTTCCCCGAGAATGAATTATTGAGTTCGATCGCCTATATCGGGGTTTCGCGCCCGGCTTCCGGGCAATTGCTGCACCAGGGGGGCGGCATGCTGAAGATGGGGCTGTACCCCAAGGGGCTCACCGAGGCGGCGCGGCGGCTTTCGGAGGCCTTTGCTCAGGCGGGGGTGACCTGCGAACTGTATGAAGACATCCGGTTGGTGCGCTGGTACAAGCTTTTGTGGAACCTGCCCTTCAACTCGGTTTCGGTGCTGGCGGGCCAGGTGACTACCCGGCAGATGGTGGATGGAAACGGGCTTGAAGGCGTTTGCGCCCAGCTGATGCGGGAGGTGCTGGCGGTGGCCAACGCCGACGGCGTGCCGCTCCCGGCGAAGGCGGCCGAGGAGAATATGCAATATACCCGTGAGTTCCCGGCGTACAAGACCAGTATGCTGCAGGATTTCGAGGCGGGTCGTCCACTTGAAGTCGAGGCGATCCTCGGTAATGCGGTGCGGATCGCCGAACGACATAAAATCGCGGTTCCTTATATGAATTGCTGCTATCAACTGTTGAAATCGGTTGCCGGCAGCCAAAGGTGAAAATGATGATATCATTCTGGAAGAAACTTCTGCAGACCGTCGTTTCGTTTTTTGATTTGAATGCGGAGGGGCGTCCGGAAAAGACAATATTGACGGAGCGGCGGGCTTTCTCGCTGCTCCTTCTTTTTGCCGCGCTGGCGGCGCTGGCCGGACTCAACGCCCGCGAGCTCGACAGCGGCGACGAGACCCGGGTGGCGGGCATCGCGGCGGAGATGTTCGTCGAAAAGGACTACCTGATTCCCCGGTTGAACGGCGAACCGTTCCTCGAATATCCGCCCTTGTACTACTGGGCGGCTTCGGCGGCGTTCGGGGCGTTCGGCATCAACGACGCGGCGGCGAAGCTGCCGAACGCGCTGGCCGCCATCGGCAGCGCGGTGGTATTGTTCTTTCTCGCCCGGCGCATGAAGTACTCCCCCCGGTGCGCACTGATGGCGGGGGTGATGCTGTCGAGCGGCATCCAGTTCTTCCTCAACAGCCGCCGCTGCATGGTGGATATGACGCTGGCGTTTTTTATTCTCTTTGCCGTCAACGCTTTCCACGGCATGTTCGCCTCGCGGGCTCCGGGCAGAAAGGCGCTTTACACGCTGCTTTTTGCGGTCGGCCTCGCCGGCGGGACCCTGACGAAGGGGCTGGTGGGAATGGCGATCCCCCTGTCGGCAGCGGGGATGTGGCTGGTCGTCATGGACATCCGGAACCGCACCTTCTCGTGGAGCCGTTATTGTCTCGCCGGTTGCGGCGTCCTCGCCGCCATGGCGGGGACGGCGGTCTGGTACGTCCTCTTGCGCAATGCGGAGGGTGGGGAGGCGATGTTCCATGAAGCCTTCGTGGTCAACAACCTGGGGCGTTTCACCGGGAGCCAGGGCGATCATCGCGAATCGCCGTTCTTCTATTTTCTACAATTCCCGTCGTTCTTCTGGCCGTGGCTGCCGTTCTTCTTCTTCGGGTTGTACCGGGTCTGGAAGGAGTTCCGGCACAAGTTCGACCCGAATCTGCTGCTGGCGGCGCTGTTCTTTCTGGTTCCCTTCCTCCTGATGTCGATTGCTTCGGGGAAACGGACCGTCTATTTCCTGCCCCTCTTCGCCCCTATGGCGCTCCTGGCCGCCCGACTCCCCATCTGGGAGACGGTTTTGCACCCCTTGGTCCGCCGCTGGGCAGGGGTGGCGGGCTGTCTCTTCTTCGCAGCCTTCGCGGCCTTCTCGCTCGGCTGGTCGGTGGTCTGGCCGCTGCTCGGGCTCTTGTTTTTTCTCGGCTGGTTTCTCCGGCGGCGGGCGGCCTATGCCGCGGCGGCAGGGGCGCTGGCCGTTGCTTCCTTGGAGACCATGCCGAGCGGCTGGACGAATCCGGATTCCTCGTTGCGTCCCCTCTTCGAAGCCTGCCGGGAATTGGAGAAGGAAGGGGTGAAGCTCCGTCTGCATTCGCCCCCCGAACGGACCTCGGGAGCGGCCTACTACTATCTCAGGCACCGGCTCCCGGAACTCTCGCAGCAGACACCCTTCCCGCCGCCCCCGGGCGAAGCCTGGGTCCTCCGCACCCGCGGGCGCAAAGAGATTCCCGAAGGAAAAGTGTTTGCCGATCATCACCTTCTGGTCGAAACCAAACGGCAATAAATCACGTCTTTGAAATTGGAGAGGGTCGGGGGCAATTGCAAAAATCAATTGCTGATGTGGTTTAGCCACGATTCTCGCTGGTGCGGCCCGCCCTGGATCCTCGGCAGGACAGGGGGGTCCTGCACCCTGGCCGACTCTCGCCGGCGGTAGTCTCGGTGACTGGCCCCGCCCAACTCCCACGGTGTCAATGGCATTTGGCACTCGATGCAAGTTGTTTAACCGCCGAATCTATACTTGGCCCGCATATTGCATGAAGCCGGTCGCGCCTTGAGCAATCTTTTGAGCTCATCGACTTACAAAATCCTCGCTGATAACTTGTTATCGCCTGTGGTTTTGCAACTTGTTGATTCTCAAAATCTTTGCTCAATGCATCGGCCTTTTCATGATGGTATGTTGTTTGTCGTTACCCTAAACAAGCGCTTGAAATCGCGCAAAAAAGGAGAAAGGCTCAACATTGGATGCTATAGTGTGTCATAGGTTGGTAATAAAACACATGACACAGCAACTGGAGACGCTCGATATTGCATTGGGGATAAGCCCCCGTTTTCATGATTGAGCGCCGGCGGAGATTACCAACATGGGGACAAGCCCCGGACATCTGATTGCAAATTGTCCGCCTACATCCAATGTTGCGCCTTTCTAAGGAGGTCATGTACACGATGAAGAAACAAAATCAAGTGCAAACGCAACACGTAATCGGAGTTGATCTGCATTCGAATTCTTTCAGTGCCGTTCTGACGATCGGTTCATCTTTAGGGAATATGGAGGTAGTCAGGAATTTTACAAAACTTTCAACCGCCGACTGGGAATTTTTCATTACTCAACAAATTCCGGCTCGAAGCACGATCGTGTGTGAAGCCGGCTGTAACAGCTTCGAGTTAATGAAGGCGGCTCGCGGCTGTCAGCACAAGACAGTTGTCTTGAGCAGTATTAAAGTTGGACAAATAGCTCGGGCGTATTGTAAAAATGACGCCAAAGACGCGCTGCGGGCAGCTAAAGTCTACTTATGCGGCCTTGCGGATGAAAATGTTTGGATTCCAGATGAATCAACGACAATTCGCCGCGAAATACTTTCCGCCTACAGCAATGCAATTACTGATTGTACGCGGTGCGTTAACCGTATAAAATCATTTTTGACGGAACACAATATTCGTTACAGGCAGAAAATAAACAACAGAGAAAAGGTC
>JAVBRV010000466.1:0-2945 GCA_031547585.1 Victivallaceae bacterium
AACCGCGTCCTGTATTGTCCGAAACAGCGGCAGAACTCCCTGAACAGCATCTATCTCGGCGGCTACTGCGGACTCTACACCGACCGCGGCATCATGACGACGGCGGGCTCCTATCTCTCGGCCTACCGGGACGAGCCTTATAATCAACTCAGACTCACTTCCATCAAACATCCGTCCACCGTCGGCAACCAATCGTGTTCGATCTACATCGATGGGCTGTTCCATTATCCCGGCATCCCCTACTCCCGCTTCGACGGCAGCGTCCGCGAACGCAAGGACGCCGAAGGCAAGCTGAAAGTCTCCTCGGCGCTCATCGTCAACGGAACCTCCGCCACCTACAAAACGGCGGTCAACGCCTGCAACAAACTGGAAGATTGAAAAGCACATCATGACCTTCTCCAAGCTCCTCCTTTCCGCCCTCTTTGCCATCCTTGTTGGGAGCGGATTCGCCGCCGATTTCATCGTCGACGGCCAATCCCCGGCCGGTTCCGACGCCAATCCGGGCACCCTCGAGCGCCCGTTTCGCACCATCAACGCGGCGGCGGCCAAGGCCGGTCCCGGCGACCGGGTGCTGGTGCATCCCGGCCTTTACCGCGAACACATCAATCCCCCCGCCGGCGGTCGCGCCGACGCCCCCGTGGTCTTCGAATCGGCCGTCCCCCATCAGGCGGTCGTTCGCGGCAGCGAACTTTGGAATCCCGGCTGGCAGCCGGTCGACGGCCATCCCGGCTTGTACCGGACTCCGGTCCCGGCCGATGAATTCTTCGGAGCTTTTCCCAATCCCTTCAAACGGCGGATCGCCATTACCAGCGGCTCCAAGCCGTTGAAACCACTGCGCGGCGGCGCGGAACCGGAAGCGCTCGCCCCCTACTCGCTCGGCCAGTTGTTTTACGAAAACGTCGAGTTGACACAATCGCAGCGCGAAGAAGAGGTCGTCCGCGTCCCCGGCAGCTGGATGGTTTCGGCGGACGGCGCGATGCTGTTGGCACACTTCCCCGGCGGCGACGCGCCGAAACGCGACGCGTTGGAGATTTCAGTCCGCGACCGGATTTTCTCACCCGACGCCCGCGGTCTCGGCTATATCACCGTGCGCGGCTTCGTCTTCGAGCACGCCGCAAACCAGGGCCCATTCCCGCAGCAGGGCATGGTCTCCACTCGGAGCGGACACCACTGGATCATCGAAAACAATATCATCCGCCACGCCAAAACCATCGGCCTCGACTGCGGCAGCGAATTCTGGACCGGCTCCGCCATCCCCCGGACCGCCCCGGCGCAGCAGCGGCTGATCGTCGCCAATCACCATCGAATCATCGGCAACCGCTTCTCCGACAACGGACTCTGCGGCGTCGCCGGGTGGAACCACGCCAATGTCAAAATCACCGGCAACATCTTCGAGCGCAACAATTCACTCTCGTTCAGCCTCTTCGAAGGCCAATGGGAGGAATGGGGCGCGATCAAGCTCCACGGCGCGAAAAACGCTCTGATCGAAGGCAACCTGATCCGCGACAACGGCGCGCACGGCATCTGGATCGACAACGGCTTCGTCAATGCCCGGATCACCCGGAACGTCGTCGAGAGCGCCACCGGCAGCGGGATTTTCCTCGAAATGGGCGCCTCCGGACGCTGCCTGATCGACCATAACATCGTGGCGAACACCCGTCCCTTCAACCTCTTCTTCGACGGCATCGGCATCTACGGACACGACGCGATGGATCTGGTGATCGCCCACAATACCCTGATGGGCAACGCCGCCGCCGCCGTCCGCCTGACCCGGGTCACCGCCCGGAAATTCGCGGGCGAAGTCCTCATGTGCTCCCGGAACACTATCGTCAATAATCTCTTGCTCAACAACGGCGGCGCGATCGAGCTCCCGCCTCCCGGCGAATTCTCCTCCGGCAACACGGTCGGGCACAATCTCATCGTCGGCGATGCCCTCTACCGCTTTCCCGGCGAATTCTTCCACGGCCAGAACTCCGATGCCGCCACCGTCCCCGCTTCGACCGCCGTTTTTTCCCCGAAAGAATGGCAGGAAGCCACCGCCTACGACCGCACGTCGGTTTATCTGCCGACATTGTTTGAGCAAGGCCGCTATCTGCGGTCGATGTTCTACGGTTTTCTCAAACCCTATGAGCCCTCGATCCGTTTCGAACTCAGAGACGGCGCTTTTGCAAAAATGGAGTGTCCGCCGGTCGCAGGCATCACCTCCGACTTCACCGGAGCTCCCCTCCGGCCCCCGGTCCGCCCGGGCGCGTTCCAGAATTTGCAACCCGGCCTGAACTACTTTATCCTTCACCCGATCCCGATGGAGAATGCCAAATGAAACACTTGCTTGCCGCCTCGTTTTTCTTATCCGCCCTCGCCGCCGGAGCGGCGACGTTGACCGTCGACGGCTCCGGCCGTACCGAAGGAGCGTTCCGCACCATTCAGGAAGCTGCGCTCAAGGTGCGCCCCGGCGATACCGTGCTGGTCAAGGACGGCCTCTACCGCGAACACATCGCCCCGGTGACCGGCGGGACGAAAGACGCGCCGATCATCTATCGCGCGGAAAATCCCCATCGGGCCGTCGTCCGCGGCAGCGAAGTCTGGAGCCCGAAATTGACTCCGGAAGCCGGCCTCCAGGGCGTCCTCTCGACGCCGGTCCCGGAATTCCCCGGCGGCTTCCTCAATCCCTTTCGCCGCCGGTTGAGCGTGGCGGGCAGCGACAAACAGCTTCCGCTGCGCCCCACACCGGACGGAGCGTTGCACGCCTATTCGCTCGGCCAGATTTTCTGTGGGGCGCGCGAATTGATCCAGTCCCGGAGCGAAAGCGAAGTCGCCCGCGTCCCCGGCAGCTGGATGGTCTCGGCGGACGGCGCGAAAATCCTGCTTCATCTCCCCGACGGCGTCACGCCCGAAACCGCCGCACTGGAAATCAGCGTCCGCGACCGGATTTTCGCTCCGGCCAA
>JAVBRV010000343.1:0-14979 GCA_031547585.1 Victivallaceae bacterium
GTTCGGAAGTTTTATTTGAGAATGATCGCTTTATCGAGGAAAAAAAGAAGCTTGAAAATATTGTTCTCGGGATCGTCATTGTTGCAGATCATAACATGCGGCATAAATATTTTGTCACGAATCGGTTCATATTCAGCAAGATTTCCGGATTGGATGATCCGTGGAACATCCTGATGATGATGATGTTTACTTATAAACAGGCTTTGGGGAAGGCGGAGTTGGCGGCATTGATTGATAAACTGATAGCCGTCTATGGAGAAGACAGCTATGGTTGGTTGAAGGACAATCCACATCCTTTTTTCAACTAGGCTATGCTGTAATTCAGGAAACGGGACCATGCTGGATTGGAAAATAAAGTTATTGTGTTATAAGCACGCAATCAGGCTGGCTTTCAGTCACCGGAACATACACGGCATTGCCGTTTATTGTAAAAATCTGGAAGAAGAGCGGATTTCGGCGCTGCATACCGCCTTCGAAATCATCAGGCATACCGATGAAAAGTATTTGGAACTGGTGAAAGCAAATCTGCGCAATATCAGTTTTTATGATCCACGCAGCTGCTCTATTTATGTAGTATATCGTACTATCGGCTTTGCGCTGATTCCCCGGGAAGAGTTGAGAAATCCTTTACATCTGGCTTCCCTATTGGTGCGACTGGCGGGTGTTTGTGCATATCGCCTGGGGGCAAGATCTCCGGAGGCCGATCAAAAGGAAATCGATTTTTTATTGGAAATCAGTTCGAAAGAAGCGACGGATCACGCGTTAAAAATTGCAAAAACGGCGGTTCCCGGCTATAGTAACGGCAGCGAATAAGCGAAAGGATCTCGCATGAGAAGCGTGGAAGAGCTGAAGAAGGCCGTTTTCGAGGCGATCGACCGCCGCCGGGAGGAACTGATTGCGCTGGGCGAGGAGATCTGGAAGCACCCCGAAACCGGCTACCGCGAATTCCGCACCACCAAACTGGCGCAGGAGAAGCTGCGCGGACTCGGGCTGACGGTTCAGGGGGAGCTTGCCTACACCGGCTTCCGCGCCGATCTTGACAGCGGCAAACCCGGCCCCGTCGTCGCCCTCCTGGGGGAGATGGACAGCGTAATCCTCCCCTCCCACCCCGATGCGGATCCCGAAACCGGGGCCGTCCACGCCTGCGGGCACAACACCCATATCACCGCCCTCGTCGGCGCCGCCGTCGGGCTCTGCGAAGCCGGGGTGACCGATTCCCTCGCGGGCAAGATCGCCTTCATCGGCACTCCGGCCGAGGAGGGGGTCGATATGGAGTACCGCGCCGGATTGGCCGAACAGGGGGTCATCCGCTATTTCTCCGGGAAGGTGGAGCTGATTCACCGCCACGCCTTCGACGATGTGGATATCGCTGTAATGAATCATATCGGCGGGAGAACCGCCCCCGGCGACTGCAACGGCAACATCCGGAAGGTGGTCACCTTTCACGGCAAAAGCTGTCACGCGGCGAATCCCCAGTCCGGCGGCGTCAACGCCATGAACGCCGCCAACCTGGCCCAGCATGCGCTGGCCCTCCTCCGGGAAGCCTGGGTCGGGGACGGCAAGACCCGGTTGCACGGCATCATCACCAAAGGCGGCGATTCGGTTAATATCATTCCCGACCGGGTGGAGATGGAATACATGATTCGCGCCGAATCGCTGGAGAGGCTGACGACCCTGAGCCGGGTTTTCGACCGGGCCGTACGGGGCGCCTCGCTGGCGGCGGGTACCTCCGTGGAGATTGCCACCCGGCTGGGAACCAGCCCGATGATCAACAGCGAGGCGCTCGGGCAGGTGTATGCCGACTGCCTGAAGGAGCTGCTGCCGGAGAGCCGCCCGCGCGCGCTCGGCGGGTTCTGCCAGCCCTGTACCGACATGGGCGACGTCGGCAGCATCCTCCCGGCGATCCACGGCGGCGCCCCCGGTTGCTCGGGGCTGTGCCACGGGGCGGATTTCCGGATTGCGGACCCTGAAAAGGCCTACATCCTCTCGTCGAAGCTGCTGGCCTCCATCGCCGTCGATCTCCTGTACGGCGACGCGGCGCAGGGCCGGGCCATCGCCCGGGAGAAGGAGAACAAGCTGTCGATCGCGGACTATCTCGCGCTGCGCGACTCCTTTACCTCAAGTGCTCAATTCCCGGTGGAGGAGTAACTTCCGAAGCGTAGAAAATACATCTGGTCGGCGACTTGGCGGGAGGCGGCGGTCAGCTCCGGGCAGGGGCGGTCGGCCACGTCGAGGAAACCGATGTTGAAGTTCTCGCCGTCGAAGATCCGCCCCGTCACCGGCTGGTCGACGTACTGAAACCAGTGCGCCCCGACGAACTGAGGATGGCGGAGCGCCGACTCAAGGTACTCCCGGTAGCGGCGGGCGCGTTCGTCCTGGCTCTCCACCTGGATCAGGCCGCCGCCGAACATGCCGCGGTCGGTCGCGCCGAAGTGGAACTCCGTCGCCATCAAGGGCGCGTCCGCCCGGTCGGAAACGGTGAACCCTTCCAACGAATTGAGGTAGAGATTGAGCGAAACCACGTCGCAGTATTTCGCCGCCGCCTCATAGGAACGGGGCGTGTACTGCGAGGAGGCGAAGCGCGAACCGAGATAGAGCCGCCCCGGGCAATGTTCGCGGATCGAATCGCGGATGATTCGATAATAGGTTTCGGCGGTCCGGCTGTAGAAGTCGTCGAGGTCGGCGGCGGCGCGGTCGGCATCCGGCAGCGAACGCGCGGCCAGCACCTCTTCCCAGGCGGCGAAACGGCTGCCCCAGACTTGATTCAGCGCTTCGACCTCCGTATACTTTTGGCGCAAGCCGTCGATCAGCGCCCGCTTGGCGGGTTCCGTGGGGGCGCTCTCGAAGGCCGTCCGGGGGAAGTTGCCGCCCCAGTGGAGCTCGTTGTCGAAGAAGACGCCGAGGCACCAGGGGGAGGCGGCCGCCTCCCGCAACGGACGGATGGCCGCGTCGACTTTGCCTTTGAACTCCGGGTCGTAGACGTCCCAGACCGCCCCGACTTTCCAGGGGCCGCCGCCGATCACCCGCGCGCCGCTGCCCGCCAGGGCCGTGCCGACGGTGTAGGGCAGTTTTCCCTGACGGCAGACCTCGGCGTCACTCCAGCTGCCGAGGGTGTTGAAGCCCCAGTTCTTCAGGCGGCGGGGGGCGAGACGGGCGGCGGCTTCGCGCCAGTTTTTGCCGTACTTCCGGGACAGGTTCCAGCTGATGAAGCTGAAGCCGGGCGAATAGTTCCCGGCATAGTCGCCGGTGTAGATGTAGCGGACGAAGTAGAACTCCTGATTCACCGGGTCGTTGGGGGAAGGCAGCTCCTCGAACCAGCCGTTCCGCCGGAAGAGCGCGGTGCTGCTGTGGATGCCGCCGATATTGACGTGGTTCATGCCGATCGAGAAGAAGAGCTTCCCCTCGGGGTCCACCAGCGTCCAGCGCCCCCGGTGTTTCGCGGTGCGGAAGGAGCCGGTCGCCTCCAGCGCCGGACCGTTGGCCCAGCCGCCGTACTGATTCCATTCGGGGGGCGCGGGCGACGCCTGTAAAACGGCCTCTTCAGTGGCGGCGGCGGCCTTCAGTTCCGCCGCGTTCTTGACTTTACCCGGCCAGTCGGCGTGGCGGTACTGCCCGAAAGCGTCGAGCAAGGGGAGGGGGCTGCCGGTGACCGGCGTGAATGTTCCCGTCGCCGTGATGTCGCGGATGACCACTTGGCGCGGACGGCCGCCGCGCGGCAGGATGAACTCCATCTTGACCACATGGGCGGGGTCGATGCCGGTTTCGCTCGGCAGTTCGAGCGGCGTCTGCTTCATGCCGTGGACGCGGAAGGCGTCGCCGGGAGCGGCCTTGCGGATCAGCTTCATCACCACCCGTTTCTCCTCGCCCGCCAGCAGGGGAACCCGCTCGGTCAGAGAGTCCTTGGCCCAGGAGCCGCCGGGGTTGTTGATGCGCCACTCCAGCCGGATGGGCATGTCGCTGTTGTTCTTGAACACCGCCGATAGTTCGCGGTAGAGGGAGAGGTCCCATTTGCCGTGAAGGACGGCGTTGGGCCAGTCGAGCTCCGGGCGGAAGTCGATCCGGAGCGTCCCTTCGGCGGCGACGGCGGCGGCGTTCTTCTCTTCGAGGCGGCACTGCCCCGGGTCGAGCTTCCAGACCGGCTCCGCCGACAGACCGGAGGCGAGCGCGAGAAGGAGGAATAGGGAAAGCAGTCTCATGGCGTACGGCCTTTCTTAGTTGCGGTAGAGGTAGTCCCAGGCCTTGTTGATGAAGGGCTCGTAGACGCTGAAGTAAGTAACATGGCCGTCGGCGAAGAGGTAGTTGCGCCCCTTGCCGTTATTGGCGTGCCGGAGGTTGGGGAAGCTCTTGGCGATGAAGATGGCGCCGGCGGCGTCCCACCACCAGCCGATGGCGGTTCCGGTGACCTCGCTCATCAGGATAAGCTGCGACGGCGCCTTCATCTTCGAAACCTTCTGGATGTAATTGTATTGGGTATAGTCCCGGTAGATGCCGTTGGCGCCGGTTTTGATCGGGCCGGAGACGTTGAAATTGGTGCCGTAGTGTCCGGACCAACCCTGTCGGGTCGTGTCCCAGTTCCGGGTGGTTTCCGCCGGGCAGAGGAAGACCTTGTCATCGTGCTTCAACAGGCCCGCCGCCTCCATGATCCGGCCGTATCCCCATTGGTCGCCGATGTCGTAGAAGCCCGGGACGAAGCCGCCGTCGTAGCTCTCGGCGTACATCATCTGGGCGGTTCCCTGCTGCTTGAAGTTCGCGGCGCAGTTGATCCGCTTCGCCGACATCCGCGCCTTGTTGAGCGCGGGCAGGAGCAGCGACGCCAAAATGGCGATGATGGCGATAACCACCAAGAGTTCAATCAGGGTGAAAATTTGCTTTTTCATAATCGTCCCTTCAGGGTTGTTTAACCGAATTGCCTTCGATGATCTTGACCGGAACCACGATTTTATGCGCGCTGTGGTACGGACTCGGCGCCATGGCGATCTGGAGCAGCCGTTCGGCGGCTTTGATGCCGATATCGCGGGGGGCGTTGTCGAGGCATACCGGGCGGACGCCGAGGGTTTCGCTGCGGCAGAGCCCGAAGCCGATGACGCTGAGGTCGCGCGGACACTCCTCATGGTGTTCGTGCAGCACGATCTCCACCGCCAGGATCGATTCGGAGTAGGGGAGGATCAGCGCCTCCGGCCAATCCGGCGATTCATGCCAGGCGCGCAGGGTTTTGATGACGTCGGCCATATCGGTCGAGGGGGTCCGGCGGCTGCTGAAGGAGTCGAGGAGGTTCCGCTCCATCAGCTCCATCATGATGCCGGCTTTGCGCTCGCGCCACTCGTGGATGGTTTCGGGGCCGTCGAGGTAGCCGATCCGGGTCAAACCGCGTTCGCAGAGGTAGCGGGCGGCGAGCATGCCGCCCGTGACGTTGTCGGTGCCGACGGTATCGGCGGGACACTCCTCGCGGCCGGTGGAGATGAGGACCACCCGGACCTTGCCGGCGAGAATCCGGGCGATCAACTCGTCGGAGGGATTGCCCATGATGAGGACGCCGTCGGCTTTCAGCAGCCGCCGGAAGAGGTTTTCGTTGTGCTCGTCGTCGTCGAGCTGCCAGGTGGAAATGTTGTGGTTGACGCCCCCCTCCTGGTTGAAGACGAATTGCAGACCGTTCAGGACTTCGCTGAAGAAGCTGATGCCGAGCATATTGCGCTGCTCGGCGAGGGGACAGAGGAGGAGTTCGAAATTGAGCACCCGCTCCCGGCTCCGGACGGCCCGGCCGAGCGCCTTGCGCTCGATAGAGGAGGTGTCGTACCCCAGCGCCCGCACCATGTCGGTCACCCGGTTGCGGGTCCCGGCGTTGATGCGCGGATGCTTGTTGAGGACGCGCGACACCGTCGCCTGCGAGACGCCGGCGGCTTTGGCCACATCGGTCAGGGTCACACTCTCTTTGGTACGCATAGCGGGTCTCCCGAATGAAAAACTTTGAATACATTATACCCGAAAAAGAGTATAATGTCAATCTTTCATGAAAAGAAAATGAAATTATTCATAATCTTTCTCGTTTGTTTCATATTTATGCGTCTGGAGCGGATGAAAACGAAGGGAACAGAGGGAACGGCCGAACGTCGGCCTCGGGGTACGGCGCCGTTCGTTGGCGGCGTTCTCCAAACCACGCTGCAGTTCAAGTCAAAATGAGGTACAGCACGTTTCTGCTTACAGGAACGCGAAGCGCCGCGGAGTGGATGCGAGGGCACTCATTTGCGGCAGCAAATGAGCGAGGAGCAATTGCGACGAAGCCGAGCGCAACGCAGCGAAGGCCCCGCCGTTTGAGGGCGCCCCACAGGGGCGATTAAGATCGCGTAAGCGATCGCTAGGGGCAGGGGGCGGAAGTGCCCGGCCACATCAGGCGGCTTCCCCACACCCGGGGGTGGTTCAGGAGGGGAGGCCCCTCCTGGCTCCCAGCTCCATCTCACCCCGCTACTACGTTAATTTCTCGCGCACATTTCGTATCTCCCCAGAGCCGTGGAGGTTCGGAGGAGGTGCAACCTCCTTCGACTCCCACAACGTCTCTGCCCAAGGGCGGGGGTGGTTTCAGGCGGGGAGTTAGGCCCCGCCTGACTCCCACAACGATGTTGAGGGAGCTGCCGGACAAGTCCGGCAGTCGGCGATTGGCGCTATCGCCCGGCGTGCTCCAGGATGTTTTTTTCGCCGCTCCAGAAGACCGCGCCTTCGTGGCCGAGGTCGGTGAAACACCAGAGGTTCTTGACTGCGCCGCCGTAGACTCGATAAGCGGCGTAAATCGAGGAGGGGGTGGCGGCGCCGTCGGAGTAGCCGACGGTGAACACCGCCGGGGCCTGACAACGGCGGGCGAAGGCGACGCCGTCGAAGAGCTGGGCGGCGCGGGTTTTCGGCGTGTCGCCGAATTCCTTACGGACGGTGTTGGGCCAGGAGGGGGTGCGCCCTTCGAGGGCTCCGGCGAGGTTGCACATGGCCGGGGCTTCGATCTGGGCGAAGGTGACGTCGTGGTCGAAGGCGGCTCCGACGAGGGATTGCCAGCCGCCCTGGCTGCCGCCGTGGATGACCAAGGTCTGCCGGTTCCACTCGGGGCGCGACTTCAGGTATTCGAGGGCGCGGAGAACGCGGAGCGCCATATCGTTGAAGTGAATCTCCTCCGGGTCGGCGCTGCGGAAGGCGGCATAATCGTTGAATTCGCGGTTTTTCTCTTCGTAATACTCCGGGGACTGGTTGTAGCGGAGCGCGAGGGCGCTGATGTTGAGCGCGAGGAAGCCGTTCTTGGCCCAGGGCGTCGGCGGGAAGGCGGGGCGGATGCCCGCGCCGTGGACGAAGAGATAGGCGGGGAGGCTCCCCGGGGCGGCATTCTCCGGCAGGGAGAGGATGCCCGAAACCGGCTCGCCGACGGATTGAATGCGGAGGTCGAAGCTGACCGTCCGCGGATAATCCGGGAACTGGAGCTCTTCACTGTGGAGAAGCGTTGGGGGAACCGCCCGGAGGCGCGCCCGCTGCTTCTCCCAATAGGCGTCGAAACCGGCGATTTCCGGAACCGGGAGGATTCGGCGCACCTCCGCGCCGACGCCGATGGCTCCGGTGACGCCGTCGGCGGCGGTGGCGACGACGCGGATGAAGCCCGGCTTCTCCAGCGATACTTCGATGGCGATGCCCTCTTCCGTACTGACCGCCTCGCGCTCCTCCGGCGCATGGAAGTCGCGCTGGATCAGAAGTTTCACGACCTCTCCCACCACCGGGCGGCCATGATCGAACAGCCGGGCGGTGATCCGGGTTGTTTCGTCACAGCGGATTTCGCTTTTGGCCGCTCGCAGGAGCCAGCGGCGCTCCGGCTGCGGCGCGTCGGGGTCAAGGTACCACTCCGGACAAAGCTGGTTCCACACCGGGGAATAATCGCAACGTTCAAAAATCGGCATTTTCACTCTCGCTTGGGGTTTTAGGGTATGTATCAATATACACGCCCAACCCCGTTTTGCCAGAGTGAATTTTCAAGATCCCGGCGGGAAGACCAGTTCGTAGTAGGGGGAGGGCCCGGCGGCAAGTTTGCCGGTGTCGATGATGAGACGCCACTTCCCCGGTCCCGCCGCTTCCACGGGGAGGGTCTCCAGCCGTTCGCCGTCGAGGGCCAGGGCATGGCATTCGGGGGGACGGCCGCCGGAGTGTTCAAAGGTGACTGCCAGCCGGCCGGTGCGGGCGATGATCGGCATGGAGCCGATTTTCTCCAGCGTCCGGCGTTCGGTTCCCGCTTTGAAACGCATGTCGTTATTGAGGTAATCGGTGGCGAAGACGAGCAGCAGGCGTCCGGCCTCCCGGCGCGTGCTTTTCGGGTCGAGCGATACCAGGGTCAGCGAGGCCGGAAGGGTGCAGCTTTCGACCGTCAACCCATCCAGTTCGACCCGGCGGTCTTCTTTCATGACGAGTCCGGCCAGACGGGGCGTCTCGACCCGGAGCTCCCCCTTGGCCGTATCGAGCAGGAGTTCGCCGGTGTCGCTCTGGTAGATCCCCCGGGCAGGATCGGTCCGGTTCCCGGCGGGGAGGATGCCGCGCTGCTTCAGGCGTTCGACCGTCGGGGTGATCCGGCTGGTGGAGAGGGCGTTTTCAACCTTCGAATACATATCGCTGCCGCCGATGGCGGAGCTTCCCTCGGGGTGGATCACGAGGTCGGGCGCCGGATGCGGATGCGGTTTGCCGTAGAGGATGCCGACCCGGGTCAGCGCCCAGAGCCGGGTGAGTTCGTCATCCATGCCCCGGAGGGCGCGGCCGTTGAAAATCCACTCTGCCGTCAACGGAACTTCCACCCGGTGCGGGGAGAGGGCGACGTCACCGCGCAGGAAGGCGAACGCCGTCACCAGCTCGGAGGTCCGGATCGCCGGGTCGGCGCTGGTGATGAAGGGGCCGAGGCTGCTGCCGGCGGCGGCCACCGGGTCGGCGTGGCAGGCGAGGGCGTTCCAGCCCTGGAGCGCCGCCCCGGCGCCGAAGAGCAAGCCCTGTTCGTGGCGGAAGGCGTTCCAGAAGACGATGCCGAACTCGGTGTTGAAGAAGGGACGGTCGGCGAAGCGGGCGAGGGCGAGGCTCTTGAAGGAGTTGCCGCCCAATTTCAGCGCGCTTTCGGGGGTGACTTGCGTACCGGGGGAGTCGTAGCCGCGGTCGGGGTGGGCGTGGTAGGTGTTCATGCTGACGGCGGAGAGCATCGCCCGGGCCGGCACTGACGCGAGGCGCGTGCGCATGTTCCAGTTGGTGACGAGACCGTCATAGCCGACGGCGCGGATTTCATGGCGGTAGAAGCCGGTCATCTCTTCTTCCAGCCGGGCGATGAAGCGCGCCTGGTCGGCCGCGGGCGGCGTGTTGCCGCGAACGATGTCGTGGGCGATCGGCGGAGCGGTTTCAAACGAAACGCAGCCGTCGGGGCGGCTGGTTCCCCAGGCATTCCGGAGCGCTTCGAAGTCGTCCCGGTAGCGTTCCCGGAGGAACCGGATCCAGGCGGGCTGGAAGACGGCTCCGTAGTCGCGGTAGTTGGTCAGGATCTCCTGCTCGTTGAGAAAGGTGACGAGGGCGAGGGCGGGGTCGTCCTTCAGGGCCAGCCCGGTATAGGGGTTGACGGCGGCGAGGAGCTTCCCGACTCCGGCGATCCAGTTCTGCCGGTAAAGGGGGTCGACGAACATCCGGACCTTGGTGTTTTCGTTGCCGCGTCCGCCGCCGGGGGCGAAAGCGACGCCGCTGTACCCGGTGTAGGAACTCATGGCGTCGAGATTGAGGTAGATTCCGTGCGCTTTGAAGCGGGAAACGAGATAATGAAAGCGATCGAGCGTCGCGGCGTCGAAGGTGATCTCCTCCGGCGTCTGCGGCAGCCGGAAAGGCGGCGGCGTCTTGAAGTGGACGATGTTGGCCGGATTCCCCTGCATCAGGCAGCGGTCGAGGTAGTGCAGCCGGACCATGTTGTACCCCTGGCGGGCGGCGGCGGCGACGTATTCGTCGATCTCCGGCTTATTCATCGCGAGCGTGGCGGAGGGCACGGTCTGGAGCGTCAGAAAGCGGACCGGCATTCCGGGACGGCCGGGAAACTCCGCTTCCCCTTGGGAATTGACGGTCAACCGGCCGTAACTGCCGGCCGGATTCCGGTCGGTGATGGTTGTGAGGTCAAGGGCGCTGCCCGGCCGGATATACAGCTTCGCATGGTCGAGAATCCGCCAGTCGCCCGGCTGGTCGGTTCTTACCTCCGGAAGAGGGGAGGCGGCGGGAGAGGGCGGGGTTTCCACGGTCGCGGCTTTGAACTGGATGGTCTCGCCGGGACGAAGCTCCGGCAGCGCCAGCCGGGGGAGATTGATGGTGCCGACCCCGGCGGCCCGGGCGGTGAAGAGCAGCTCGTACTTTTGAAACTCCGTGGTGAGCCGCAGGTTGCGGGTCTCCGAGTAGTGGGTCGAGCGCGGCGCATCCTCGGTGACCCGGAGGTAGATCCCCTGGGGGCGGCTGGCCCGGGCGGTGAAGCGCACCCGGATTTCCGCGCCGGGGTAGATCCGGCGGCCTGACGTTTTGCCGATCAGGAAGGAGCCCCAGCGCAGCTCCTCCTGCGGATGTTTGACGGTGACGGTAATAACGCCGTCGGCTTCCTCTTTAAGCTCGGCGCCGTTCCAGGCTTCGAAGCGGATGGGGGTGGTTTCGGCGAAGAGCGGCAGCATGAGTCCGGTCAGAAGGAGTGAAAAGAGGAGTTTTTGCATGATTCTCTCGTTGATTAGTGCGTTTTCAGCAGGGAACGGTCTTTTTTGCGGACCCAGAAGACGCCGTTGGTTTCAAACTTCGGGAGCAGCTTGGCGGCGTGTCCGTCGAAGAAGGCGCTGTTGACCCCCCGGTCGTCATGGCGCATATAGGCAATGAAGTTGCTGTCGGCGGGGGTCCCCATGGTGGCGGAGGTTCGGCCCCCGTATTGGACGCAGCCGGCGGAGTGGGCGGGCGTCCAGCCGGCGGTCGAGGTCCACTTGGTGGAATCCATCAGGAGCGGCCGGGCGCCGGGGGAAATTCTGCGGCCGTCGCTGCCCTGGTAGCTGAGCCGGTAGCTGACGTCGTCGGCCGCTCCCGTGCCCCATTGGACCATGCCGTAGGTATAGGCCTGGTTGTCGAGAATCAGGTCGGTTCCCGTGAGGTTGAATTTGAATTCCGGGTAGGAGCTCGGGCAGTGGGCGCTCTTGTAGTCGTTGAAGTAACCGGCCTGGTAGAGAAAAGCGCTCCAGCGCCGCCAGGGCGTAACCTGTTCCATCGAAATGGTGAAGGTGTCGTTATTGTCCTGGGCGTAAGCGAGTTCGGCGAAGGTGCACTGCTTGAGGTTGCTGAGGCACGAGATCTCGCGGCCGCGCTCCCGGGCCTGGTTGAGAGCGGGGAGGAGAATCGCCGCTAAAATAGCGATGATGGCGATTACGACTAAGAGTTCGATAAGCGTGAAAATATATCTATTCATGAAGCGATCCTCCTGATGGTGCGTTGATTTGCTCTTTTAGTATTATAGGTATTTTCCCTGTCGAAAGCAAGCCGGAAACCGCTTTTTTGATGAATCATCATGAATCAAAATTTGCAAAATCCATAATCGGGGAGTATGGTGAAGGTATGAAAGCGGTCAATTCCAGAATGGTGGCGCGAAAAGCGGGTGTCTCCCAGACCACGGTGTCGCGGGTGATCAACCGTGACCCCCGGGTGCTGGACGGCACCCGCCTCCGGGTGCTGGAGGCCGCCCGCGCCCTCGGGTACGACATGCGGCAGCAGGACGGCGCCTGGAGCATCGGGGTTCTGGTCGAATACATCAACAGCGGCTATAACGCCGAGCTCCTGATGGCCGTCTGCGACCGGATCGCCGCCCGGACTTTGCGGCTGGAGTTGATTCCGGTGCGGAATCTCGAAGCGGCGGCGGGCCTGGTGATCCGGGGCGGCATCGATCTCACGACCCGGGCGGACATCGCCGACCGCTGGTGCGCCGCCATTCCGCTGCCGCTGGTGCGGATCAACGCGCCCTCCCGGCCGCTGGACGGCATCGGCGCGGTCATTGCCGACAGCGCCGCCGCCAGCCGCCTGGTGGTGGAGACGCTGCGCGCGGCCGGTCACCGGGAGATCTATTTTGTTTCCTTTGAAGGATTTGAAGCCGAGTGCGGCAAAGTGACGAACCGCTGGCCGGGATTCGTCGAAGCCATGCGCGGCTTCGACCGGAAGCATCCTGAACAATACGGCGTCTTCTTCGACTGGGGCGTCACCGAGGAGGAAATTCTTCGCGCTTTGAAGCGGGCCGTCGATGCCGGGGGCACGGCTTTCTTCTGCCCGAATATCAATGCCTCGATCCGGCTGGATCCCTTGCTGCGGACCCTGGGATTACGGGTGCCGGAGGAGGTCTCGATCGTCAGTTGGGAGTTCTCCGGAATTTCCGCCTTCCTCGAACCGCCGCGAACCACGATCGCCGCCGATTACCATGAATTTGCCGAGGCCGCCGTCGACATGCTCACCGCCATGGTCGAAAAAGGCGACGTCCCGATGGATCGGTTGATGCCGCTGCGGCTCGTCAACCGCCGCAGCGTCGGCCCCGCCCCCCGCTTTCCCGGCGCGTGACCGTTTGCGGAGTCGCCTTGACCCCTGCGTTCGGCTGAAATATTGATTTTTTTCACTTTCGCTCTTGACATCAATGATCTTTTATGTCATAATTAAAAGAGAACCGAGTGGTACACATTTATGAAGCAATACAGCAAATACGAAGACATCCTGGAGGCGATCCAACTCCACCTCCGCCAATGCCGGCGGCAGGGGGAGCCGCTGTTGGCGGGCGAGCGGCAGCTGGCGCAGGATTTCGACGCCAGCCGGGGAACCATCCGCAAAGTGCTGGCGGAGCTGGAAGCCACCGGGCAGATTCTGCGCGATCAGGTCGGAACCCGCATTTTACCGGCGAAGAAACAGAAGCACCGTTACGGCTTCATCACCACCGTGCATCATGACAACGGTTCTTTCTGGTTTGACTTCTATCACCGGGTCTGGCAGCAGCTGGCGCGGCTGGCGGGAGAGGCCGGAATCACCGTCGAACTCCTCGATTGCGACCCCGAAGACCCCGCCGAACCGCCGGAGGCTTTCCTGCGGCGGCTCGATGGGGTGGATCTTCTCTTTCACTCCATTACCCGCCCCCCTGTCTGCCATGTGCTTCCCGGTTTGAGTCGTCCGGTCGTCTACCTCAACATCGACGGCCGGCCGGAATCGGCGCCGTTGATCGCCATCGACGACGCGGAGGTGGGGAGGGCGGCGGCCCGGTTGCTGCTGGAGGCCGGTTGCCGTAAAGCGGCGGCGGTCGCCGTCTGCGTTGTGGCGGGCAATATTCCGTTTCGGCTGCGGGCGGAGAGTTTCACCGCCGAAATGGCCGCCGCCGGAGCCACTGCCGAAATCCATGCCGGGCCCGGCAATGATCTGGCCGCTCAGATCAGTGCCATGAGCGACTACGTCAACGGGTTGGCGGTGCGGGGGTTTGACGGTCTCTTCTTCCTCTCCGACGAATACTGCGACTTTATCGCCTCGAAGCTCTTTTCCGAGGGATTGGTTCCGGGCAACGTCTCCGTTGTCGCCTTTGACGGCAGCTCCACCGCGCGGGTGCATCACCCGCCCATCACCACCATCTCGCACGGCAGCCGTGAAATGGCCGAAGAGATTCTCCGCACGATCATCCGTTTCGAGACCTCCGGCATCCGGAGCCTTCCTGCCGGCACCCGGCTGATTACCCCCAGGGTCTACCCCGGTCGAACTTTACGTAAATCTGTTGCCAACGCCATATAGGAGAAAGAGAATGAAGAAAAGTTTCACGCTGATCGAGCTCCTGGTTGTGATCGCTATCATCGCGATTCTCGCCGCGATTCTGCTTCCTGCCCTGAACAAGGCGCGTGCCAGGGCGAACGCGACCAACTGCCTGGGCCAGTTGAAGCAGATCGGCACCGGCATTGATTTCTATTGCAACGACAACGCGGGCCTCTTGATGAAGTACGCCCTGTGGACCAGCGGCAGCCAGCCGGACCTGTGGTGCGGCTCCTCCAATACCACCGATACGATGAACTGCCTGACGCCATACATTTCATCCCACAAAACCCGCAGGGATTGCCCGGGCAATCCGCAACCGAAGAAACAGGATTCGGGCATCGATTTCAGCACGTACGGGAGCTACGGTTTCAACTGCCAACTGAACTGGCTGAAGCGCTCTACCCTCCGCAAAACGTCCTCGATCATGGCCGTCATGGATGACTTCGGGTACAGCGGGCGGATCGAATTCGGTTACACCAAGACCACCCTCTCCGACGCGCTGTTCACCGAAGTGAGAATGCAAACCTGGTTCCGTCATGACGGCAAAGTCAATACGCTTTATCTCGACGGACACACGGGCGGGAATTTCAATCCGGCCAGGCTTTCGCAAATGTGGCTGACGGCAAATCGCGTATTCTTCAACCCCAAACTGTAAGGGTATTCACATGTTGCGTCTTCTTTTCAGCACTGCTTTGCTCGCCTTGCCGGGCTTTCTCGCCGCGGAAACCGTCTGGCAGCTGGGTGTTCCGGATGGTTCGGTCCGGGATTTTCAGTATCACTACCATGCCTGGGAATATGGTTCGGCCCCCTACTTGCGCAACCATCCCTCGATGGACCCGGAAACCGGCACCTATACCTACAGGATTGACAAAAACGAGGTGATCGCGAAGCCGGCGATGATCAACGGCATCAATACGCCGTCGATTCAGGGATTCATGCCGAAGGAGGAGGTTGCCTCCGCGATCCGGCTGCAGTGGGTGGAACCCGCCGCCGGGAACCGCCGCTTCAGCTTCCGCGCCGGGGAGTGGACCAATCAGCACTTCGGCGAAAACGGCATCCTCGTTCTGCTGCCCGGGAACCGCCGGGCCGTACTGAACCTGCCCGCCGGTCATCAGGGCGAGGCGGGCGCGCAGGATTACGCCGTGGAGTTCCCGGTGGAAGCCGGTCCCA
>JAVBRV010000223.1:0-4911 GCA_031547585.1 Victivallaceae bacterium
TTGCTCCTCGCGATAGATGGAGTCGAGTAGTCCGCTGCGCTCCTCTCTGGGCGTAAAGGCAAGGAGCATCCGCCCGGTGGCGGTTTCGGCGAGATCTTCATAGAAGGGGCGCGACACCTCGACCAGAAGCGCCGGATTAAAGTTCCAGTGACAGAGGATGTTGCGCCGGTTCCGGATGCGCACGGCGAGAAGCACTGACTGGCGCACCTCCCGCGCGCACTCCTTTACCAAGGGGTCGGCGACGGAGGTCAGCTCTTTGCAATAGCGTTCGCCGCCGGTGATCCAGTAGGCCATGTGGCCGATCAGGTAGCCCTTCTGGCGCGAAACCTGTTCCAGATAGCCCGCGTCGAGGAGTTCGCGCATGATCCGCACCGAAGTCGGGTGATTCAGCTTCAGCGTCGCCGCCACCTCGCCGGGAGGAACCGGCTCCCCCCGCCGCGAAGCCACGTATTCCAGAATGCGGAAGGTCTTGTCGAGTACTTTAATCATGGCTGAACTTCACAATATGAATAGAATATCTTCTATTGTAAATATAGCATGGCGGGTGCGGCAATGCAATTCACTTTGGGCCAAAATGCGCGTTTTGTTGCTATGAAAAGGTCGAACCTTCTGTGGCGGGTGGCTCAGAGGGACAATAGAGACTTTAGGGACATTAGGGACCCCGATTTTGTTTATCATTACGGGGTCTCTAAAGTCTCTAATGTCTCTAAAGTCTCTACGAGCCACCCGCCACAGCAGGTTCAACTTTTTTCGCCCCACCCAAACCGCTTTTACTCGGCAAAGCACTCGGTCAAAAAGCCGGTCAGCTGCGGCGCGTACCGCTCGAGCGAAGACCGGGGGGCGGCGGCGCGGGCGGCTTCGGCCATGCTTTCGCGTAGCGGAGTATCACTTGCGAGGCGGAGGGCGGCTTCGGCCCACTCGTCGGGATGGGTGGCGAAGAAGCCGGTTTGGCCCTCTTCGAGAACCAGCCGGTTTTCGCCGAGCGGAGTGGCGATGGCCGGGATTCCGGCGGCGAGGTATTGGATCAGTTTGAAGGCGGATTTCCCGGCGGCGAAGGCGTCCTCCGGGGGGAGGGGCATGATGCCGAGGTGGCTTTGGCTGAGCAACTTCGCTTCGGTTTCGGGGGACCACTCCTCGAAACGCATCTGTACCCCCGGAATCGCCCGCTCCGCCAGTTCGCGCTTGGCGATGACCAGGAGTTCGAAGGGGACGCGCGCGGCCATGGCCCGCAGGTGTTCGGCGTGCATTTCAAGGTATTGGTAGGTCACGGGGGTGCCGATCCAGGCGACGGTGAAGACGGGGAACTTTTCGCGGGTTGCCCGGTACGGCGCGAGGTCGACCGCGGTCGGAATTTTCAGCAGCCGGGGCTGGAGGGGACGCAATTTCTCCAGCAGATGGTCATTGGCGGCGATCACGCCCTGGGCGCGCCGGACGAGTTCGTCGAACTTGCCTTCGAGTCGGGGCCGCCCGGCGTATTTCAGCCAGACGTCGTCGTCGAAGTTGAGGACGTAGCGGCGTCCGGCGAGGAAGTGCTTCTCCACCCCGTAAGGAAGCTCCGGGAAGAGCTCGTATTCGATAAGAAGGTTTTCCGGCAGGAAGGGGGCGATAGCCCCCCGGCGCAGCAGCGCGT
Source organism: Victivallaceae bacterium (assembly GCA_031547585.1). Taxonomy (GTDB): domain Bacteria; phylum Verrucomicrobiota; class Lentisphaeria; order Victivallales; family Victivallaceae; genus Victivallis. The sequence continues at coordinate 1,631 of JAVBRV010000223.1, forward strand.
GAATCCCCTCTATGCGCGATTTGCCGCCCCCCCGGTAGAGCCGCCGGAGGTAGGCGTCGCTGAAGAAGGGGTGAAACTCCGCCTCGAACCCCGCGTCCCGAAGGAAATCCGCGTAGGCGTAAAAGCGGAGCCGGCTGGAAGCCCCGAGGGGAGTGTAGCGGGTGTAGACGCCGAGTTTCATCGTTTTCATGAAGAAAATATAGCTGTCACAGCTTCACATTACAAGAGAGACAATAGAGACTTTAGCGACAATACGCGTAGTTACTTATCTCCCTCGCGGTCCCTATTGTCCCTAAAGTCCCTCTTGTCCCTATGAGCCGCGCGCCACAACACACCTGCCTCTCGTTACCCCGCCAAACCGTTTTTCCCGAAAATAATCGTCTTTTGCTCTTGACTTTTCGCAAATTTCCGGTATAATATTTGGTATGGATAAAATTAAGTTTATCTATTCTGAATTAATGAGAGGTAATTCATGGGAAAAATCAGTTATCCGATTTCGGTTCGTGAGATGCGCGAGCGCTATCTCAAACTCTACTCCGGGGCGGTCAACGATGTGATGCGCTTCGACTATCAGATGAACTGCGCGCTGCCGAGTGAATACGCCCCCTTGAATCCGGCGTGGAAGCTTTGCGGACAGGCGTTTACGGTAAAGGGCGCCCCCGATATCACCACCGACGGGGAGTTCGAGATGCGGGCGAAAATGCTCGAAGAACTGCATGAGGATTCGGTGGTGGTGTGGGACTGCACCGGCGACCGGGTCACCGCCCAGTGGGGTGAAGTGATGACGATGGCGGCGGTGCGCGGCGGTTGCCGCGGCGCGGTGGTCAATGGAATCCGCGACACCGAGGCGATTGTGGAGCAGGAGTTCCCGGTCTATCATATCTATAAGACCAACGTCGGCATGCTCGGACGCTTTCGTATGTTTCACTACCTGAAGCCGGTGCGGATCGGCGAGGTGGTGATCCATCCGGGGGACTGGGTGTTCGGCGACATCGACGGGGTGATTGTGGTTCCGGCGAAGGAGGCGTACACGGTGCTCCTGAAGGCCGAGGGGATTCTCGAGCGTGAAGTGGGAATCCGGGATATGGTGAATTCGGGATTGCGCCCGACCCAGGTGGTGGCGCAGGGCGGATATTTCTAAAAAAAAGAAAAAAGTAAATCGCACCCGGCCGAGCCGGGACGCAGTCCAGCGCGCGGACAGCGCTGGTCGCTTGTCGAAAGAATTTTCGGCAAGCGAAACGCGGTTCCTCAAGTAAATACCGATCGGCGGAGCGCTGCCGATAAAAGGCGTTGCGCAGCAAGCCTTTTATCGAGCCCAGCGCGCGGAGCCGCAGCCGGAAACGATGAGCTTCTCGTCACATGAGATACCCTCTCGCCATACGGCCCGGGTATTATATTTCATAATCATAATCAGTTTCTCAAAGGAGCAAACCATGAAAGCAAGTTTTTACACCGGAGCGGGTTGTTTCGAGATCCGGAACGACGCTGTTCCCGCCGAGCCGGGTTCGGGCGAAGTCCGGGTGAAGGTTGCGTATTGCGGTATTTGCGGAACCGACCTTCACATCTTCCACGGCAAGATGGATAAACGGGTGTCGATTCCGCAGACCATCGGCCACGAGATGTCGGGGGTGGTCGACAAGGTCGGCTCCGGCGTCACCACTTTCAAAGCGGGGGACCGGGTGGCGGTGCGTCCCCTCGACTGGTGCGGCGACTGCCCCGCCTGCCGGGCCGGACACAGTCATATCTGCATGAACCTGAAGTTCATGGGCATCGACAGCGTCGGCGCGTTTCAAGAGTATTGGGTGGTCAAGGAGCGCACCCTGCACCGGGTTCCCGAGGGATTGTCGCTGAAATTGGCGGCGCTGATCGAACCCCTGGCGGTGGCCTGCCACGACGTCCGGGTGGCGGAGGTGAAGGCCTCCGACAAGGTGGTGATTCTGGGCGGGGGGCCGATCGGGCTCCTGATCGCGATGGCGGTCCGGGCCAAGGGCAGCGAGCTCGTTGTTTCCGAGATCAATCCCTACCGGATCAACCTCGCCCGCGAGCTCGGTTTCACGGTGGTGAATCCGGCGGAAACCGATATGGCGCAGTATGTTTCGACATTCACCGGCGGAGCTGGGGCGGACGTGGTCTTCGAAGTCACCGCCAGCCAGGCGGGCGCGGCGCTGATGACTGAAATCGCCCGTACCCGCGGCCGGATCGTGGTGGTCGGCATCTACAGCAAACCGGCGGAAGTGAATCTTCACAAGTTCTTCTGGCGCGAATTGAAGCTCTTCGGCGCGCGGCTCTACGAGGAAGAGGACTTCCCCGCTGCCCTCGAACTCGCGGTCAAGCTGCCCCTCGAACGGCTGGTGACGGGGGTCTACATGTTGGACGATATGACGAAAGCTTTTAACTCCTTCACCGGCAACGCGGAAGCGATGAAGGTTCTCATTGAATGCGGGAAAGTGAGCGAATAATGATTCTCGATCGATTCAAACTGGATGGTAAAGTCGCCCTCGTCACCGGCTGCCGCCGGGGCATCGGCAAGGGCATTGCCGTCGGCCTGGCCGAAGCCGGAGCCGACATCATCGGCGTCAGCGCCAACCTCGAACCCGGCAGCGACGTGGAGAAGGAAGTGACGGCGCTGGGGCGGAAATTCACCGCCTACAACTGCGACTTCTCCGACCGTGAAGCCCTGTACCGGATGATCGCCGAAGTGAAGAAGAACCACCCCAGAGTGGACATCCTCTTCAACAACGCCGGCATGATCCTCCGCCAGCCCGCCGCCGAGCACACCGACGACAAGTGGGATAAAGTGATCGAAGTCAACCTCTCGGCGCAGTTCATCCTGACCCGCGAATTCGGGCGCGACATGGTGGAGCGGGGGGAGGGGAAGATCATCTTCACCGCTTCCCTCCTGACCTTCCAGGGCGGCGTCACCGTCCCCGGCTACGCCGCCAGCAAAGCGGGCGTCGGCGAACTCACCATGGCCTTCGCCAACGAATGGGCGTCGAAAGGCGTCAACGTCAACGCCATCGCCCCCGGCTACATCGCCACCGACAACACGCAAGCCTTGCGCGACAACCCCGAGCGCAGCCGCCAGATCATGGAGCGTATTCCTGCCGGACGCTGGGGAACTCCCGAAGACTTCCAGGGCGTGGCCGTCTTCCTCGCCTCCGCTGCCGGCAATTACGTTCACGGCTCCATCTATCTGGTAGACGGTGGCTGGATGGGTCGCTGAACAAAAGTACGGTTCTCGCTGGGGCGGCCCGCCCCAGACCCTCCGGCGGGCTCCGCCC
>JAVBRV010000394.1:0-3055 GCA_031547585.1 Victivallaceae bacterium
CCATCGAAGAGGCGGTATTTTACTCCCTCGACGCCGATTCGCCGGTGGAACCCGGCTACTTTACCGCCGTCGACCGCTATTTCGCGGCGCATCCGGAAGCCGGGGCGGTCTCCATCGGCTATCGCCATCGCCCCGGGAGTACGCCCGGGGAGGAAGCCGCCATCCGCCGCTACGAAGCCTACCTCGACCGCTATGTGGAGAAGCTCCGCGAGGCGGGTTCGCCCTATGCCTTTCACACCGTGGGCAGCGCTTTCGCCTGCCGGGGCGGGGCGTACCTGCGGGCCGGGGGAATGCGGGTGCGCCGGGGCGGGGAGGATTTCTACTTTCTGCAAGCGGTTGCCAAGTCGTCAAAGGTGGGAGAGCTGCGGGAGGTTCTGGTGCATCCGTCGCCGCGCCCGTCGGCGCGGGTTCCCTTTGGAACGGGCCCGGCGGTGGCCGGGATTCTGCGGGGGGAGGGACTGCGCGAGGTTCCCGATGCCGCCTTCGCCGAACTCGCGCACGTGCTGGCGGCGGCGCGTGAACCCATCACCGACTCCGAGGCTTTTCTGGAAGTACTTTCCCCCGCCGCCGCCGGATTTTTCCGGGCGGAACGTTTCCCGGAGGAGTGGCGGCGGCTGCTGTCGAACCAGAATCCCACGCCCGAGCGCTTCCACGGCTGGTTCGACGGCCTCCGGACGCTCCGCTTTCTCCATTTTCTGGAACGGACTTGAGTTTTATAGTTGATATAAGTTAAATTCGCTTGATTTTCTTATATTCTGCCATATAATATGTATTGAAGTAGAAGAGTCTGCCAAAGAGAGCATCTGATATGAAATATGATGTGGAGATTACCAAAAAAGCATTGAAGCAGCTGCAAAAGATCCCGCAAGACCGGCAGATAAGGATTTATGACGGCATGAAGAGGCTGAAGGATTCGGAAACCTGGGGAGATGTCAAAGCTCTGAAGAATCACGAATACGGCTACCGGTTGAGGGTTGGCGATTATCGGGTTCTTTTTAACGCTACCGATGATGAGACGATTGAAATCAACGAAATCAGTGTTGAGGAAATCAAGAAGCGGGACGAACGAACGTATTGAGGGAGGAGTGAAATGATTACCAATATCCAAATTATTCACGAAAACAACCGTCCGGCCTTTGCAGTAATTCCTTTCGGCGAATTTGAGAGGATGCAGCGAAAGCTGGCAATTGCGGAAAAGCGGGATGAGAAAGTCTCGTTCCCGTTGGAAGTTGCGGAGATGAACACCCTGAAGGGCTACAGCCTGATTAAAGCCTGGCGCCTTTACCGTGGGAAGACCCAGAAGGAACTTGCCGCGGCCATGGGGATCACGCAAAGCGCTTTTTCGCAGATCGAAAAGAGCGAAACCAATCAGGCGGAAACGCTGCGCCGGGCGGCCGCGGCTCTCGGCGTCGAACCGGAGCAGCTAACGCTCGACGACTGATCTCACCGCGCCATTAGTGCGAATACGCCCCAGCCGAGATATTCGCGGGTGTACATGGCGTAGCGCTTGGGTTCCGTCGTCAGTTGGGCGCGGACCTCTTTGGCGAAGTCGTCGCCGGGGTTCGCGTCGAGCCAGCGGCGCAGGGTGAGCCACTTGGCCGCCTCGTACCGGTCCCAGCTGTCCTGGTCGGCGAGAACCATTTCCACCACGTCGCAATCGAGTTCGCCGAATGAGGCGATCAGCTCGGGGAGGGTGAGAAAGTCGGCGATGGAGTTGGCAAAGCACTCTTTCGCCGCTTCTTCCGTCGGCGGCAGCTGCCGCCAGTAGGGTTCGCCGATGAGGATGATTCCGCCGGGGCGGAGACTTTTCGCCAAGAGCTCGACGGTTCCCTTGACTCCCCCGCCGATCCAGGTGGCGCCGAGGCAGGCGGCGACATCGACCTTTTCATCGGCAACGTAACCGGCCGCGTCCCCGTGGATGAATTTGACCCAGCCGGCGACGCCGAACTCTTCGGCGCGGAGTTTGGCCTGTTTGCTGAACAATTGGCTCATATCGACGCCGACGCCGGTGATCCCGTAATTGTACGCCCAGGTGCACAGCATCTCGCCCGAACCGCTGCCGAGGTCGAGTATGCGGGTCCCCGGCTCCAGGCGCAGCGCCGCGCCGAGCGTGGCGAGTTTCGCCGGCGTGAACGGGTTATGGATGCGGTGCGCGCTTTCGCTGATATTGAAAATGCGTGGAATGTCCAAGGCGAAAGCTCCTTTATTTCGACAACGGGCGGATGATGTTTTTCGGCTGTTCCGGGTCGAAGGCGGCCACGTCGGCCGATTTGCGGAAGTCCACCAGCGTCCGCCAGCCGGGGCCGTAGAGTCCGAGCTGATCGGTGTAATAGAAGTCGCCGCTCTTCTGGAAGCTGTTCACCTCCAGCGTCCGGTAGGGCGCGGTATCGGTCGCGCTCTTCAGAAACTCCGCCTTGAGGGGGAAGTAGTAGTCGCGGGCGATGTAGACCTTGACCCATTCGGATTTATCGGGGGCCTCCAGCAGCACGATCCGGCAGGCGACGGTCCGCAGGCTCTCCCCCGGCAGGATCTCTTTCACCACCGGGTAGTAGACGAAGCTCATGGTAAGATCGGAGGCGCGGATGCCCACATGCCCCAGCAAGGACCCCTGCGGCGTATCGCGGTTCTCCTTCATCGGCAGCACGGTGGTGGAGCCGTCGCCGCCCTTGCGGTTCTGCCCGAGAATGTAGCCCTCGGATTGGTTAATGATGATCTGCCCGGTCATTCGTTCGGGCTGAAGGATGAGGCCGAAGTAGATCGGGTACTCCTCGCGCGGACTCCCCCGCCGCAGATGGCTCACCTCGCCCTCCAATATCGCGTAACTCGATGTGGGGTAGGGGTTGCGCACCCGGCGCATGAACTCATCGAGGGGAACCTCCTCCGCAGCAAGAGCGAGTAGGAATCCGAGAGAGAAAAGAAGAGAAAGAAGGGTTTTCATGGCAGTGGCCTCTCAACTGTGAAGTTGTTATCTTTGTAATTAATTCATACCCAAGCCCATATCCGCCCGTGGACAGAGACGCGCAACCTGGTAGGGCGCTCTGTCCCCAGAGCGCCG
>JAVBRV010000209.1:0-10367 GCA_031547585.1 Victivallaceae bacterium
GGTAGCCCTTGCGGGTGCAGGGCAGAGCCCGCCGGAGGGTCTGGGGCAGGCTGCCCCAGCGAGAACCGTATGATGGCTATAGAGGTAGAAAATTACTTCTTGAAGTAGAGCGCCTCGAATTCGGCGGCGCGGGCTTTCAGCCGGGCGACTACTGCCGGGTCGTCGGTTTGTTTGGCTTTCATTGCTTCGACCAGCAGCCGGTGGAGCGCGGTCAGCTTGGCCGTGTAGTCCGGGTAGGCGGGGTCATCTGCTGCTACGGGAACGATGCGCTGGGTCATGAAGTACTGCGTTACCGTCTCCTGGAGGCGGTTGGCGTGGGTTTCTTTGTTTATCACCCAGCGGGTCAGCTGGTGGAGGTCGGGCTTGGCGGACTCTTTGATGTGACCGATTTCGTGGATGCTTTTGGCGATGGTGGTGATGTCTTCGTAGATCATCTTCATGCGCATCGGGTCGTCGTAGATGCCGCAGGGAATTTCGCAGTGGGCCTTGAGGATGAGTGCTCCGGCGAAGCTGGTTACGAGCAGGGCGAGAATGGCGACTTTCAGGTGACTCTTCATGATTTCTCCTCCTTGTTGAAAAATAGCGGCGCGGGCTTCCCGTGCTCTTTTTGGTAGAGCTTGCGGGCGGCCCGGTCGACCGCTTTCCAGAATTTGGCGTCGCGCTTCAGTGTTTCGCGGAGTGTTCGGCCCGAATATTCGCGCATGAAGCGGTAGAGATCGTGGGGGTGCAGCCCCGCATCCATCGCCGAGAAGAAGATTCCCGCCACGTCTTTTACCAGGTAGCGGAAGGGAACCTGATCGCGGATCTCCGCCCGGTGGAGGTCGATGACGTGCAGCGGCACCGGCGACAGCTCCAACTGCTTCGGGTCGAGGAGGAAGTGGCAGAGGTAGCAGTCGCGGTGGTTCAGCCCGGCGCGGTGCATCATGCGGACGCTGCCGGCGAGGCTGAGAAGGATCGCAGTCCGGGTGGGGAAGGGGAGAGGCTCGCGGCAGAAGTCTTCGAGACTGGTCATGCCGACCAGTTCCTCGGTGATGAGGAAGGAGTCGCGCGCGGCGGGGGAGAATCCCCGTTCGCCGAAGATGCACGGGGTCATGGTGTCGACGCCGATTTTATGGAGCAGGGTCAGCGCTTCGTATTCGTTCCGCGCGCCCAGGACCGGACGCTTCCCTTGCGAGAGGTTCTTGAAGATCTCCCGCCAGCCGACGCCGTGGTGAACCTTGGCGAAGTAGCCCTTCCCATCCAGCTCGAAGCGGAAGGTACGGCGGGTCTTGACTTTGCGAAAAACTTCGCCTTCCAGCCGCTCCGCTTCTTCGAAGGGGTCGCGCCCCTTCCAGGCTTTCTCGAAAACATCGTTGACATGAACTACGCGGCACATGGCTTACCTCCGCCGATCGAGTGAATCATCGGCCAGAATCTGTTTGTAATTGAATTCATCGAGCTGACGCAGCAGCCGCTGCATCGCTTTGGGCTTCGAGGTCCGCTTGCCGCCCAGCTCGGGGTGAAGGATGAGAGTGGCGTGGTTGAGGTGACGCACATATTTCCCGAGTTCGGCGGATTCGAGGAAGAGCATTTTGTACCCCTTCTCGACCAGCAGCCGGTGGATGGAGTGCCCGGCGGTCCGGCCGTCGAAGAAGCCGCGGGTCTGTTTCTTCAGCAGTTCAGTCCGGTAGAGGGCGGCGTGGCTGCGGAGGTAGCGATCTTCGACCGTCCGGCGGCGGCCGAGAAGGCGGCGGACCACCTCTTCGATCTTCTTGCCGAACTCCTTGAGGGGGGAGGGCTGTTCCAGCTTCCAGCTGCCGACGCCGGCGACCGAGTCGTCGTCCTTGATTTTCGAGAGGAGGTAATCGAGCCAGTTGTCGTCGGCGATCAGGGTGTCGGTGTGCATGACGAGGACGTAGGGGGTATCTGTCTTCTCCAGCGCGAGGTCGAGGGCGCGGGCGTGCATCTCCGCCGGGGCCTCTTTGGCGACATCGGTGCGCTCGATGAGGGTGATCCACTCGACGGAGCGGAGGTATTTCAGCGACTCGTCGGCCGAATCGTTGTCGACGGCGATGACCTTCACCCGGTCGAGATCAGTGTGCTTCGCGAGAAGCCGCAGGCAAAGGCGGGTCATGCGGTCGGTTTTGTAGTTGGGGATGATGATGGTGACTTCCGGCATACGAACTCCTGTCGGGATACTTGTTTTTTCATTGGGAATATACATGTCCTTTCCGCTTTCGCAAGCGGTTTCGTGAAAAAAGCCTCCTCCCCGCTTGAAAAAAAGAGTTTGAAAGGGTATATTTGGCAGATCGATTTCAAACGGAGGCCCCGCCCCGACGTCCCGGCGGCGCCCCCGAACACCCCCGGACGAGGAGAGTTTCATCATGGCGATCTACAATTTCGCGGCCGGTCCGGCCATGCTGCCCAAAGCCGTTATGGAGAAGGCGCAGGCGGAGTTCACCAACTACCAGAATTCCGGCAGCGGCATTATGGAGCTTTCCCACCGCGGCAAACTTTTCGAGCCGGTCATCGCCCGCGCCGAAGCGAACATCCGTGAGCTGATGGGCGTCTCCGACGAGTACGCCGTGCTCTTCATCCAGGGCGGCGCGAGCCTCCAGTTCTCGATGCTGGCGATGAACCTCCTGAATGGCGGCACCGCCGACTACGTCGATACCGGCGTCTGGGCCGACAAGGCGGCCAAAGAGGCGAAGATGTTCGGCAACGTCAACATCGCCGCTTCCAGCAAGGCGACGAAATACGATCACATCCCCGCCGCTTCGGAGTGGAAGCTGACCCCCGGCGCCGCCTACCTCCATATCACCAGCAACAACACCGTGGCCGGAACCCAGTACAAAGTGCTGCCCAAGGCTCCGGCGGGCGTTCCCCTCATCGGCGACATGTCTTCGGACATCATGTCGCGGGTCTTCGACGTCAATGATTTCGGCCTGATCTACGCCGGCGCCCAGAAGAACCTCGGTCCCAGCGGCGTGGCCCTCGTCATCATGAAGAAGGACCTGATCGGGCGCACCGTCGACGCCAAGGTGCCGACCATGCTCCGTTACAGCACCTACCTCGAGAACCAGTCGATGTTCAACACTCCGCCGACCTACTCCATCTACATGCTGGCGCTGGTGACCGACTGGGTGAAGGCTGAAGGCGGCGTTCCGGCGATGGAGAAGCGCAACGACGAGAAGGCGGCGTACCTCTACAACTTCCTCGACAATTCGGGCTTCTTCAAGAGCCCCGTTGCGGTGGCGGACCGTTCGCGGATGAACGTGGTCTTCCGCACTCCCAACGAAGAGCTTGACGGCAAATTCGTCAAGGAGGCGCTGGTCAACGGTCTCACCGAGCTGAAGGGCCACCGTCTGGTCGGCGGCTGCCGCGCCAGCATCTACAATGCCATGCCGATCGAGGGCGTCAAGGCCCTGGTCGACTTCATGAAGAAATTCGAGCTGGCGAACCGCTGACGCAGCGATTCCCAGGCTAAGGCGGGACCGGTTTAATTGCCGGTCCCGTTTTCCATATGGATATTTCATTGCCACTCTGGCTGCTGCCGATTCTCGCCTCCGCGCTGACATTGGGGTTTTACGACCTCGCGAAGAAACACGCGGTGAACAGCAATTCGGTGATGCCGGTCCTGTTTCTCACCACGCTGTCGGGGACGCTTTTTTACCTTCTCATCGCCCTGGCGACCGGGAATTTCTTCGCATACGCCGCTTGCGGCGGGCGGGATTTCTGGTTGATTCTGGCGAAATCGGCGCTGGTCGGCGCGAGCTGGGTCTGCGTCTACTATGCGATGCGGGAGCTGCCGATTTCGCTGGCCTCGCCGATCCGGGCGGCGGCTCCGGTGTGGACCTTCATCGGCAGTCTGTTTCTCTTTCACGAGATTCCCACCTGGATTCAGGGGGCGGCGATGGCGGCGATCTTCGGCGGCTACTACATCTTTTCGGTGCTGGGGAAGCTGGAGGGGTTCTCTTTTCGCCACCGGGGGATGATCCTCATCTTTACCGGGACGATTCTCGGAGCCTCTTCGGCCCTGTACGACAAGTACTTGCTGAATTCGCTCGAAATCTCGCGCCACACGGTGCAATTCTGGTTCGCGGTGGATCTGGCGGTACTGCTGGGCGCGGTCTGCCTCGCGCGCCTGACGCTCTGGAAAAAGAGCGAATACCGCTTTGTCTGGCGTGCGAGCATCCCCCTCACCGGCATCCTTCTGATCGCGGCGGACTGGCTCTACTTCTACGCGGTCAGCATCCCCGACACCCATATCTCGATACTCTCGTTGGTGCGCCGTTCGAGTTGCGTGGTGACCTTCGCGGTCGGCAGCTGGTATTTCCGCGACGCCAATCGGAAGCGGAAGGCGGCGGCGCTGGTTTTGATCCTCCTCGGCGTCCTTTTGCTGGCTATCGGTGGAAAATAATTCCGATTGAGCTTGACGAATCGCTTTCGGTAGGCTAGATTAAACCATACCCCCAGTGGATATGGTTCCCGGGACAACAATTCACTTCAAGGAGATTTTCGATGAACAAATGGTCTCTTACTCTGTTGGCCGGTTTGGCGGCGTTTGCGCTCCAGGCGGCTCCCGCAATCCTTCGCGTGGACGTCAACGGCGTCCTGAAGGAGGGGAAAGTCGAAATCGCGCCGGTTGACGGCGAGGGCATGATGAAGGGCGTTCGGGCCAATTGGATCAAGGAAGAGAATCGTTCCGGTTACCTCTGTTTTGCAATGACGAAGCCGCTGTCCGCCGAATGGTCCGAGCAGACGTTCTCCTTCAAGGCGGAGGCCGACGGCAAGGTCGATGTCAGCGTCGGCGGCCAGTGGTCGGAAAAGGCCGAAAATCGCGGCTGGCTGCTGTTGGGGCCGGTCAAGCTCAATGATACGCTCCTCGCCAACTCCGATTACGCCAAAACGACCACATACAAGGAAAAAGTCATGCCGAACGGCTATTGGCTGAACGCCAAGGCGGAACTTCTGGCCGACCAGGGGCCGGAAGGCAAGGGCGCGATCAAGGTCAACCATGACAACCGCATGTCGCGTTCGGTTTCGGTCAAGGCGGGCGAAACCTATAAGTTCACCTTCATGGTCAAGGCGGCTGAATAATGATGCTGAAAACATTTGGTGTCGCCCTTCTGGGGCTTTCGTTCCTGACGCTGGCCGCCGTGGACTTCCGGGTGGATATCGCCGGTCTTGCCGCTTCCGGCAAGGTGAAGCTGACCGCGGTTGGCGGCGACAAGCTGATGAAGCTTGCTCCCATGGCCTGGCACAAGGAGGAGACGCGCCCCTACACTCTCTTCGGGCAGTTGCCGCTGAAGGAGGGGGAGTGGACCGTCTGTTCTTTCTCCTTCAAAGCGGAGGAGGCCGGGGTGATCTCTCTAAGCTTCTGCGGCAACTGGACAAAAGAGGCGGCCGATCGCCCCTGGATTCTGGTCAGCACCCTGAAGCAGAATGACAACCTCATGACCAACGGCGATTTTGCCGTGACGGTCAAACGCAACGACAAAGAGATTCCCGAAGGCTTCGGACTCACCGGCAAAGCCGTGCTTGGCGAAGGTCCGGAAGGGGCCAAGGCGGCGCTGGTGAATCATGACAACCGGCTGGGCCGCAACATTTCGGTCAAAGCGGGCGAAGTCTGCACCATCACGGTACTGGCCAAACCGGCGGCGCCGCCGGAGAATTAAGAATCGCAGGTTGCAAAAAAACTCCCGGTCTTCGCCGGGAGTTTTTTTATGGTACGCCCGGCATGGGCGATAACTCGACGGTGGAAGTCCGTTACAGACTTGGCAGTAGGAACTGTTAGCTCAAGACAAGGGTGTCCATCGCGAGATGGAATCTGAAGGAAGTCGGCGGCAAATTTCCGGCCTGACGAACAGAAAGTACATATAAGGCATGTGCGAGGCGGACGAGCTTGCCAAACAAAGCGAAGTCCGATACTGCCCGAACCTCGTGGTGTAGATGTACCAGGCGCATGGGATGAAAGTTATCGCTCTTATCCGGGGAGGTCTCAACGGCACGAACAACGCTGTAATCAGACAGATAAGTCCAACCCGTACAGTGATGTACGGCTGAACGTTGAGAAGTCAGCAGAGGCCATAGTACCGGGGAACTGGGAAGGGCCGAACGGCAGTAGTTTCTGCAATTGTGAAAGGTTGTTGCATGCCTTGACCGCAGAATACCACGAAAGTGGGCCACGTCACCGAAAGCAGGGTGGAACCCGAGGATAAGTGAATGGCGCATAGCATGAACAGCGGGAAACAATCAAAAGAAACGGAGCAACACGTCGGAAATGGCAACCTGAAAGATTGAATTCGGGGCGGGTTGACATGAAAGAAGTGGAGCGCCCAAGCTGTCGAACCGCCGTATGCCGAACGGCACGTACGGTGGTGTGAGAGGACGTCCGGTCAAATAATGACCGGACTCCTACTCGATTTGGGGGGGTATGGAGAGTACAGGACATATGGTTGTTTGGATATGGCATGAATTCGGTTGCTTGTTTGTATTTTTCATGCTGTTTTATCATTATGTGTTTCGAAAATTGATGTTATTTTTCTCTGTTTTTTCATTTTGCATATGGATTTTGTCATGAATGCATGTATATTATAGATATCCTCCTCAAAACAAGGAATAAAATGAAAAAACTATTTGTTGCCCTGTTCGCCGTTACGGCACTGTGTTTCACCGCTGCCGCCGAAGGTCACTTGACAATGAATCATGCGAACCGTGATTTCCACGTGCTCGCCGATGGCGTTTACTGGATGGGAGCCAGCGGAACTGAAAATATGTTCTCCGGCTACGGTTTCTACGTCAACGACATTGCCAATAAGATCGATTTCACCGGCGGAGCCTCTTCCGCTGCCGTGCTGAAGGCCGGCGACACGCTGAGCCTCTGGTTCGAACTGGACGGCAGCACCCTGCTGTACGGGACGGACGCCCTCCAGTTCTATACCGGGAGCATGGCGAACGGCGCCGGCGGCCAGACGGTGATGAGTTGGGCATCAAGCAATACCGGCGAACTCACGGATGCTGCCTATCTCAACCTGGGGCTCAACCTGGCCGACGGTGTCTCCGGCGCCTAGTTGAACTCCTGGATCAGTTATGGCGGTGAAGCCCCGGCCGGCCAGCCGCTCCCCGGCGTGTTCGCGGTACTGGCGCTCGGCGGCGCGGCCTACGCGGCCCGCAAGAAAGCCCGACGCGCCTGATTTTTTCCGGCAGTCCGCCATAAAACGCTCCCGGTCTTCGCGACCCGGGAGCGTTTTTATGGTTGGATGCTATGGAATTATCATGTTTTTTTGATAAATTTATTTTAATTATCCTTGTTTTGCTCTATTAAAAAGATTAATTTATTTGGATAATTCCTGTTATCGATGTAACTTTTACCCGGCAGCTGCATATACTCGGGCAGGAACCCTATAACAGAAAGGATGGAAGATGAAAAAGCTGTTCGTTGCCTTGTTTGCCGTTGCCGCCCTGTGTTTCACCGCCGCCGCCGATGGCAATATTGGAATGAATCACGCGGATCAGAATTTTCTGGTCCAAGCCGATGGCGTTTACCTGATGGGGAGCTATGGCGCTGAGAGCCTCTTCTCGAATTACGGTTTCTACGTCAATGACGTGGCGAACAAGATCTATCTCTCCGACGGGAGCACCCCCATGGTTGCGCTGCGGGGCGGTGATGTCCTGAGCGTTTGGTTCGAGATGAATGACGGCACCCGGCTGTATGGAACCGATGCCCGTGAGTTTTATCTCGGCTCCCTGGCGGCAGGGATGGGCGGGGAGACGCCGATGGGCTGGAGCTCGCTCGCGACCGGCCAAACCTCCGATTATGCGCATCTCGGAGTGGGGTTCTTCCTGAGCGACGGTACCGCGTGGGACGACGGCTTTCACTCCTGGATGATGTATGCGGGTGAATATCCCTCCACCAGCGGTCAGCCGCTTCCCGGCGTGTTCGCCGCCCTGGCGCTCGGCGGCGCGGCCTACGCGGCCCGCAAGAAAGCCCGGCGCGCCTGAAAAAGCGCATAAAAAAAACTCCCGGTCCAGAAGGCCGGGAGTTTTTTTATGCGCTCTTTCAGTAGCTTTTCAGCTCGGTGCGGGCGGGATAGACCTTCTTCGCGAAGTCGACGTAGGGCTTCACCGAATGGACTTCGCCAGTGACGCGGTCGATGACGATCTCGATCTGCTGGTCGTCGACGCCGGTGCGGACGGTTCCGCTGATGATCCAGCGGTCATCCTTCAGGATGCCGTGGAGCGGCAGCTGCTGCGAAATCATCTCCTGGCCGTAGATCGGCGGCAGGTAGATTTCGGCGAGTTTGATCGCGTAGTCGATGTCCGGAACGAAGCCGTTCGGCACCGAGCTCATCCGGCTGTGGCAGCCGGTAAGAACGGTCGCGGCAAGGACGGCGCACAGGGACCACAAGACAGTTTTCTTCATGTTTTCTCCTCCTTCATTGTAAAATATCCGGAGTATTCCCGGATCGTTCATTAACATAATCCTTCGCCGGAAAAAGTCAAGCCGTTTTTCTCAGCGCATTTCCGCGGGCGGCTTGCCGTAGCGTTCGCGGAATTTGCGCGAGAAGTAGGAAACGTCTTCGAAGCCGCAGCTGCCGGCGATCTCGGAGAGGTTGTAACCGGTCTCCTTCAGCATCCGCAGCGCGTAGGCGAACTTCAGGTCGTTGACGAACTCCTTGATGGTTTTGCCCTGTTCGCGGCGGAAGAGGCTGGAGAGGTAGTTGGGGGTGCAGCCCACGGCGCGCGCCACTTCGGGGACGTCGGGGAAGCGGGTGGGGAAGTTGCGTTCGAGGTACTCTTTGGCCCGTTCGGTCAGGGGGTTGGCCGTCGGATCCGGCGATTCGAGGCGGATGCGTTCGGTTTTCCAGTCGAGATCGATTTTCAGCTGGAGCAGCAGTCCCCGCAGAAGGTGGTTGCGCACCTCTTCGCACTCCGGCGAACGGCGGTCGAAGTTGTGGGCGAGAGAGGCGGCCAGCGACCGGTAAAAGCCCGCGCGTTCCAGTTTGTAGCCGGCGTAGATGCCGGGGCGTCCGCTCCGCCGGTTGGCGATACAGGCGAAGTGGAAGCCGCTGTACATCAGAACCAGGTTGACGAACGGGCGGCCGTTGGCGTTGCCGGCGCGTTCCAGGTGGGGCATTCCCGGCGGCACCAGGAGGATGTCGCCCGGCAGGAGCTCGATCGACTGGTAGGGGAAGTGGAAGAGGCAGCGCCCCTGCAATTGCAGGAACAACTCGGATTCGAGATGGAAGAGGTAGTCGGGGCGATTTTCCCAGAGCCCGCGGTATTCGGGGAGGAGGAGGCGGGTTTCGCCTGTTTCCAGACGGTCGAGGAAAAACTCCAGCGCCGGCAGCAGCCAGGGCGTGAGGAGATCGCGGTCATGGTCGTCGACATTGATTTTCGGCAGTTCGGGAAACATGCTTCCTCCGATAAAACGAAAAAAGCACGGAAGCGTTGCCGCCGCCGTGCCCTTTGTCGTGAATCGCGGGAATTACCAGCGATTGCCGCCGCCGCGACGCTCGCCGCCGCCGAAGCCGCCGGTGCGCGGACGATCTTCTTTCGGACGCGCTTCGTTGACAACGATGGCGCGCGAATCGAGCTGCTTGCCGTTCAGGCCTTCGATGGCGGCCTTGGCTTCGTCGGCGTTGCTCATTTCGACAAAGCCGAAGCCCTTGGCGCGACCGGTTTCGCGGTCGGTGATCAGGCTGACGGAGTCAACCGCGCCGAATTCGGAGAAAGCGGTTTTGAGGGCAGCTTCGGTGGTCGAGTACGACAGATTTCCCACATAGAGTTTCATTGTGGATTTCCTTTCGCGGCATGGCCGCATAGTTCAAGCGGGACAAACATATTCGGACTTGTCTGATATTTACCCGAAAGAACAGAGAAGCAAACCACTTCGTCAGCACCATCAAGAAAATACTTCGAACTCTATTGCTATGCAATCGTAACCGAGCGATCTATCCATCGGGAAGGCTCCGTTTATCCTGCTCCGGCCCCATGGCCGCAGCGGCTGAACCTCTCCGTTGCTCAAAAGTTTAATATACACCATTGGTTTGGAAATGCAAGTCCCTTTCCCGCCGATTGTAAGATAAAAAAACTTCATCGAATTTTTATTTGTATTTTTCGAGGCGCCGATTTCTGCCGGCGATTATTGATGTACTTTCAACCGGGGCATGGGGGGCTGGTAGGCCCGGTCGCCGCCCAATTTATGGAACTTGCGTAATACGATATACATGCAGGCGGTTCCCGCGAGGGCGATGAGGCCGCTTGCGTAGAAGACCAGCCGGTAGTTGTTGCCGCTCCAGTCGAGCATCTTGCCGACCATGGGCGCGACCAGCGTGAACCCGGCGAACAGCACCATCATCATCGCCGAGTTGAACTGCGCGAAG
>JAVBRV010000154.1:0-14938 GCA_031547585.1 Victivallaceae bacterium
CTTCGCGCAGTTCAACTCGGCGATGATGATGGTGCTGTTCGCCGGGTTCACGCTGGTCGCGCCCATGGTCGGCAAGATGCTCGACTGGAGCGGCAACAACTACCGGCTGGTCTTCTACGCAAGCGGCCTCATCGCCCTCGCCGGGACCGCCTGCATGTATATCGTATTACGCAAGTTCCATAAATTGGGCGGCGACCGGGCCTACCAGCCCCCCATGCCGGAATTCCGCCCGGAAGGAGAGAAAGCATGAAGCTCGTACCGTTCATTCTCGCGCTGCTGTTCTGCGGCCTCCTGGAAGCCGCGGAGGCCTTCAGCCTGACGCCGAAGCCCGGTGAAACGGAGTTCACGGTCACAGCCCCCGCCCCCGGCGTCTACCGCTTCCGCGTCCGCTCCCGGGCGTACGGACCGGCGGGGCGGGAGCACACCGCCGTTTTCCGCTGGGAGGAGGGAGCCCGGCGGCAGCGGCGGCTGCTGCATCCGAACCGCAAGGAGGCGCTGTACGAGATCGACCGCCTGGTTTTCGGCGCGGAACCCCGCCGCCTTCGCGTCGAGTGGAACCCGGAAGAGGTGGAGCTGCTGGAATTCCGCTTCTCGCCCGACCGCCCGGAACCGGTTCCGGAGGCGGCGCAAAACTACCGGCCCCCCTTCGCGCCCCCGGCGCGGCATCCGCGCCTTCTCGTCAACCCCTCCGAGCTGGAGAAGATCCGCGCCAACCTCGAAACCGGCGTCAATCAGGAGGTATGGCAGAAGCTCGCCGAAGCGGCCCGGAAGCCCTATTTGTTCGCTCCTTCTCCCGATACGGAGGTGATGTACGACCCCGCCGTTGCGGCGGCGATTTCGGGGCAGGCCTTCTACCATCTCGTCACCGGCGACCGCGAAGCCGGACGCGCCGCCGTCGAACTGGCGCTGACCTACCTCGATGGGGTCAGCTTCGGCAACGGGCAGGATATCTGCCGCAAGGTCGGCGAAATCATCTTCCGCGCCTCGCAGGTGTACGACTGGTGCTACGCCCTCATGACCCCCGAAGAACGCGCCCGGATGCGCGAACGGATGCTCTGGTTCGCCGGCGAGATGGAGATCGGCTGGCCGCCCTTCCACCAATCGGTGGCCTCCGGTCACGGCAACGAGGCGCAGATGAGCCGCGACCTTCTCGCCATGGCGATCGCCGTCTATGACGAGGACCCGCAACCTTTTCAGTATGCGGCCTATACGATGCTCGAAGTCCTCCGGCCCATGAAGGAATTCCTCTTCCGGAGCGGCCGCCACGACCAGGGCTCCGGGTACGGCGCTTACCGGCTGCGGTACGATTTCGCGGCCGCGCTTCACTTTCGCCGCACCTTTGGGGTCGAGCTGCTGCCGCCGGAAACCGCCCTGATTCCCTACTACTGGCACTACCTCCGCACCCCGGATAACCGGATTCTGGTCGAAGGCGACGCCAACTGGGATTGGTCGCACCGCTACCGGGTGAACCGCGAAATGCTGCTCAATCACCAGGCCCTCTGGCCCGACCCGGAATTGAAGGAGGAGTACCGCCGCAACCACCCGAAGCTCGACTTCCCGGAGGACCCGGTCTGGTTCCTCCTTCTCAACGACCCGAAACTGGCGCCGGAGGACCGGCGCGCCTCGCTGCCCCTCGTCAAGTTCTATCGCGACCCCTTGCCCGGCATGGCGCTCCGCACCGGCTGGAACTTCGGCCGCAGCTCCGACGACGTGGTGGTGACGCTGCAAGGGGCGCAGTATCACCTTCGCAATCACCAGCATCTCGATATGGGCTCCTTCCAGATCTACTACCGGGGCAACCTGGCGGCCGACCTCGGCCAGTACCGGACTTACGGGCTCCCCTACGACTGGAATTTCGCCAAGAGCTCGGCGTCGCACTCGGTGATGCTGTTCCGCGACCCCGAAGAGAGCAAACGGCTGATGGGGCCGGTGTTCACCGCCAACTCGGGCACGCAGGAGGTCCGGGGCTGGTGGCCGCCCGACGACTTGAAGCAGCTGCTGAAGGACGACACCTTCCGCAGCGGCGACACTCCGCGCGCCGGTTGGGGGCCGGATCGGGAGAAACCGGCCTACGCCTTTATGGAGTGCGATTTAGGCCGTCTCCATCCGGGCCGGGTGAAGAGCTATTCGCGCAGTTTCGTCTACCTGAATCTCGGCCGCAAAGACACCCCCGCCGCGCTGTTGGTGCTGGATCGTTTCGAGAAGACGACGGAGCGGGTGGAGCCGGTCTTCCAGCTGACCGCCATCGGCACGCCGGTGGAAAAAGAGGGGGTGCTCGAGGTCGCCGTTTCCCCCTACGGCCGTACCGGCAAGCTCTCCCTGCGCACCCTTCTCCCGGAAGCCGCCGCGCGGCGGATTCTCACCGGCAAGGAGGTCTTTATGCTGGGCGGCCAGTTCTTCGCGCCGGGCGCGCCCAAGGCCCCGGAAGCCTCCGGCAGCCGCGCCGAAATCACCGGTTCCGGCGGAAGCTACCTTCATCTTATCGAAATTCAGGACGGCGCTGCCGTGCCCCTGCCGGCCCGCTGCCGGGAAGAGAAGGGGCGGATCCGGGTTGAATGGGCCGACCGCCTGATCGGTTTCGGCGACGCCCTCCGCCCCTCCCGCGAGGCGGTGCGCTGGGAGGTGACCGCCCCCGGAACCCAGGTCCTGCTGCTCGACCTTGCGCCCGGGCCATGGAAGTTGCTGCGGAACGGAACAGCCTTCCTCTCCGCCGAAGTCCCGGAGGGGGAGGGAAGTTTCTTCACGATCCTGGAGCCGGGGAGCTATGAGTTGATTCCGGCTTGCGAAACAGGGGAATGAGCGGTATAGTATGCGATCGTCTTGCTGCGAAGCCGCCGGCATATTGATGGCTGTCGGAATTATTCTCTACGCCATTTGCAGCTGAAAACCTCAACCGCGTTTTCGCCCACAGGAATGCGAAGCGCCGCGGCCGAACGTCGGTCCGGGGTACGGCGCTGTTGGCGGTGTTCTCTAAACCACGTTTCTGGTCAATCAAAATGCGGCACATCACGTCTCTGCCCACAGGAACGCGAAGCGCCGCGGAGTGGATGAGAGGGCACTCGTTTGCGACAGCAAACGAGCGAAGGCACAAGAGTGCCGAAGCCGAACGTAACGTAGCGAAGGCCTCGCCGTCTGAGAGCGCCCCGAAGGGGCGATTAAGATCGCGTAAGCGATCGCTAGGGTCAGGGGCGGAAGTGCCCGGCCACATCAGGCGGCTTCCCCACACCCGGGGGTGGTTCAGGAGGGGAGTCAGGCCCCTCCTGACTCCCAGTCACGTAATCACGTACAGCACGTAAATTACTCGCGCCCCTCCGTATCTCCCCAGCGCCGAGGAGGTTCGGAGGAGGTGCAACCTCCTTCGACTCCCACGACGTTAATCGTGATTACAGATGATTACGGATGACGAATCTGCCGATTGGCGCGCAAGCAGACAGGCGCGGGTGAGTTCGAAGGTTTCGGCTTCGCTGACCAAGCATTTCGTTTGGCCGGAGAGGCTGTTGGCGAAGTCGGCGAAGATTGCGCGTTCGGGGGAAGGAACGGGGAGTTCGCGCTGACCTTCGCGGTCGATCAGGATCACTTTGCCGCCGATGACTTCGAGGACGCCTTCGGTTCCGGCGACGCGGACCCGGTCGTCGCCGTGCGAGGGGGCGGCGGCGGGACGGAGGTAGTCGATCGAGGCTTGCGCCTGGACGCCGTTCTCCATGGTGAAGAGACATTGGCAGGCGATTTCGAGCTCGCCGTGGTTGAAGTTATCCGTGGCGGAATGGGTGGCGTAGATGGTTTTGAAGGGACTGCCTGAGAAGGCGAGGATCCAGTCGAGGGCGTGGCTGCCCACCCAGGGGATGGTGCCGCCGTAGGTCGCCCGGTGCTTGTAGAATTCGGGGCGTTGACCGAGGCGGTAGGATTTCTGCGCTTTGATCAGCTTTACTTTGCCCACCGCGCCCTGGCGAACCAGCTGCAGGGCGTATTGAAAGTCCGCCTGGTAACGCAGCCCGACCATCGAGGTTAGATGAGCGCCGCTTTTGGCCTGCGCTTGTTCGACTTCGGCGAGGTCTTCGAGGGTGAGGGCGATCGGTTTTTCGCAGAAGACGTGGATTCCCCGTTCGAGGGCGTAGGCGGCCATTTCGGCGTGGCGGTCGAAGGGACCGTCGATGGCGACGAGGTCGGGGTTGACGGTATCGAGCATGGCCTTCCAGTCGGCGTGTATGGCGGGGGCGAATCCGGCCTTGGCGGCGCGCTCGGCGAGGGGGGCGGGGTCGTCTTCGCAGCCGGAGGAGATGGCGTCGAGGGTGATGCCCGGAATCTGGCGGATGCTTTCAAAAACGTAGTAGATGTGGCCGCGGCTGCCGATGATGCAGAGTTTCATAATGGTTCTTCCGGATTGGAGGTTTGGGGTAAAAAGGCGACGTCCCAGAGGTGACGGTCGAGATCGACCATGCCGTTGGGGTTGAAGCGGATGCGTTCGCGTTCGAGACGGGGGCGCTGCTCGTCCCAGCCGGGGGCGGTGCGCCCGGCGTGGTTGACCACGCGGTGACAGGGCAGCTTCCGCGCGGCGGGAGCGTGCGAGAGGGCGCGCCCGACCATCCGCGACCGCCCGGGGCAGCCGGTGAGGAAGGCGATTTGGCCGTAGGTCGCCACCTTCCCCCGGGGAATAGCGGCGACGATGCGGTAAATCTGTTCGTCATATTCATTCATAACGCCAAATATACAGCCGTCTCGGTAAAAAATCCACTAAGAAAACCGGGAGTTCGGACGTCTTCAAGGAAACGATGGAGTCCGGAATGAAATTTCCATTTCTTATAATCGGTTGCTGCTTGCTTATTCTGGCGGCTGCCGCGGCTCCGGCGAAGCTGGTCATTGTCGGTAAGCCGGAATTGGCGGATCCGGTGGTGGCGGAGCTGTCGGGCGACCCGGCTTTCGACCTCTTGGAGCGTTCCGCCGTGGCGGTGGCGCTGCGCGAACATAAGCTCACCCCCGCCGAACTTACCGGGTCGAAGCTGGCGAAGCTTTTTCCGCATGTCGACCTCTTTGCCGTCGTCGATCAGGAAAGGGTGGTGGTGTTTAACGCCGGGAACGGTTTCCGGCTGGCCGACGGCGAACACCGGGGAAGCTGCGAGGCCATCGCCTGGGAGATTCGTCGCTCCGCCGCCAAGGTGGCGGGCGGGGAACCCATCGGCATCTCCACCGTGGCGATCCGCGACATCGGCGTGCCGCGCCGCTTGCGGGAGAAGCTGGAGGCTTTTGCCGCCGAGGTGGAGCGCCGGCTGTTGAATGATCCGCAGATCCAGGTGCTGGAGCGGGCCCGGCTCGGATTGGTCGATCATGAGCGGCAGCTTACCGGGGTGGATTTCGCTCTCACCGCTTCGGCTTATCTGCTCGTTTTCGAGTTCGAGCCGGAGGGATCGGGGAAAGGGGTCAAGGCCCGGGTCGTGATGCAGGATCTGGAGCGCCGCGAGGTCGGCCGGGTGGAGATCGCCGATGTTCTCGCCGATCCCGCGGGCGGCGTCATCCGGTGCGGCGAAGAGATCCGCCGACAGCTCCCCGCCCCCTCGCAGCGCCCGGATAAAGGGAGGGAATCGTGGCGTTTCGCGCTGGAAAGCCGGGAGCTTTTCCGCAATGGGAAGTATGGCGACGCTCTGGCGCGGATTCAATCGGTACTGGCGCTCGACGGCGACCGGCCCGAATACCGCCTGACGGAGTTGAAGATCCGGGCGAAACTCTGCACGGCGATGCCGTGGAACTCCGCCCGGCTGAAAGCCGCCGGGGAACTCCTCGAAGCATACGGGCTGTTCTTTGCCTCGGTTCCGGCGGACGGCATGCTGCGGGAGGGGTTTCTCAATGTCAGCGAGGCGTTTACGGTCAAATCCTGTACTGAGGAGCGGAGCCTGACGGCGGAGGACTGGCGGGAGATGCCGCGGGTCTGCGGGGAGTACCGGCGCTATCGCGAGTTGACCTGCCGGAAGCTCTACCCCTCCACCTTGCCCGGCCGGATGTCGAGCCTCGCCGATCTCGGGCGCTACAACCGCCGGTTGAATTTCGGGGTTTGCCTGCTGCATCTCGACGGCCGGCGCGAATTTGCCGAGCATCTCGAAAACTACCGGGCGTTCTTTGCCGCGGCGGACGCTTTTGCCCGCAAGCACCCCGAACGGCGCGAGCGGCTGGAGAAGCTGCTGATTCCGCATCAGGTGTCTCTCATTCATGCGGTGCGCGTTCATCGCGAGGAGTGGAAGGAGTACATCCGGCAGACGCTCCCCATCGTCGAATTGCTTGAGAAGTCGCCGCTTACCGGTTTGAAACATACATGCATCGCCATCCGTTTCCTTCAGCGGCTTCAGGAGAAACCGTTGACGGAAGAGCATGTGACGACCGAGATCGACCGCTACCTTCGGGAGCTGTCGGCCCATGACCCCGGCGCGCTGAAGGAGATTGCCGATTATGGGAGCGGCGAGGCGAAAACCGCCGCGCAGCGGGCTGCCTACTCCACGTTTTTCATCTTGACGGAATACACCGATAATACGTTCCGGAAGGCGGAGGTGCTGGTGCGCGGGCGGGCCATGAAGATGGATCAAACGCCTGCTCCCTACGCCCCTCTCCGGCTGCTGGTCGACGGCCTGTCGCTGCCGGCGACGGCGGCGGAGCTGGATCAGCTTCTGGCTTCGCAGGAGGGACTGCGCCGTTTCGCCGCGGAGCGGATACGCTCCTGGCAGACCCACGCCTGGTTCGCCGGGTTCGCCAACGCCCAGTTCGGTATCGTCGATGGTTCGCCTGAGCAAAGGGAACGGAAGGAGCGGCTGTTTAGCGCGCTGAACAGCGATCTCCAGGTCCGGCGCTTCTCCTGGGCGGAGCTGGCGGGAGAACCCGTCGAATGCCTGGCCACCGCCCAAGTCGGCGGGACACTCTACGCGACGCTCCGCAATGGGGAGGGGAGGGTGGTTCTGATGGAGGGGACTTTGCCCGATCAGTTCCGCATCCTGGGCACAGTGAAGGGAATGATTCCGCTGCAGAGGCGTCTTTACCCGAAGCGGGGGCCGTCGGTCTATCTGGCCGCCGGGGATGGCGTGATCGCCCTCGCCGACCGGAAGACGCTGCGGATTTTCCGGCCGGATACCGGGAAAAGCCAGGTGATCGATGATCCCCTGGGCGGCATTCCCCCTTCGGGTCTGGCAATTTCGGGGGGGCGGATTTTTCTGCTCGGCTCCGGGCGCGCGGGCCGGGCCGGGGAGACGCGTACCCGCGAAAAACGGAACGGAGCCTCGCTGCTCGTCTCCTTCGATATTGTCACGGGGGATCGGATAACGCATTTCAGCACGGAGCGGGCGGAGAAGAAGAACTTTCTCGACCACTCGAACGGGGAGCCCGAGCTGTATACGAATTTACAGGCTCTCGGCGGGGAACAGCTCTTTTTTCACTCGGAAAAGACCGCCTGGAAGTATCATTGGCAAAAGGATTCGTTTCAGGAGCTGGCCGTGTCGCCGGCGCCTTTTTCCAGCTACATCCGTTCGATTGTCGCCGACGGGAGGATTTATCTTTCTTCCACCTGGCGGGGCGGCCAGTTCACTGTGATCGACCCCGAGAAGGGCGAACAGCGGGTCCTTCTGGCGTTCAAAGAGAAAGCGCCGTATTATCCCCCGGAATGCAGCCTCAAGGAGCCCTTTCTCTGGATCGGCGGCCGCTATCCCTTCATGAATGCGGATTACCCGTTTCTCCGGCGGGGGGACCGGCTCTTTATCGCCGGGCTGCGCCCCTTCGCCCTCGATCTCAAAGCGCCGGGGAATTCGCCGGTTCTTCTCTTGCCGGGGTGCTTCAATCTTCATTCGGTCGGGGGCTGGATCGCCTTTGTGAATGAACACTGGCTTTTCGTCCTGACGGGGGAGGGGAAGGCGGCGAACCCCCTACCCGGATCGGTGGTTCTTTCGGACGACTCCGGGGGGGTAGCCGTAGAAGCGCTTAAATTCCTTTGAGAAGTAAAATTCGTCGGAGTAGCCCAGCTCGAAGGCGCACTCGCGGACGATCTTCCCGTTCGACAGCCGGTCCATGGCGATCTCCATCCGCCGGGCGCGGATGTAATCCTTGAGCGGCATATTGAATTGCACCGGGAAGTTATGCGAGAGGAACGAGGTCGATTTGCCGATCTCGGCCGCCAGGGCTTTCAGGGTGATCGTTTCGGTCAGGTGGCGCTGGATGTACTCTTCAGTCTGCTCCACCCAGGAGCGGCCGTCGGCGCGGATCAACTCATTTTCGCCGATGTATTCGCCCAGGTGTTTCAGGAGGTTGCCCATATGGGTCATCTCCTCCACGGTGGTGGTCCGTTCGCCGTGCGGCGGGGAGGGGCTCTCCCGATCCGCCAGCTGGCCGAAGACGATGGCGCCGATATACTCCCCCCGGCAGGTGTAGAGGGGGACGATCCCCTCCAACAGGCCCGCGTGGCAGTGGTAGATCTGCATCTTTTTCGTCTGCTTGGCCAGCCGGAGGTGTTCGCCGTCGCAGGCGTGGCAGCGGGCGTCGAACCGGGGGTCCAGCCTCGACCTCCGGCAGAACTCCGACATGACGGGACTATTCAGCGCGTCGAGCTCCACATTCCGCAGGTCGTAAAAGGTCACCCGGATGTTCAGCAGATGGTAGAGCAACCGCATGATGTCGTTCAGCTTCTTCGTCTGCAAGGTGAATTCCGGCATGGCGCCTCCTTTTTGGTAAATATATAGTAAAATGCATAAAATGCAAGATTCTACATGTTTTTTCTTTCCGCTCCATTCTTTTTTCGGCCTGTTGGTGGTACAATTATAGCATTACACGGAGACGCCGAAAATGAAACTGAAAGAATTGCTTGCCGTCGAAGTCGGGGATGTCCGCCTGCTGTACCGTCTGGATGAGGAGTCGGGCGCCGTGGAACTGGCGCTCTATCCCGCGGGTTTCGCCCCCGCCCCCATGGCGGAGGAGCGTCAGAAACTTTCGCAGCTGGCCGAAGTCCACATTCGCGGCGACGAGGCCTCCGGCATGCATAGCTCCGGGCGTACCATGCGTTACGGCGGTTCGTCGCGCTCGTTCCGCTTTAAGTCGATTGAACAGCTTGACCATGAGATTATTACGGTTCTAGCCGATCTGCGCGGCTACGAGTTGACGCACCGGCTGCGCTGGTTCGAGGACCGGCCGGTTTTCGTCGTCGATACCGAATTTTACAATGCTTCCCCGCTCCCCGTGACGCTGGATTTCATCACCAGCTTCACCCTGGGGAGCATCGCCGGATACATCGAGGGCGTCCCGGAGGAGCGCCTGCGCCTGCACCGCTACCGGGCGGTATGGAGCTCGGAAGCGTTTCCGGTTGCGGATGCGGTCGAGGATCTCCTTTTAACCCACACCTGGGGCGGCGCGCCCGTCGCGGTGGCCGAGCGCTTCGGCCAGGTGGGGACGATGCCGGTGCGGGGCTTCCACCCCTTCGCGGCGGTGGAGGATGCCGAAACCGGCGTCTTCTGGGGGGCGCAGCTGGCCTGGACCGGTTCCTGGCAGCTGGAGCTCACCCGCCACCGCGCGGACGCCCTGGCGCTGGATGGCGGCCTCGCCGACCGCGAGTTCGGCCACTGGAGCAAGGTCATCGCTCCCGGTGAACGCTTTACCGCGCCGGAGGCCTTCGTCAGCTGCTGCCGCGGCTCGCTTGATGAACTCTGCCAACGCCTGCTGGAAATTCCCGAGCGGCGTTTGAACCTGCCGTCGTCGGAGGAGGAGCTGCCGGTTATCTTCAACGAGTGGTGCTCCAGCTGGGGCGATCCGCGCGAGGAGGCGCTGCTGGCGATCGCCGACCGCCTCTCTGGAACCCCCGTCAAATATCTGGTGATCGACGCCGGCTGGTATAAGGAGAAGGGGAGGGAGTGGTACCAGATCCAGGGCGACTGGGTCGTCAACCCCGAGCTGTTCCCCGACGGCATCGGCAAAACCGTCGAGCGGATTCGCGAGCGCGGCCTGATCCCCGGCATCTGGTTCGAGGCGGAGGTATGCGGCGAAGGCAGCCGTGCCTTCACCGAAACCGAAGCCTTGCAGCTCACCCGCGACGGCCTGCCGATTTGCGCCGGGCGGCGGCATTTCCTCGATTTGCGGAAAGAAGAGGCGCAGGAGCGGCTGGATAAAAAGGTGGTTACCTTTCTGAAGAACAACGGCTTCGGCTATCTCAAAATCGACTACAACGAGACCGTCGGCATCGGCTGCGACCACCCGGATTCGCTGGGCGAGGGGCTGCGGCTTCAGGTCGAGGGGGTTCACCGCTTTTTCCGGCGGCTCCGCGAGGTCAATCCGGAGCTGGTGGTCGAAAACTGCGCCTCCGGCGGCGGCCGGTTGGAGCCGGTGATGTTTACGCTGAGCTCGATGTCCAGCTTCTCCGACGCGCACGCCGAGCCGGAGATTCCGGTGATCGCCGCCAATCTTCACAACCTCATGCTGCCCCGGCAGTGCCAGATCTGGGCCGTGCTGAACCCGGCGGCCCCGATGACGCAGCTCCGCTATGTGCTGGGCGGAGCCATGCTCGGCCGGATGTGCCTGTCCGGCAAAGTGATGGAGCTGAGTGAAGAGCAGTGGGGCGTGGTCAAAGAGGCGATGGCTTTCTATGAAGAGTTGAAGCCGGTTCTGAAAGAGGGTTTTTCACGCTACTACCCGCAGGCCTCCCGCCCCCGGCGGCACTTGCGCGGCTCGCAGGTACTGCTCCGGATGGGGAGGGGGGGCGACGAGGGGATTCTCTACTTCTTCGCCTTCGACCAGGCTCCGCAGGAGCTGCGTGCGGAGCTTCCCCCCGGCACCTGGAAGGCGGCCGGCAGCTTCGGCGACGGAGCGTTTACGATCAAAGAAGGGCAGTGCCGTTTCGCCCCGGCAGCCCCGATGAGCTGCCGGATCATCCGGATCGTCAAATAGCTTCCTGTCTGCATCATAGGTAGGGCGCTCTGTCCTCAGAGCGCCGTTCACGTCGCATGCTCTTCCGGGTGAAACCGCGCCCCCGGCTTGTTTCGGAGAGAGAAGAACCTGCCACGTTTCACCTTGAATTCATACCCTATAGAGCCAGCAACGAGAACGGCTGCCTGAGGACAGGCAGCCCTACCCGATATTATCCTGCCAAACGCCATAAAATGAAAGGAAGTGAATCCATGCGTCTTTCGGGAACCCGGGAAATCGTGACGCGCGCCCGGCGCGTCGGCCTGGTGGTGCCGGGCTTCAACATCCCCTATCTGCCGATGATGAAGCCGGTCGTCGCCGCCCTGCGGGACTGTAACTCTTTCGGCCTCATCATGGTCGCCCGGCTGGAGTGGCTGAAATTCCAATCGGGGAGTCTCGCGGCCATTCGCGACGAATACGAGCGCTGCGGCGGCGACTCCCCCCACACCCGGCTCCATCTCGACCACGTGCCGGTGATTGATGAGGACAATCTGCGGGTCGATTTTCTGCCGGTGATCGCCGAGGCGCTCGAGTTCGGCTACAATTCAGTGATGATCGACGGCTCCCGGCTGCCGCTGGCGGAAAACATCGCCTGTACCCGCGAGGTCGCTATATTGGCGCACGGCAAAGGCGTTCCCGTTGAAGCCGAACTCGGCGCGGTGCTGGGTCATGAAGCGGGCCCCTTACCCCCCTATGAGGAGCTGTTCCGCAGCCGGAAGGGGTTCACTTCGGCTGCGGAAGCCGCAACCTTCGTTGCCGAAACGGGTTGCGACTGGCTTTCGGTGGCGGTCGGCAATATCCACGGGGCCATTTCGGAGGCGGGGCGGCAGGCGGGGAAAATCCGCGCCCGCATCGACCTCGATCACCTCCGCGACCTCGAAGCCGCCACCCGCATTCCCCTGGTTCTCCATGGCGGCACCGGCATCGACCCCGCCGACATTCGCAGCGCGGTGAAAATCGGCATCGCCAAGATCAATATCGCCACCGCGATTCGCCGCCCCTACGAGCAGGCCATGCCCGATGTGGAGGCCGGGCAGCGGGCGGTCTACCAAACGATGGTCGAACTGCTTGAAACTGAACTCGAATTGAAAAATTCAGCCGATTTACTATAAGGACTTTACGATCATGAAATTCGCACTGTTTTTCGGCAATCGCGGCTTCTTCCCGGAACACCTGATCGCGACGGCCCGCCGGGAGGTTATCCAGGAACTGACCGCGCTGGGCATCGACACCCTGTGCGCCCCGGAAGAGCTGACCCGCTACGGAGCGGTCGAAACCGCGGCGGAGGGGCGGGTCTACGCCCGCTTTCTCGCGGAACATCGAGGGGAGTACGACGGCGTGATTCTCTGCCTGCCGAATTTCGGCGACGAGAACGGCGCTTCCGAAGCGCTCCGCGACTGCGGCGTCCCCGTCTACCTTCTCGCCTACCCCGATGAGCTCGATAAGATGGATTTCTCGCTACGCCGCGACGCCTTCTGCGGGAAATTCTCGGTGATGGACGTCTTCGGCCAGTTCGGCATCCCCTTCACCGCCTGGGAGCCGCATACGCTCCACCCGAAAAATCCGCTCTTCCGGGAACACATGCGCCGCTTCGGCGCGGTCTGCCGGATCGTCCGGCGGATGAAGCGCTGCCGGATCGGCGCGGTGGGCGCGCGGCCGACCCTCTTCAAAACCATCCGCTTCGACGAAGTCGCCCTCCAGAAATATGGCATCACCACCGAAGTTTTCGACAACGCCGACCTCCTGGTCCGGGTCGGGAAGATCCGCGACGACGCGCCGGAGGTGAAGGCGAAGATCGAACGCTTTCTGGGGTACGCCGACTTTTCGGCGGTTCCGGCGGATAAGGTTCGCGACCTTGCGAAGGTCTCGGTCGCCCTCGACCGGCTGATCGCGGAGTACGAGCTGGATGCATTGGGCTTGCGCTGCTGGAGCGACCTTCAGGAGACGTTGCGGATCTCCCCCTGCGTGATCCTCGGCGAGCTCAACGACCGCAACTTCCCCGCCGCCTGTGAGCTGGATATCGGCAATGCCGTCGCCATGCTGGCCCTTCAGGCGGCTGCGGAGGAACCGGCCGCCTGCCTCGACTGGAACAACAACTACGGCGACGACCCCGAGAAGTGCATCCTCTTCCACTGCGGCCCGGTTCCGCAGAAGCTGATGACGGCCGCGGGGAAGGTGATCGACCACCCGATGTTCGCCAAAGCGCTGGGGGCGGGCTGCGGCTTCGGCTGCGACGTCGGCTTCATCCGCCCGATGGAGTTCACCTTCGCCTCCACCACCACCAAGGACGGACGGCTCCTCTTCTACTCCGGCGAGGGGGAGTTCACCGGCGAACCGCTTGGCGAAGGCTTCTTCGGCTGCGGCGGCGCGGCCCGGATCCCCGGCCTGCAGCGGAAACTGAACGCCATCGGCTACAACGGCTACCGCCACCACGTCAGCATCGCCCCCGGCTACTGGGCGCAGGCGCTCGACGAAGCCTTTACCCGCTACCTGGGGTACGAAAAGACGGAGTGCTGAGCATGAGCTTTCTCGGCGTCGACATCGGTTCAAGCCAGGTCAAGGCGGTGGCTTTCGACTCCGGCGGCTCCGCTCTGGCGGCCGCCTACCGGAAGTACCCGTACGCCACGCCCCGCCCCGGCTGGATGGAGCTGGATGCGGCGGAAGTACTTCGGGCCGCGTTGGAGGCGATCGGCGAATGTGCTGCTTCGGTCGCCGGTTCCTCGCCGGTCACTGCGATCGGCGTCTCCTCGCAGGGGGAGGCCTTCGCGGCGCTGGATGGGGAGGGGCGGATTCTCGCCCCCGCCATGATCTCCGGCGACTCCCGGGCGGCGGCGGTGATGGAGGCGTTCTCCCGCCGTTTCGGCGCGGAGCGGCTCTACCGGATCACCGGCCACACCCCGTCGCCGATGTTCACGCTGGCCAAGCTCCTCTGGCTCAAGGAGGAGCGCCCGGAGCTGATGCGGCGGGCGCGGCGCTTCCTCTGCTTCGAAGATCTGCTGATCCACGCCCTGACCGGCGAGGCCGCCATGGGCTGGCCGCTGGCGGGGCGGACCATGCTGTTCGACGTGCGAAAGCACGCCTGGAGTGCGGAAATTTTGAGCGAACTGGAACTGACCCCCGCTCACTTTGCCGCGCCGCAGCCCCCGGGGAGCATCGCGGGCACGGTGAAGCCGGAGGCCGCCGGGACGTTGCACCTGCCGGAGAAGACCGTCATGGTCACCGGCGGGCATGACCAGGTGATGGCCGCGCTCGGCTGCGGCGTCACCGAACCCGGCAGCGCCATGCTGGCGGCGGGGAGCGTGGAGTGCCTGGTCCCGGTACTGGCGGAGGAGGTCTTTTCGGACGAACTCCGCCGGGCGAATCTCTGCACCTACGACTACGCTCTCGCGGGACGCCGGGCGACGCTGGCGTACTCCCTCACCGGCAGCAATATGCAGGAGTACTTTCAGCGCGAATTCGGCGGCGGCGCGGATTTCCGCCAACTGCTGGACGCCATGCCGGAGGCCCCGGCGCGTCTTCTGGTACTGCCCTATCTTACCCCCTCGGGGACGCCGTGGTTCGACACGGCAACGCCCGCGTGCGTCTACGGCTGGCGCTTCGATACTTCGCGCGGCGAACTCCTGAAGGGCTTCTGGGAGGGAATCGCCTTCGAGATGCGGCTGAACCTCGAACTTTTGAACCGGAACGGCATTCCGGTCGATCGACTGATCGCTTCCGGCGGCGGTTTCCGTCATCCGGCGGTGGTCCAGCTTCACGCGGACATCCTCAATCTGCCGATTTCAATCGGCCGGGAGCGGGAGGCCGGCTGCCGCGGAGCGGCGCTGCTGGCGGCCCGGGCGGTGGAGCCGGGCTTCGCTTTCCCCCCGCTCCCCGTGGCGGCCGAGGTCGCCCCCCGCCCGGAGCACGCCGAAGCCTACCGGGAAAAATTCTCCCGCTGGAAAGAGTTCACCCGGATGATCAGGACGTTTGCCCAAGACCAGCCGCCGGCTTGAAACTCCTGAGCCAATTTCAAAAGTCATTCCGGCGG
>JAVBRV010000085.1:0-10255 GCA_031547585.1 Victivallaceae bacterium
GTTTTTTGTTTTTGTTTTGATTTCTATTATTTTGGTTTTTGGTTTTCTCTCTGTTTTCCGCCCGGTGGGTGTGTTTTTCCCCCCGCTACCCAAACAAAAGTCCTCGGGGTTGTTTGTCCCTCCCCCCCCTACCATAAACCAATACCAATCGAACTTGACCGATTCAACCTTGGGAAACAGGAGGAACCATGAGACACTTGTTATTGACGACCGCGCTGCTGCTGACCGCGGCGCTTTCGGCGGCGGCCATCCGCTCGGGAGAGTGGGAGTTCAGCTTCGACGACGCCACCGGCTTCTGGCAGAGCGTGAAGTACGGCGGGGTTTCCGTCAGCGAGAATCCGGGGGGAACGGTGGTTCCTTTCAACTGGGGGCCGGGCTGGCCGGGGGGGAAGATCCGCGAACCGGGAATTTTCCGCCACGCGGCCCACTGGATGCCGGAGTGGCCGGTGTTCCAGAAGGAGACGAAGTACCAGTTTCTCGGGGCAGACTGGAAGGAGGGGGAGCGCACTCTCGCGCTACGCTTCCGGATCGGCGACTTCGACGCGGTCGACCTCATCACCTTCGGCTCCGACCTTCTCGAACGCAAACTGCTGTTGACCTACGCCCCGGAGAAACAGAGCGAAACCCCGGCGATCTTCATCCACGTCGCCCTCAACCTGCCGGTGGAGCGCAAAGGTGAATTCTTCACCCCCGGCAGCATGTCGCCCTCCGCCCAGGAGCCGAGGAAGTTCTCCGCCCTGCCGCCAAGCCAGATCGTCGAGAGTCCGGCCTGGCGGCATGTGCCATTGCTGGTGGAGAACCATCCCGGCCGGACGCTGGTGATGATTCCCGATACCCGCAAGGATATCTCCGGCTTCCTGATCGTCGCCGAACCCGGAACCGCCTGGGTGCAGGGGTGCTTTCGCGCCTACGGCTGGGCCTATCCCGGCGAAACCCAGTCGGTCGGCCCCGTGTGGCTGCGTCCGGTCGACCGTCCGCTCCGCGAAGCGGCGGCCGGAGGGGAGATCTGGAAGCTCTTCGACGACATCGGCGTTAAAACTCCGGCGAGCCGTCCGGAATGGGTGCGCGACGTTGTCCTCTACTCCTTTGACAACCGGCTGACCGGCGGTTTCGAGGCCGCCCGCAAGGAACTGCTGCCCCGCTTCCGCCAGCTCGGCTTCACCGCCGCCTGGATGCTGCCGGTCGAGGAGAGTCCCCACCGCTACAATCCGCGCGACTACTACAAGATCAGCGCCGAAATGGGAACCGAAGAGGAGTACCGGACGCTGATCGACGAAATGCACCGGGACGGCATGAAGGTGCTGCAGGACATCGTTCCCCACGGCGGCACCCCGGAATTCGGCCGCGAACGCGGCAACAAACCCTGGCACCTCGTCTTCGACAAGAACGGCAATACCCTCGACTACTGGTGCTTCGATTACGGCAATCCGGAGTGGCAGGCGTATATCGAAAAGGTCGCCCGTTTCTACATCGCCACCTTCAACCTCGACGGCTTCCGCATCGACGTACCCGACGCCAGCCACATCCCCAACTGGCGGCGCAAGGACTTCCCGAACCTCGAGAAGACGCCGAAGAATGTCGACCCCGTCTGGTGGCGCGAATCGCTGGAAGCCAACGGCGGCAAGCTGCCCCCCATTCCCTTCGAGCGAGCCAGCTACACCCGCCGGGGCGCGGGGCTGGACATCCTGAAAGCGATCCGCCGGGGCATGGAAGAGGCGAAGCCGACCGGCGGCGCGCTCCTCGGCGAGGTCTGCCCGGTTCCCTACATGACCGAGGCGGATATCGTCTACGACATGTGGTTCTGCCACAACCTCAGCCGCGACTCGATGCCCAAACTGGACGCCGCCGCCTACGTCAAAACGCTGAAAAACTGGTTCGAACAGACGAAAATCGCCGATCCCCGGGGAACCTTCCGGATGCGGTACGCCGAGAGTCACGACAGCACGCGGACCCGCGGCGCCCTCGGCGTCGGCGCCGAAATGGGACTCACCGCCGTCACCTTTTTCGCCGACGGCATGCCGATGATCTACCATGAATCCGACACCGGCAAGGGGGTGCTGCTGAAGCGGCTGATCGAACTGCGCAAATTACTCCCGGAACTCCGGCGCGGCGAAGCCTTCTACGGCCAGGTCACGGGCGGCGCGCCGACCCTGTTCGACTGCCTCCGCCGCGACGGCGGCAACCTGACGCTGGGCCTCGTTAACCTGGGACCGGAGGCGATCGACTGCGAAGTGACTGTCCCGGCCCGCTTCCTTCCGGCCGGAAATCTCACCGCCTGGAGCGCGAAGCGTGGGGCAAAACTGGAAGGCAAGCTCAAGGTTAAGCTCGCCCCGTGGGATTGGGAGGCGATCTCCTGGCGGCCCACCAACGGCGAAGCGCTGTACGCCGCTCCCCAAATCATTCAACCGGAAGCCTCGAAGCCCGGCAAGGTCACCTTCGCCCGCAACCGCTGGGGCTCCTGGGAGGTTTTCACCCCCAATTATATGCTGCGAATCCGGGGGAACGGCACCTTGCACACCTTCGAATATCCCGACTCCGGCAACCGGCTGATTCACGGCATGGGCTTCCTCTATGACACGCTGCTGTCGCTGGATCAGCCGAATTTGCCCGCGCTTCGGGGGCCGAAACTGACCGAAACCGACTACGGCTGCAAAATTGAAGCCGCCGTTCAACTGCCCACGGGCGGCGTCGCCGAGCTGACCTATCGCTGTTACCACGACCGCGTCGAAGTCGACGCCGCGCTTACCGGCGAAGACTCCTCCCGCCGCGCCGGAATCTATCTGCTTACTGAAGACGCCGCCCGCTGGCAGGTCAACACCGCCGAGGGGCTGCTGGACGACCTCTACCTCCTCCGCCACCGGTACGTGCCGCCGGTGGTGAATCCCGGGCGTCACCTCCGGATCGCGAATACGCCGGTCGTCTGGCAGGCGCGGCAGCATCCCCTCGACCCGGCGAATCCGGAGATCCGTATCTTCAACAGTAATCCCGGCGGCCTGTCGATCCGCCTCCCCGAGCCCTCGCGGCAGGGGGCGGAGGATGTGATGCTGCTCGACCAGTACCACAACAACCTCCACCTCCACACCGCCTTTTTGTGGAAGACGGTGGAGAACAACTTCCCCGCCTCTCCCCTCGACAACCGCTTTACCCTGGTGCTGAAACCGGCGGCGGAGCCATTGGTTCCCGCCGAAAGCAAGGGATTGCGGCGCGGCAAGCTCTCCATCCGCCACGACAGCTTGAACTGGCTGGTCGATAACGGACACTACCGGCTGCAGCTGGCGCGCACCGGCGGCGTGATTCGTTCCCTCAAAAACCGGGGAGGAACCGAACTCCTTGCCGGGCTCGGCCCGGAATTCTCTCCCGACGGCTCCATGCGCTATGAGGCGGAGGGCGATGTGGAGACGGCGGCGCGACTGTCGGAGAGTAACGGCAAAGTCCGGTTGCTCTTCACCGGAGCGCTGCGGAGATGGAATAAATCCACCGGACTGGCGAAACCGCCCTGCCGTTTCGCGGTGGAGTACGTTTTTGACGAGAGTTCGACTTTCACGGTCAACTACCACCTGCTGTACGACGGCGGGCTGACATATGCAAAGCCGACGCTCGGACTCTTCCCCCAAGTTCCCGCGGCGGCCTCCATCCGGATCAACGATAAAGACCGGAAGACGAATGCCAAGGCATTGACCGTGGAAGCGCCGGAGAGGCTCGCCCTCCTCCTCCCCGACGGACGCGAACTCCTGTCGCTCCGGGTGACCGAAGGCGGCTTCGCCAACATCCGCAGCGACAAACGCGACCTGAAATTTCACTGGGCCGAAGAGAAACGCGAAGGCGTCCCCGTCGGCCAATGGAAGAAAACCGCGCTGGAAGTCAGCGTGAAGTAGGCGGTTTCGTATTAAGCGTTTGGCGGAGCGATATCGGGTAGGGCTGCCTGTCCCCAGGCAGCCGTTCTCGTTGCAGGCTCTACCGGGTATGAATTCGAGGCGAAACATGGTAGGTTCTTCCCTCGCCGGAATAAGAGCTTGTCTACTGATAAAATTGGCGATAATAGAATTATCGGCTATTTTATTGACCGAGTGGATGAATTTTCGCCGCAAGTCAGAACATTTTGGCTTATTAGCAGATAAGCTCTAAGTTGAGAGCGCGATTTCGCCCTGAAGACCATGCAAACGAGAACGGCGCTCTGGGGACAGAGCGCCCTACCCATGACGCCGATAACGCCGTGTAAGCGAAATCCCCGCTAATTGCCCTCGTAAAAGTAAAAAAGT
This sequence comes from Victivallaceae bacterium, assembly GCA_031547585.1. Taxonomy (GTDB): domain Bacteria; phylum Verrucomicrobiota; class Lentisphaeria; order Victivallales; family Victivallaceae; genus Victivallis. The sequence continues at coordinate 4,260 of JAVBRV010000085.1, forward strand.
TGTTTTTTTCAGAATATGGCGATATAGTATAGAATGGTGATTATGCGCAAGAGACGGCACTACAGTGCTTTGATTCTGTTGGCGGCGGCGTTCCTGCTGACTGCCAACGGAGTGCTGCACCCGCTTTTCCACCATTGTTCCCAGAGCCGTCCGGCGGTGGGGGAGATGCCCTGCCTGGAAAGCGGAGACGTTGTTCAGGCGACTCCGGAGTGCCCGGTCTGCCACGGCTGCCTCTTTACCGACGTCCCCTTTGCCGACGCAGCGGCGGTCTCCCGGCCTGAACGGGCGGGCGATGCTTTGCCGCCGCCCTTTGCGCTCCCCGCGACGCCGAACCGCTTCACTCCGGCCCGCGCTCCGCCCGCAGTCTGATTCCCGCTCTTTCCTGTACCGCCGGGGAGCCTTGTGCCCTCCCGGCCTGTTTGCGTGTCCCTCAACTGAATCAGATCAAATCATGAAAAAACAATATTTTACTCTCGTCGAACTCCTGGTCGTAATCGCGATCATTGCCATTCTCGCCGGAATCCTTCTCCCCGCCCTCAACCGCGCCCGCGAACGCGGACGCCTCACCGCCTGCCTCAACAACTGCCGCCAGACTGGAACCGCGCTGAAGCTCTATGCCGACGCCTTCGACGGACGCTTCCCCGTCGTTCACAGCGGCGACTTCGGCCACCACCACGAGCTCTCGCCGCCGGTGGAGTGGTTCGGGCTCCTGACCACCCTCGGCTACGACCTCAAGTATCTCCAGTGTCCCGCCGACCAGGGCTACGATGCGGCGAAATCGATCCAGAGCTACATGATGAACAGCATGTTCACCTTCGGCCGCAAAGTCGACACCCTGAAGCGCAGCTCCTTCTACGTCGTCCTCTCCGAGCGCGGCTTTGAAAGCGACGGAAAAACCCCCGAAGAGCATCAGTGCTACGACGGCATGGGCGACCCTGACGACTGGAAGGGCTCCATCGACTGCTCCCGTCACGGCCAGGACCGGTCCAACTACCTCTTCGCCGACGGGCACGCCGCCACCCATACCTGCAAGGAGCTGGTTCCCAACGAAGCCGACCCCCTCACCAACCGCCACTTCGTCTCCGAGTGGGGCGGCAACGCCTATTACGAGGCGCATGAGCATTAAAGCTACGTGTTGACCTCGTGGGCCAAGTGGGCGAGAGGGTATCGGCAGGGTGAAAAGCACACGGTTCCCGGCTGCGGCTCCGCGCGCCGGGCTCATAAAAAGACCGGCTGCGCCGTCTTTTTATGGCAGCGCTCCGCCGGTCGGTATCTACTTGGTTGGCCGCGTTTCGCTTGCCGAAAATTCTTTCGGCAAGCGACCAGCGCTGTCCGCGCGCTGGACTGCGTCCCGGCTCGGCCGGGTGCGGGCGGTTGGGGCGCAACCGTTTTTTTAAGTTTTTTTTTTTTTGTTTATTTAATAGGGTGCAGGGATTCGCGGTAGATTTCCGCGACCCTCGCCCGATTCGCCTCATTCGGCGCCATCGACAAGAGAAGCGACAACGACGGCGTCTCAAACGCCAGGTCCGTCAGCCGCTCCACATCGGCCTCGCCGAAACCCTCGTCCGACAGCTTCTCCGTCACGCCGAGCGAGAACAGCCACTCCTCGACCTTGATCCCCGCCTGCTTCGCCTCCTCGGGCTCCCCCTTCAAACCCGGAGCAATCGGCTTCAACAAATCCGCCAGCACCCCCGCTTTCTCGCGGTAAATGTTCCGCACCACCGCCGGCAGCAGCATCGAGAGACCAAGCCCGTGCGTCAGCTCCGGGTGAATCGCGCTTAGCGGATGCTCCAAGGCATGCGTGTAATGCAGCATCCCATTGTCGAACGCCACCCCGCCCAGCATCGAAGCATACAAGAGGAAGTAACGCGCCTCCAGATCCTTCGGGTCCTTCACCGCCTTCGGCAGATAACGCGACACCAGCTCGATCGTCTCCTTCGCCAGCATCACCGAATAGGGATTCGCCGCAATACTGGTCGCCGCCTCAATGACGTGGTTCACCGCGTCGATGCTCACATACAAGGTCTGGCGCTCCGAAAGCCCCGTCATCAGCGCCGGGTCGTCGATCGACCAGGTCGGATACAAGCACTCGTAAGCGATGGCGGGCTTGTAGTCCTTCGCCAGAATCGTCGCCACCGCGAAACGGTTGGTCTCCGTCCCGGTTCCGTGCGTCAGGTTGACCGCCACGATGGGAACCGCCCGCTCGGCGGCGAATTTACCCTCATACAGCTCAACCGCCGTCTTGTCGGTGTGCTCCAGCAGCACCGCGACGCTTTTGCCGGTATCCACCGGACTGCCGCCGCCGATGGCGATCACCGCGCCCGCGCCCGACTTCCGGCCGATGGCGGCCGCTTCGTCGATCTGGTCGGTGGTCGGGTTCGGCGTGACCCGGTCGAAAAGATCCCAGGCGATGCCGGCATCCTTCAGCGCCTTCTCGATCACCTCCCAGGCGCCGGTGCTCTTGTAGGCCCCGCGACCGGAAACCACCAGAACGCGCCCGATGTTACGCGCCTTCAGCGCTTCGGCGATCTCCTTGATTTTCTGGATGGCGCCCACGCCGAAATAAACCAGGGAACGGGTGCGGATTTCACGCACTTCACGAATGTCGACATGCTTTTCCCACATAGAAAATCTCCTCAAACTATATTTCTTTTCGGGGTTCCTCAACTATAGCATCAAAGGTCCGAAAAAGCAAATTTTTTCTTGCTATTACGGAGTTCATGAGTTATATTCTCCAGTAAACAATATCATCATCAATACGCGAGGACTGCCGCTATGAACATCAAATGGGAAACGCTCGGTTTCGAATTCCTGCCCACCCGCAGCAACATCCGCTTCAGCTACCGCGACGGCAAGTGGAGCGAAGGACGCCTGGAAACGTCGTATGACATCACCGTCTCCATCGCCGCCAACGTCTTCCACTACGGACAGGCCCTCTTCGAAGGCGGCAAAGCCTTCACCGGCAAGGACGGCAAAGTCCGCGCCTTCCGCCCCATCGAGAACGGCAAGCGCCTCAACAGCTCCGCCCGTCACCTCATGATGCCCGAATTCCCCGCCGAACAGTACGTCGAAGCGGTCAAAATCCTGATCAAAGACAATATCGACTACGTCCCCCCCTACGGAACCGGCGGCTCGCTCTACATCCGTGCGGTGATGTTCGGCGTCACCCCCCAGATCGGCGTCGGCGCCAGCAAAGACTATGAGCTCATCATCATGGGTCTCCCCGTCGGCCCCTACTACAAAGGCGGCATCAAACCGGTGAACGCCATGATCTCCCGCGACTTCGACCGCGCCGCGCCCCGCGGCACCGGCCACATCAAAGCCGCCGGGAACTACGCCGCCGGCCTGATCTCCGGCAAAGCCGCCAAAGACAAAGGGTGCAGCGTCGCCCTCTTCCTCGACCCGGCCGAGCACCGTTACGTCGACGAATTCAGCACCAGCAACTTCCTCGCCATCACCAAAGACGGCAAGTACGTCACCTCGAAGTCGAATACGATTCTGCCCAGCATCACCAACAACTCGTTGATGACCATCGCCCGCGACCTCGGCATGACCGTCGAACAGCGTCCGGTGGAGGAGTCCGAGCTGCCCGGATTCGCCGAAGTCGCCGCCTGCGGCACCGCTGTGGTGATCACCCCCGTCGGGCGCATCTACGACGGCTCGAAGGTCTATGAATACAACACCGAAACGATCGGCCCCACGCTTAAAAAACTCTATGACCACATAACCGGCATCCAGTTCGGCGAAATCGCCGACAAGCACGGCTGGCTGGTGGAGATCTAGAGGTACCGTATGCGTATCATCCGCGAACCGGGCGAACTTCAACGGTTCGCCCTCGAAACCCGCCGCTCCGGCCGCCGGATCGGGCTCGTACCCACCATGGGCTTCCTCCACCGGGGGCACGCCTCGCTCATTGACCTCGCCCGGCAAAAGGCCGACGAGGTCGTCGTCACCCTCTTCGTCAACCCGACCCAGTTCGGGCCGAATGAGGATCTCGACCGCTATCCGCGCGACTTCGAGGGCGACGTGAAGCTCTGCCGCGAACACGGCGCCACCGTCCTCTTCGCCCCCGAACCGGGTTCCATGTACGCCCCCGGCGCCTCCACCTGGGTCGAAGAGACCGGCCTTACCGGTGTGCTCTGCGGAGCCAGCCGCCCCGGCCACTTCCGCGGCGTCACCACCGTGGTCGCCAAGCTCTTCAACCTGGCCCTGCCCGACGTCGCCGTCTTCGGACGCAAAGACGCCCAGCAGCTCCTCGTCATCAAGCGCATGGTCCGCGATCTCAATTTCCCCATCGAAATCATCGCCGCCCCCCTCATCCGCGACGAAGACGGCCTGGCTTTGAGTTCGCGCAACCGCTATCTTTCGGCCGACGAACGCAGCCGGGCGCTCTGCCTGTCGCAGTCGCTCCGCGCCGCCCGGGCCGCGCTCGAACGCTATGGCGTCGGCGTTCTTCCCGACATCCTCGCGGCCATGCGCCACGAAATCGAAACCGCCGGAGGGCGCGTCGATTACATCGAAGCCGTCGACTCCGATACCCTCCAATTCCCCGCGCCGGGAACCCGCGAACTCCTGCTCGCCCTCGCCGTCTACTTCGGCGCCACCCGGCTGATCGACAACGAATTCATCGAGGTGAAACCGTGAAAAAACTCTATTTTGACGCGCCCGGTTTCGAAGCCGGCCTCCTGCCGCTCTACCAGCGCCCGAGCTTCCCCCCCGAAGTGGAAGTCCAGGCCGCCGCCATCATCGCCGAAGTCCGGAAGGGCGGCGACGCCGCGCTGGCGAAATTCGCCGAAAAATTCGACCGCGTCCGCCTGACCCCCGAACAGTTCCGGGTCACCCCGGCCGACATCGACGCCGCCGAGAAAGCTCTTCCCGCCGCCGATAAGCGGGCCATCCGCGCCGCGCTCCGCCAGGTCCGCGACTTCGCCCGCCTCACCCGCCCGAAGAACTGGAAGAAAACCCTCCGCCCCGGCGTCACCCTCGGCGAAAAATTCACCCCCCTCGACCGCGTCGGCGTCTACATCCCCGGCGGAACCGCCCCCCTCGTCTCCTCCGTCATCCACACCGCCGGCATCGCCGCCGCCGCCGGAGTCCGCGAAATCGTCGCCGCCACTCCCCCGGGTCCCAACGGCATGCCCCACCCCGCCGTCCTCTTCGCCATGCGACTCGCCGGAGTCACCGAAATCTACCGCCTCGGCGGCGTCTACGGCGTCGCCGCCCTCGCCCTCGGCACCTCCTCCATCCGCAAAGTGGAGAAACTCGTCGGCCCCGGCAACGCCTACGTCACCGCCGCCAAAAAACTGCTCTACGGCGAAGTCGCCATCGACATGGTTGCGGGTCCATCGGAAATCCTGGTCATCGCCGACGACTCCGCCAACCCCGCCTTCATCGCCGCCGACCTCCTCAGCCAGGCCGAACACGGCTCCGGGCTCGAACAAGCCGTCCTCGTCACCACCGACCGCACCCTGATCGACCAGGTCGAAGCCGAATTCCTCCGCCAGAAAAAACTCCTCCCCCGCCTCGAAACCGTCGAGAAGGTGGAAAAGAACGGCCTCTTCCTCATCCACGCCCCCAACCTCGAGGAAGCCGCCCGCATTGCCGGCAAATACGCCCCGGAACACCTCGAAATCCACACCCGGAACCCGGAAAAAATCGCCGCCCTCGTCCCCGCCGCCGGAGCCGCTTTCCTCGGACACTGGACGCCCGAACCCGTCGGCGACTTCTGCGCCGGCCCCTCCCACGTCCTCCCCACCGCCTCCAGCGCCCGCTACTTCAACGGCATCGAAACCGCCGGATTCTTCCGTCGCACCAGCCTCGTTAAATACACCGAAGCCGCCCTCCGCCGCGAAACCCCCGTCGTCGAAGCCTTCGGACGCATGGAAAGCCTCGCCGCCCACGGCCGCGCCGCCTCCATCCGCTTCTCCGGCAAAGAGTAAGTTGTGGGAGTTGGGGGAAGGGCGAAAACCCTTTTCTTCCCGGGAAGAAAAGGGTTT
>JAVBRV010000367.1:0-7636 GCA_031547585.1 Victivallaceae bacterium
AGGCGCGGATCGCCTCCATGGGAAGGGGGTGGGTGAGGCCGAGCTTCAAGACCGAGGCTTCGGGCGCGGCGTCGCGCACATGCTGGTAGCTGATGCCGGAGGTGATGACGCCGAGCTCTTTGGAGCCCTCGATTTTGCGGGTGAATTCGCCCTTTTCATTCAGCGCCTCCAGCTCGTGGAGCTGTTTACGCATGCGCTTGTGGGCGATGCGGGCGTAGGCGGGAATCATCACGTTGCTTTTGGGGTCGCGGGTGAAATGCCCTTCGCGGGGCTGCCGCACCGGGTCGCGGCGCTCCAGGATGCACTTCGAGTGGCAGACCCGGGTGGTCACGCGGAGAAGCACCGGGCAGCGGTGCGCTTCCGACAGCTCGAAGGCGCGGATGGTGTAGTCGTAGCACTCCTGCGAATCGGCCGGTTCGAGCATGGGGACGCCGGCGGCGATGGCGTAACGGCGGTTGTCCTGCTCGTTCTGGCTGGAGGCGAGGCCGGGGTCGTCGGCGGTGACGATCACCAGTCCGCCCGGCGTTCCCGAGTAGGCGATGGTGAAGAGGGGGTCGGCCGCGACGTTGAGGCCGACGTGCTTCATCGTCGCCAGCGCGCGCCCTTCGGCGAAGGCCGCCCCGATGGCGACTTCGAGGGCCGCCTTCTCGTTGGGCGCCCATTCGGCGGCGCCGCCCTCCCGGCAGAAATCATCGAGAATTTCCGAGGAGGGGGTGCCGGGGTAGCCCACTCCGAGGTTGACGCCGCAGTCTCTGGCGGCCATGGCAATGGCTTCGTTGCCGCTTGCCAGCATTTTTTTGCCCATTTCAGGACCTCCCTTTTTCCACGGCTTCGGTCAGCTCGGCGATCAGCGTCTCCTGGTCGTCGGCGCGGAGTTCCACGGTTTCCGCGAGGCGTTCCAGTTCGGCGGCGTCGGGAGTGAAGCCCGGGTCGTTCAACATTTTCAGTATGTCATTGAGCTGCATCGACACTTCGGCGAGGCGGCGCAGCGTCTCCTTCGGCAATTCAGCGGGATCGCTCTCGAGCGAGGCGAGATAATCGAAAAATTCGAGCCGTCCGGACGCCAGCTCGACGATGTCGCCGCGAAGCTCGGCCTTCTGTTCGTCGTCCTCGCGGTTGTAGGAGCCGGTCAGCTCCTCGAAGCGGTCCTCGATGTAGTTCTGGAAGACCGCCTGCTGCCCCTCGTCGGTGAAGCGCAGCTTCCCCCGTCCGAAGGCCCGGACGAAGAAATCCTCGAATTCGAGTTCGCGCGCCCAGGCGTTGTCGAGGATGAAGGAATCCACCTCCGCCGGGGTCAGGGGCGAACCGATCTCCCGCAGGAGGTCGCCGATTTCGCCGGTTTCGCCGCGCGAGATGGCGATCCCTTCCGGCAGTTCCGGCACGTAGGCGTCGTCGGGTTCGGCGCGGCGGGCCAGCACCGCGAAGTCGCCCGAGCAGTCGATCTCGATGGCGACGGTGCGGCGAAGAAATTCGTCGAGCGAAGCCGCCGACGGGCCGCCGGGGAGCGTCTCCCGCCCGGCAAAACAGGCCAGCGCCAGCTGCTCGGGGATCTCAAGATAATTTTCCCAGCGGTCGATCACTTTGCCGATCGCCGTTTCGAAGGCGGCGACATAGGCTTTGAGGTCGCGGTCGCGGCGCTCGCCGCCGGGCAGATAACGGAATTCCGCCACGCCCTGGTCATAGTCGAGCACCCGGCAGAGGAGGGCGTCGCCGAGACGGAAGCGGGTCCGGTTATAGAAATCTTTCAGGTCGAAGGCGTTGAGCGTCACCTGTCGCTTCTCGGCGCCCGGCGCGCGAAGTCCGGTATTGGCGGCCGATTCGGCGACCAGAAAGTCGAAAACATGCTCCGAGCCGAGGAGGATGTGGTAGTGAAAGACCTGCTGCAGGGGGGCATGGATCTCCTTCAACGAGACCGCTTTTCCCCCGGTCTCACGCAACTCCGTTTCGGAGGGGAAGACCTCGGGGGCGAAATAGGGGGCGAACCGGTGGCCCGGCAGCAGCAGGCCCGAATCGATCTCCCACTCGTCCGGCGTGACCGGGAATTCATAGCCCCGGAAGAAGGCGGCGCGGCTCCGGTAGCCCCCGGAACCATCCGAAAAGAAGCGTTCATCCCCCTCCAGCAGCTGTTCGAGCCGGCGGCGGAGCGTTTGCGAATCCCCCCCTTTGGCCTCCTTCAGCACACTTTCAAGCGTAAACTCGCCCGACGGCGAGGCCGCCAACACGGTTTCGACCGCCGCTTCCAGGAGATTGACGGGGAGATTGCGGTCAGCCATTGCGCACCCCCGCGATCCGGGAGAGTTTTTCAAAGAGGAACTTGCGGACATGAAGCTCCAAGTCCGCCTGTTCGAAGGTCTTCAACTGGTCGACGGTGATTGCGTCGGCGATGGAGAATTCGCCGCTCTGCGTCCGGCGGAGGGCCGCTAGCGTGCCGCCGCAGTCCAGCTTCGCGCCGACGTCGGAGCAGAGGGTGCGGACGTAGGTCCCCTTCGAACAGCGCATGATGAAATCGCAGAACGGCAGCTCCAGCCGGGTGACGTCGATGCTGAAAATGGTGATCGGCTTCGCTTCGCGCTCGACCTCGATCCCCTTGCGGGCGAGTTCGTAGAGCTTGTGCCCGTCCATCTTGACCGCCGACACCATGGGCGGGGTCTGCGTCTGCTCGCCGACGAAGCCCGCGAGGGTTTCGCGGAGGAGTTCGGGGGTGACCGCGCTCCAGTCGCGCGTCGCCGTCACTTCGCCGTCGAGGTCGCCCGAATCGGTTTCGAGGCCGAGCTGAAGCGTCGCCTCATAGGTTTTGTCTTCGCCGCTGAATTTGGAGCTGAGCTGGGTGAATTTGCCCAGCACCAGCACCAGGAGCCCGGTGGCCGCCGGGTCGAGCGTGCCGCAATGGCCCACCTTGGGGATATTGAAACGGGAACGGACGAAGTTGACCACGTCGAAACTGGTCCACTCGGCCGGTTTGTCGATCAGCAGCACGCCGGGAGTGTTGAAGGCGGGCAGGCGGTGTCGTTTGGGGTCGTAGCGCATCAGGACTCCTCGAAAATCCGTTGGACAGTTGCGAGAAGGAGAGCCACGGCCTCCTCCTCCGGGCGGTCGGAGAGGGTGATCCCCGCCGCCAATTCATGGCCGCCGCCGCCGAGGCTCCGCGCCGCCGGTCCGACCGGATAGCGCCCGAGCTTGCTGCGGAGCGAAATCTTCCAGTTCCCGCCCCGCCGGTAGAGGAGGGCGGCGATCACAGTTCCATCGATTTCCCGCAGGAGGTCGATCAATCCTTCGCCCTCCTTCATGTCGAAATCGTATTTTTGCAGCAGCGCTTCCGGCAGAACCGCGTAGACGAAGCGGTCGCCGCAGGCGAAGCGCACCTCGTTCTGCAGGAGTTCCGCTTCAAAAGCCTGCTGGTTGCGGGGCTTGCTGAAGTACAGCGTATTGGTCACCGTCTCAATATCGGCCCCCTCGTCGAGGAGGCGCGCTGCCGCCCGGAAAGCCCGGCCGTCGGCATTGCTGAAACGGAAGCTGCCGGTATCGGTGAAAAGCCCGAGCAGCCAGGCGGTCGCCGCTTCCGGGGGAACCGGTTGGCCGGTCTCCCAGGCGATTTCGGCGATCTGTAGGCTGGCCGCCGCCGCCGTGGGGTCGACCCAGCGGCAACCGGCGTCGATGTCGTTGCCGCCGTGATGATCCACATTGAGGAGCGGCAGCTTCGCCAGCTCCTCATAGGGCAGCTCTTCGCCGGAGGCGATCCGCTGCCGGTTGGCCGAATCAAGCACCACCACGAGGTCGAAGGTTTTCGCTTCATCGGGAGTGAGGCGGGTGAGGCGCGGCGTCCAGAAGCCTTCGTAACGGCGGGGGAGGGGGGCCGAAAAGAGCGCCATCGCCTCCTTGCCGAGGGAGCGGAGAAAGAATTCCAGCCCGAAGGCCGAACCCACTGCGTCGCCATCCGGCTTCTCGTGGGCGAGGATAAGAATTTTCGAGGCCGCCGTCAACAGTCCGGCGGCCTCTTTCGGGGTCACATCTTTACTCATCGCCCGGCTTTTCTCCGTTCAACAGCTCGAAGACCTTGTCCCCGCGCTCCTGCCGCTCGTCGGGGCGGAAGGCGAGAACGGGGGTGCGCTTGAAGGCCAGCACCCGGGCAAGCGTACTCTGGAAACCGAGCCGGCGGTTCTCCAGCTCGTGCATCACCCGGCGTTTTTCGCCGGGCGTGCCGCCGAAGAGGCTGATGTATACGGTAGCGTTCCGCAAGTCGACGCTGGTGTTCACTTCGGTGACCGAAACCAGCATATGCGCCGGTTTCAGCAATTCACGCTCGAAGAGATCGGCCAGCTCGCGCTTCATCAGCTCATTGATCCGGGTCAGGCGATCGACTTTTTCAGCCATGGATTCCACCTCTCGAAATCGGGGAGGCGCTTATCAAAGCGTCGCCTTCTTGAGTTCGATTTCATAGATCTCGATTTCGTCGCCTTCCATGAAGTCGGCGAAGTTATCGAGCCGGATGCCGCACTCCAACCCCGCCTTGACCTCGCGCACGTCATCCTGGAAGCGGCGCAGACTCGCCACTTCGCCGTTGTAGATGAGGTCGCGGTCGCGGCGGACGCGGGCTTTGGCGCCGATCCGAACCGTACCGGTTTCAACCCGGCAGCCGCAGATCTTCGGCCCCTTGGTGAGCTCGAAAATCTGGAGGATCTTCGCTTCGCCCACCACCTTTTCGCGCTTCTCCGGCTCCAATTTGCCGGCGAGGGCGTCGGTGATGTCTTCGAGCAGCTCATAGATGATGCTGTAGAGGCGGATCTCCACTCCGTGCTTCTTGGCCATGTCGTTCACGCCCGGATTGACCCGGACGTGGAACCCGACCACGATCGCGCCGGTGGCCGCCGCCATCGAAATGTCGTTCTCCGAAATCGGACCGACCGCGTTCGCCACCACCTCGGCCTTGATCTTGTCGCTCGGCAGCTCGCTGAGCGATTGCGCAATGGCTTCGCCGGAACCCTTGACGTCCGACTTGATGATGATGTTGAGATGGTTGCGGTCGCCGCTGTTCAGCTTGCTGAAGAGGTCTTCGGCGGAGGCGATCGAAGTCGCCGCCAGCATCTGGCCGCGCTTCTCGGCGATGCGCTGCTGCGCCTCGACGCGGGCCGCTTTCTCCGACTCGAAGAACTCCAGCCGATCGCCCGCTTCGGGAATGCCCGAAAGGCCGACGATCTTCACCGGCGTGCTGGGGCCGACCGATTTCACCCGTTCGCCCTTGTCGTGGATGAGGGTGCGGATTTTACCGACGTGGTCGCCGCAGAGTACCGCGTCGCCGACATGCAGCGTACCGTCCTGGACGAGGACGCTGGCGGTCGGGCCGAGGCCCGGCTCCAGCTGGGCTTCGAGCACCACGCCGTTGGCGGGGCGCTTGGCGTTGGCCTTCAGCTCCAGCATTTCCGCCTCCATCTGGATGCGGTCGAGGAGGCTGGGCAACCCTTCGCCGGTCTTGGCCGACACCTTGACGGTGCCGACGTTGCCGCCCCAGTCTTCGCTGGAGAGATTGTTCTGCTGCATATGGAGGAGAATCTTCTGCGGATCCGCTTCCGGCAGGTCGATCTTATTCATGGCCACGATGATCGGCACTTTGGCCTCCAGCGCGTGATTCAACGCTTCCACGGTCTGGGGCTTGAAACCCTCCGCCGCCGACACCACCAGAACGACAATGTCGGTCACGTTGGCTCCCCGGGCCCGCATGCTCGAAAAAGCGGCGTGGCCCGGTGTGTCGATGAAGGTGATCTGCTTGCCGTTGTGCTGAACGGTCGAAGCGCCGATGTGCTGGGTGATGGCCCCGGCTTCCTGGTCGGTCACGTGCGTGTGGCGCACCGCGTCCTGAAGCGAGGTCTTGCCGTGGTCGACGTGACCCATGAAGGTCACCACCGGCGGACGCTCCTTGATATTGGCCGGATCATCCTCTTCCTTCGGCTTTTCGACCTTCATCGGCGCGACCGGTTTCGGCGGCACGGCGATGGTCAGCTCGATGCCGTAGTTGTGACAGAGCTTCTTGGCGTTGGCGTCGCTGATCGGCTGGTTGATGCTGGCGAGTTCGCCGAGCTTGATGAGATCGGTGATGAGCTCGTTGGGGCGCTTGCCGACCGCTTCGGCCAGCACTTTCACCACCACCGGCGGCGGCAACGTCAGCTTGCCGTCGACCACGGCGGAAGCGCCCGAGGGGGCGTCGGCGGCGGGCTTGGCCCCCGGTTTCCCCTTGGCGTGGGCGGGTTCGAATTTCTTCACCGGGGCGCCGCCCTTGGCGGGCGGAGCCTTGCGGGCCGGGGCCTTTTTGGCGGCGGCGGCCGGAGCGGCGGCGGCTTCGTCCTCTTCGAACATATCGCCGAAATGCATCTCGACCAGTTCGACCATGTCGGCCGGGATCAAGCTGTTTTCGGCGTCGTTGGTGACGATACCCTGGCCGTTCAGTTCGTCGATGACGTTCTTGGCCGAAATCCCGTACTTACGGGCGAGATCTTTAACACGTAATTCCTTCTGCACGATTCTTTCTCCTTATCATTCCTCATCCTCGCCGTCGTCGAGAAGGTTACGGGCCATGTTGACCTCGTCTTCGCTGATGCCGGAAATTTCCAGCAGCGAATCGAGGTCTGCGGCCACAAAGTCGTCCAGCGTGACGTAACCGTTTTCGACCAGCAGACGGGCGGTCTTATCGGAAACCTGGAGCTCTCCGGCGAGGCTGCGCGCGGCGGCGCGGAGCTGGTCGGCGATGGTATTGCGGGGCGATTCGCCCTCTTCGTCGTTGCGGATGTTGATGTTCCACCCGAGCAACTTCGATGACAACCGGACGTTCTGCGCCTTCTTGCCGAAGGCGAGTTTCGACTGCTCATCGGTCACGTGGACGATGAGCTCGTGGTGGGCTTCGTCGACGTCGACCGACTGCACCTTGGCCGGAAGCAGCGCGTTGACGGCGTACTTGCGGATGTCGGCGTCGTAGGGGACGATGTCGATGCGTTCGCCGCCCAATTCATCGGTGATGTTGCGCACCCGGATGCCGCGCATGCCGACGCAGGCGCCGACGGGGTCGACCCGGGGGTCGGTGCTGCGGACGGAGATCTTGGTCCGTTTGCCCGGTTCGCGGGCAATGCCCATGATCTCGACCACTTCGTCGTGGATCTCCGCCACTTCGCGCTCGAAGAGCTTGAGGACGAATTCCTTACAGGCGCGGGAGACGATCAGGCTGGGACCCGGCGCATTGATGTCGATCTTCTGAAGGTAGGCGTTGATGCGGTCGCCGGGCATATAGGATTCGTCGTGAACCTTCTCCCGGGTGGGCATGATGCCTTCGGCCTTCTGGAAGTCGATGATGATGTTGCCGGCTTCGAAGCGGCGGACGGTTCCGTTGATGATCTGGCCGACGCGGTCGGAGAATTCATCCTGAACGTTCTCTTTTTCGGCTTTGCGGAGCTGCTGGATGATCGCCTGGCGGGCGGTCTGGGCGGCGATGCGGCCGAAGTTGCTGGGGGTGACTTCCCACTCGACCTTTTCGCCGAGCTGGACTTCGGGGAAGACTTCGCGGGCGCGGTCGATGATGAGCTGGTCATGGTTGGGGGCGTTGTCGACCACTTCGAGGGTGGCCCACGCCTGGATCTGCCCGGTGGAGGGGTTG
>JAVBRV010000267.1:0-6913 GCA_031547585.1 Victivallaceae bacterium
ACGCTGGTGGCCAGCGTGAAATCGATGGACGAGGTGACGTTCGCTTCGAGACGGTACTTGGCGCCCGTTTTGAAGTCGGCGGTATGGAGGATCATGGCCTGGATGTTCGCGGTGCTCACCTTCTCGATGCCGCTCTCCTTGATGGTGATGGTGATTTTGCCCTCTTTCACCTGGCTGTCAACAGCCATGCCTTTGGCGCACCAGACGCGGAAATCCTTGCTCGGCGCGAGAAATCCCGGACAAAAGACGTTGACGTCCTCGGCGGCGAGGGTGAACAGCCCGGCGAGGGCCACGGCGAGAGCGAGAGTAATTTTCTTCATCAGGGTCTTCCTTTCTTACTTGATTTCGACCAGTTTGACGTCGGTGACTTCGATCACGGTCCCCGCGGGAGCATTGCCGAGGGCAAAAACGGGAATCCGATAGGCGTCGGCGATATCTTCTTTGGGGATAAACTTCAGTTCAATTTGAGCGGGCTGATTCGCCTTGAGGTCGGTTTTCACCCTGGCGAGCGTGGTCCAAGGCGCCTTATTCAGGCTGACGCTCGACTCGACGGTGAAATCGCTGGAGGAGACCACCGTGGCGGTGACGCGGTAATTGACGCCGGCCGTGAAGCCTTTGGCGTAAACGACGCTGAACTGAACGTTCCAGACGTTCTGTTTTTCGGCGGCGCTCTCTTTGACTTCGAGAAAGGCCTTGCCGTCTTTAACCTGATTGGAGGTGGTCATTCCCTTGGCGGCCCAGAAGTTATATCCTTTCTTTTCGGGTTTGAAATCCGAAGCGAAAAGAACCGTTTCCTCCGCCGCCAGGGCAAAAAGCCCGAGAACGGTCAGCGTGAGAGCCAGTGAAAATTTCTTCATGTTTTCTCCTTCTCCTGAAGTTGAGGTTAATTGTAGTATACCACCGTCCCGCTGAAATGTCAAGCTGAATGAACCGGTAAATTTCGCCGGCAAAAAAGAAAAGATACTGAATTGATCTTGATTATTGCCCAAACGCGCAATATATTATCAACCTAAGGAAGCCAGGGGGAGACTTTCCGGTAAAGGATTGTCTTTCTCCGGCTTAAAACCCAAAATGCGAAATCGAAAGGGACACGCATGATGCTGAAGAAAATGCTGCTGCTGTCTGCCGTCGCCGTTGCGGCAGGACTGATCGGCGGATGCTCCTCGGTGCAGACCGCCGGAGTGGACAAACTGAACGGGCAGAAACTTTCCGCCTCGGCCACCGATGTGGCCCACATCTCCACCCATTCCGCCGGACTCTACTTCCTGTGGATTCCGCTCCTCACCGGTTCGACCCAGGACGTCGGTTCGATCGTCTTCGGCGAAGACTCGGTCAACGCCACCGCGCTGACCAAAGCCCTGACCCTGAAGAGCAAGGAGCTCGGCGCCACCAAGACCGTCGACATCGTCTCGATGAAGGGCAGCACCATGCTCATCGGCCCCATCCCGTTCCTCTTCTACTGGAAGACCGCGACGGTTTCGGGCAATGCGGTCAAGTAAGCCGGCCGGCATACGCGAAATCAATTTATACAGGAAGACAATAAGCATGAAAAAGACGATTGCACTTTTCCTTTCCGCGGCCGTGGCCGCGGTACTGTCCGGCTGCGTCGGCATCGAGACGGTTGACAAAAAGGATCTCAACGGCCAGACCTCGAACCTGGGTCAGCCGGTCGCCCACATCAACGCCCAGAACTGGGGCCTCTATCTCCTCACCATTCCGCTCCTCACCGGTTCGACCGACTCGGTCGGTTCGATCGCGGTCATGAAGGACACGGTCAACGCCGAGTCGATGGTTCCGGTCGTCACGGCGGAGAGCAAGAAGCTCGGCGCCACCAAGACGCTTGACCTCGCCTCGCAGTACAGCGTCAGCGGACTGCTCTTCTACTTCCGGGAGATCAACGTTTCCGCGAACGCGGTGAAGTAACCCTTCCCGTCCGTTAAAAAGCCCCGGTTCCCCGGGGCTTTTTTTTATGTGCGCATTTGCAAAGCCGCGGTTTCGTGGTACATTTTGCGATCACCCTCAAATTTCAAAGGAAATCGATCATGAAAATCGCCAAAGGCAGCCGCCTCCTCTTCATCGGGGATTCCGTTACCGACGTCGGCCGCGAACGCCCCGTCGCCGAAGGGCTCCGCACCGACGTCCTCGGCCGCGGCTACGCCAACAACGTCCACGCCCTCCTGGGGGCCGTCTACCCCGAGCGCAACATCCACGTCCTCAACACCGGCATCAGCGGCAACACTTCCCGCGACCTCAAAGCGCGCTGGCAGACCGACGTCCTCGACCTCAAGCCCGACTGGGTCTCCGTCATGATCGGCATCAACGACGTCTGGCGCTTCTTCGACTGCCCCTTTCAATTCGAAAAGCGGGTCGAACTCGATGAGTACGAAGCCAATCTCGATGAGATCTTCGCCATGACCACCCCCCGTCTCGCGGGCGGACTCGTCGTCATGACGCCCTTCTTCATCGAACCCAACCTCGAAGACCCCATGCGGAAGCTCCTCATCGGCTATCAGGAGGTGTGTAAGAAGCTGGCGAAGAAGCACAATGCCCTCCTCGCCGACACCCAGAAGCACTTCGACCGCATCCGGGAGTTTCACTACGCCGCCTATATCGCCAATGACCGGGTTCACCCGAACAACATCGGCCACATGGCCCTCGCCCGCGCCTTTCTCGACGCGGTGGAGTTCAACTTCTGCGGCGACGCCGCAGGACGCTGAGGAGTTCGGCCGGTTCCGGCGCGCGGAGTAACGCCGTCAGCGCCAGGTAACCGGCCCCGAAAAGCGCCGCCGTCAACAGAAAGGCGGGGAACTCCCCCACCACCGGGAAGGTGAGCGCTTTTCGCAGCCATGGGTAGAGAAAGAAGAGCCCTCCCCCCATGGCTCCCGCCGCCGCCAGCGAGCGTCCGGCGGTCCGCAGCAGCAGCCGCCAGTCCAGCCGGAACCCCTGCCGCATCAGAATACTGAGAAGAATCGAATTGTTCAGCATCGACGCCAATACCGTCGCCAGCGCGATCCCCCCCTGGGCCAGCGGCCACATCAGAATGAGATTGAGGACGATGTTCGCCACGATCGCCGTCAGCGAGGCGTAGAGCGGCGGCATCATCTGCTTGCGGGCGTAGAAGACCGGCAGGATGATTTTTAACGAGCAGAAGGCCGGAATCCCCGCGCCGTAGAAGATCGCCACCATCCGGGTTGCTTCGAGGTCGCTTTCGGTGAAATTCCCGCCGAGGCAGAGCATGGTGAGGAGCGGCCGCCAGAAAACCATCACCAGCACCGCCATCGGGATGCAGGCGTAGTAGACATGGCGCAATCCGAAGTGAAGGTCGCCGCGCAATGCCTCCCAATCCCCCTTGGCCGCGAGATGAGCCATATTCGCCATCAAAACCGAACCCATCGCCACCGCGAAAATACCGATGGGGAGATCGACCAGCCGGTCCACGTTGGTCAGCGCCGGAACCGCCTGCGGTCCCAGCCAGATGGCGATCAGACGATCCACCAGGAAACTGATCTGGAGCGCCGCGCCGCCCACCAGCCCCGGCAGCACCAGGCGCCAGAGCTGTTTCAAAACGGCGCAGTCGCGAAAGCTGGCGCGGCTGAAGGCCGGGAAGCGTCCGCACCGCCAGAGCAACACCAATACCAGAACCAGTTGAACCGCCCCCGACAGCAGCACCAGTCCGGTCAGGCGGTCGAGAAAGAGCGGGAGCTCCTCACGGGGAATGCCGCGATGGAAGCCAAAGAGCAGTCCGCCGATGAGGAAAATATTGAGCAGCAACGCCCCCAGCGCCGGGAGGACGAAGATCCGCCGCGCGTTCAAGACCGCGCCGATCACCCCCACCAGGCAGATGAAAAAGGCGTAGGGCATCAGGAGCGGCAGAAGGTGGAGCATGATCCGGATGCGCTCGGTGGCGAGGAGGGGGAAGCTGCGGGCCGCCTCCGGATGCGCGGCCAGCGCCTGGAGCCCGAAGGCGATGAGGGTGACGATAATGACGATGACGGCGAGGATTCCGGAGAGCACGGCGAAGACCACCGCGAGGTCGCGCCGCACCTTTTCGACTCCGGCCTCGCTCTCGGTATGGGTAATCACCGGGATAAGGGCAGTCCCCAGGGCCCCCTCCCCCAGCAGCCGCCGGAAGAGGTTCGGTATGGCGAACGCCAGGAACCAGGCCCCGGCCACACTGCCGCCACCCAGCACCCGCGCCTCAAGCATCACCCGCAGAAGGCCGAGAATCCGGCTCGACAAGGTGGCCATCGCCACCCCGAGCGAACTCTGCAGCAGGTTTTTACGCTCCGCCATACCCGGTACCGGCCCCGGTTACAGATTGTAGGGTTTCATCAGGTCGACCATCTCGCGGGTGGCCGCTTCCATGCCGACCGTCAGCGCCCGGCCGACGATCGAGTGACCGATGTTCAGCTCGCAGAGCTTGGGGATGGTCAGGATGCCGCCGATGTTCTCGTAGTCGATGCCGTGACCGGCGTTGACCTTCAGGCCTTCGGCGGAGGCGAAGAGCGCCGCCTTCCGGAGGCGTTCCAATTCGGCTTCGCGCTCAGCCCCGGCGGTGTTGGCATAGGTCCCGGTGTGAAGTTCGACGTAGTCGGCTCCGCTGCGGGCGGAGGCGGCGAGCTGTTCGAGATCGGGGTCGACGAAGAGGCTGACCACGATTCCGGCCGCCTTCAGGGTGGAAACCGCCCTTTTGACCTTCTCGAACTGCCCCTTGACGTCGAGTCCGCCCTCGGTGGTCAGCTCGGTGCGCTTCTCCGGCACCAGGCAGGAGCTGAAGGGACGCACCCGGAGGGCGATGTTCACCATTTCCTCGGTGACCGCCATCTCGAAATTGAGGCGCTGCACCTTGGCGGCCAGCTCTTCGATGTCGTGGTCGCAGATATGGCGGCGATCTTCGCGCAAGTGGGCGGTGATGCCCCAGGCGCCGCCTTTTTCGGCCAGCAGCGCCCCCTCGAGCGGAATGGGACGGGCGGCCCGGCGCGCCTGGCGCACAGTCGCGATGTGATCGATGTTGACTCCGAGATGCAGCATGATTTATACCTCCGTTATCGGGAACAACTCCCGTTCTTCAACCCTTTGATCGCCGCGGATCAGCGCGGCCAACTCTTCTAAAAGCAACTCCTCCGGTGCTTCGGCGACGGCGAATACCGCCCGGAAGCCCCGGGTCGCCAGCTGTGCCGGCATCGCCTTCACCATTCCAACCCGCTCCCCGAACGGCTCTTCCAGCCGGAAGCGTCCGAACTCCGCCTGAAACTTCACCGGCTCCAGCCAGTTCCCGGCGGGAAACTGGGCGGGGTCCCCCTCCAGCGCCAGCCCGACGCCGGAGAAGAGCGTGTCGAAGAGGAAGCGGCGCGCCGCCTCCCCCCCCTCCGGCGGACGCCAGGCTAAGCGCATCACCAGCCGGAATTCGTGGAGGATGCCGTAGCAGCCGCGAAGGAACGCGAGAAGCCGCGACCGGTAGGCCTCCTCGCCGAAGGCCCGCGCCAGGTCGAAATCGATGGTGAACTCCGCTGCCCGGAGCTCCGAAGCCTGACGGCAGCGCTCCCGGAAGAGGCGGAAAAATTCATGAACCAGGGGCTCCGGCGCTTCCGCAGCCTGCCGCGCCAACTCCGGCGCAATGAGGTCGGTCACCGTGAGGGCCATCCCCGCCACCGGCTTCAGGAAACGCTTCCGCACCTTGGGCCGCCCGACGAGCTCGCCGTCGAGCGCAAACAAGGTAAAGGGATGCGGCAGCCGGTCGGCGAAATGGAGCGCCTCCTCCTCCCCCCGGAATTCGATGCCGAACTCCGATTTCATAGGAAGCCGGCCTCGCGCAGGGTATCCATGGTGATGCCGGCGGGCTTCCCGTCGCGGAGCGCCAGCTGCCGGAGAATGTATTTGCCGAGAATGTCCCCTTCGAGGTTGACCAGCGTCCCCGGATTTCGGCCGGCGAGCGCGGTTTCGCCCCGGGTCACCGGGATCAGGCAGACCCGGAAGGAGTCGCGGTCCACCCCCGCCACCGTCAGCGAGACGCCGTCGATGGCGATGCTGCCTTTTTCCACCACTTCGGGGGCAAGGCTGGCGGGGAGCGCCACTCTCAATTCGTAATCGCCGTCGGGGAGCTTGCGGTAGGAGAGCACCTCCGCCGTCGCGTCGATGTGGCCGGAGACGATGTGCCCCCCCAGCCGGTCCCCGACCCGGAGCGCCCGTTCGAGGTTGACCAGCGCCCCGCAGGGAAGCTCCCCGAGATTGGTGCGCCGCAGGGTTTCGGCCAGCGTAAAGAATTCAAGGACGCCGCCGGGGAGCTCCTGCTCCAGCGTCAGGCAGCAGCCGTTGACGGCGACGCTTTCGCCGAAAACCGGAGCCGCAAAAGGACGCGACGGCCGCACCCGGAGCCGTTCGGTTCCGCGCGACAGTAGAGTGCCCGTGCATTCAACGAGTCCGGTAAACATCTGGTCTACTCCTTCAGAAAGCCCGAAACGGCGATGTCGTCGCCGTAGTGGGTCACCTTCACCCGGTGGAGGCTCCGCGCCAGCGCGATGGCCTCGGGGTCCTCGCCGCCCAGCACCGGGCGGCTGCCGCGCCCGCCGAGCAATTTCGGCGCGATATGAAATTCAACATAGTCGACCGCGTCCGCCGCCAACGCCGCCGCCGCCAGTTCGCCGCCGCCTTCGATGAGGAGGCAGACGACGTCGCGGAGGCCGAGACGGTCGAGCAAGCCCTCCCAGTCGGACTTGTCGTGAAGCTCCACCCGCTCGACGTTGCCGTCGGGATAGTAGCCCTGCACCTCTTCATCGCTCATGCTGCCCGTGGCGATCAGGCGGAGAGGCTGGCGGGGCCAGTTTTCCGGTTCGCGGACGGTCAGCGCCGGGCGGTCGAGCCGCAGGGTTTCACCGCCGACCATGATGGCGTCGGCCAGCCGCCGCAGCTGCTG
>JAVBRV010000311.1:0-3433 GCA_031547585.1 Victivallaceae bacterium
CCCCACCTCATCCCTTCAAAAGAAGCGGAGTGGCGTAAAACGGCGCTGCCGTTTCACGACGCGTCAAAATGTGGTGCACCACATTGCAGCCCAGCCCAAATGTGGTACACTACGTTGTCGCCCAACCAAAATCTGGCACACCACGTTGTCGCCCAAGTCAAACTAGCGCGGTAGGCGCCGCGAAGCGAATGTGAGGGTACTCATTTGCGACAGCAAATGAGCGAAGGCACAAAAGTGCCGAAGCCGAACGTAACGCAGCGAAGGCCCCGCCGTCTGAGGGGCGCTGCAAAGCAGCGAAAGTGAGGTTGCGCTAGCAACCGTTACGATCCGGAATCGGGGTCACCCTTTGGTTGCGCGTCTCTGCCCACGGACGGGGGTGGGCTTGGGCGGGGAGTCAGGTCCCGCCCAATTCCCATAGCGTCAATCGCATTTTACGTACTATTTTTCAGGCGCATCGATATCAGCTTTCCAGCCTCCATATCTGACATGGACAGTTTTCTGTTTTCGCCGTGACAAATATTTTTCAACATTTTTATTGCTCAGCTATTGACATTGACAGTCTTTTCCGGTATACTATTATTAGAAAGGGAAACGGTCATGTCGGATAAGCTCAACGTCGTTCGGGAATACATTATCCGGGAGCTGGAGGAAAAACGGCTCACCGGCGGCGACAAGCTGCCCGGGGCCCGGGAACTCTCCGAACGGATCGGCGTTTCGCACGCCGTCACCCAGATGGCGTTTATTTCGCTGGTGCGCGACGGCTTGCTCGACAGCTTCCCCCGCAGCGGCACCTTCGTGCGGCCGGATTGGCAGGAGCGAATCCTGCCCGACAGCTTCTACGCGTACCGCCGCAACTGGATCGAACTCGTCCGGGAACGGCTGCCGGAGCTGCCGTCCTACGGCAGCTTCGCGAAGGGCGTGTTCGAAATCCGCACCACCATCGACGTCCAGCAGAACCGCAACGAATACCTCGACCTCGCCGGACTCTTCCGCGAAGTCTGGCCGGATGAGACGGCTTTCTTCTCGCTGCCCTTCCGCAGCTTCCGGACCGCCGACGGGAAGCTCTTCGGCATTCCCCTCATCTTCTCGCCGCGCATCCTCTGCTACAACCCCGCCATGCTCGCCGAAGCGGGCTGCCCCGAACCGCGCTCCGGCTGGAGCTGGGAGGAGTTCATCGGCGACCTCGTCAAACTCCGCAAGCTCTACCCCCCGGAGCGGATCTTCAACTGGGGTTTCGACCTTTTCGGCATGAATTTCATCCTCCGGGCGGGCGGCGGCATCATCGACGCCGAAAACGGCCGCAAGGTCCGGCTCGACGACCCCCGGACCCGCGACGGCATCGCCCGGGTGCGCGAAATCTACACCGCCCTCGGCGTCCGCAGCAAGTGGGCGGATCCCTCCCCCTATGAAAACCGCTTCCACAACGGCGAATGCGCCTTCCTCCTGATGCCGCGCCAGAACGTCGATTTTCATTCGAAGCTCTACTGGAAGAACGTCCCCCTGCCCCTGATTCCCGGCGGAGTCGATCTCTCGCTTCAGGCGACCGACCTCCTCTGCATCCGCCGCCAGGGGAGCAGCTTGGGAACCGCGCGCGAACTCATCCGGACGCTGCTCTCGGAGGAGGTCCAGGACCGCGTCGGCAAACAGCGTTACGGCATCCCCATCCGCAAGTCATCGGCCATGAAGAGCTTCGACCCCGAGGATCCGCGCGACGGCCTCTTCCTCTCGGAGATGACCAAGATTTCCGCCGAATACAACTTCGACTCCCCCGAAATCAGCCGCCTGATCTTTCACGGCCTCTACGAAATCTGGCTCAACGGCGCCGACATCGACCGGACCACCGCCGAACTCGCCGCCGCCCTGCGAACCCTTTTGCGTTACCGGAATTTTCACATAAAGGAAGAAACCCATGCGTAAGTATTCCAAATTTACCCTCATTGAACTCCTGGTCGTGATCGCCATCATCGCCATTCTCGCCGCGATCCTGCTGCCCGCGCTGTCGAAGGCGCGCGACCGCGGCAAAGCCACCGGCTGCCTCAGCAACCAGAAGCAGCTCGGCCTCATCTTCCACCAATACGCCATGGATTACAAGGACTGGATCATCCGCGGGCGCGCCCTGGTCACCGATGGAACCGCCACCGGCGAACTCTGGCCCGGAACCATGACCTCCAATGGTTACCTGCCGCTGAAAAGTCACTACAAAGCCAAAGGCACCCCCTTTCTCTGCGCCACCGATCAGGAACCGATCTACGAGCGGGGGGCATCCTCGACCACCCACTGCTCCTACGGCGTCAACACCGTAATCGCGCAAGGCGGTTCCGGCATCGTGGTCAACAATGCGGACCGCGACGGCTGGCTTACCTTCGGTCAACTGTCGCGAACAGTGAAAAAAATCGGCGGGACTCCGCTGATGTGCGACAGTTGGGGACGCGACTCCAGCAATAAAAAATATCTGGCGCTTCGTCCCGGCAACGGCGGGAGCGCCTCCATCGACGCCGACTGGTTCTCTACGGACAAACACCCCGCCGCCATCGCTCTGGCGCACCCCGGCTATACCACCAACACGCTCTACTGCGACGGCCGGGCGCGGGCGGTCCGCGGACCGATGCGCAACATCAGCGGCACCGGTAACTACGTCCTTTGGCTCAGTCCGAACAAAACTGACGGTATGGGGTACTAAAAAATGTTCATCACCCGATTCTTCCCTCTCCTCCTCGCGCTGCCGCTGTCGGCGGCCACCTTGCACGTTGCCCCCGGCGCTTCCATCCAGGCGGCCCTCGACCGGGCGCAGCCGGGCGACACCGTCGAACTCGCCCCCGGCGTCTACCCCGAACAGGTGCGCTTCAAGCAAAGCGGCGTTCGTTTGAACGGTCCCCGCGAAGCGATCATCGACGCCTCGGGCAACTTCAAACCCGAATGGCGGCCCGACCCCGAAATCGGCCCCCTCGTCTACCGCGCCAAAGCCCCGGAATTCAACCAGGCGGAGAACCCCGGCCGCTCCTTCCAGGGCCGCTTCATCGTCGCCTGCCAGGAAGGGCTGGTGATCCCCCTCTTCGAAGGCCGGGTCACCCCCGGTTCGCCGCGCGCCTCGAAATCCCGCAAGGACCCCAAAGGCTTCGAGTGGAACTGGGATTGGAAGCACCTCTTCCGCCACAGCGTCGGCCAATACGGCTGGGAGAGCGTCCCCGCGCTCGCCATGTACCACGAAGCGACGGGCGATATGCTGATCGCCTTCGCCGACGGGCGCGATCCGCGTAAGCTCGACATCCGCCTGACCCCGCTCTCCTCCGCCGTGACCATCGACGGGACCGACCGCTGTACGGTCTCCGGCCTCACCATCCGCCACGCCTGGTTCGGCGTCTCCATCGCCAACTCCACCGGCAGCATCGTTGAAAACTGCCGCATCGAACGCTCCGATTTCGGCGTCCAGCTC
>JAVBRV010000200.1:0-4145 GCA_031547585.1 Victivallaceae bacterium
GAACGGCTGATCCGCGCCGCCATCCGCTACGCCATCGAAAACAACCGCCGCAACGTCACGCTCGTCCACAAGGGCAATATCATGAAGTTCACCGAAGGCGGCTTCAAGAACTGGGGCTATGAGCTCGTCCGCCGGGAATTCGCCGACGTCGCCATCCCCGCGCCCGACTGTGACTATGTCGCTCCCGCCGGGAAGATCCTGGTCAAGGATTGCATCTGCGACGCCTTCCTCCAGCAGATTCTCACCCGGCCCGAAGATTACGACGTCATCGCCACCATGAACCTCAACGGCGACTACGTCTCCGACGCCCTCGCCGCCTGCGTCGGCGGCATCGGCATCGCCCCGGGCGCGAACATCAACTACCTCACCGGCCACGCCCTCTTCGAAGCCACCCACGGCACCGCTCCGAAGTACGCCGGGATGGACAAGGTCAACCCGTCCTCGCTCGCCCTCTCCGGCGAAATGCTCCTCCGCCACATCGGCTGGACCGAAGCCGCCGACCTCGTCATCGCCGCGACCGAAAAAGCCATCACCGACAAGGTCGTCACCTACGACTTCGCCCGCTTGATGGACGGCGCCACCGAGGTCAGCTGCTCCGGCTTCGCCAAAGCCGTCGTCGACCGCATGTAATTCGACGATTCCATGCGCTTCCGCCATGACACGGTCCTCTTCTCGGGGACGGTTCAGGGCGTGGGTTTCCGCCCCGCGCTCCATCGGTTGGCGGGTAGAATCGGGCTTACCGGGACGATCGTCAATTGCTCCGGCAAAGTCATGTTCGAAGCTTATGGCTGCCCGGAAGCGCTGGAGACGTTTTATCGAGAATTGGATGGCGCACTCCCACCGGGAAGCGCTGTCACCGAGCGAACCGTCACTTCGCGTGAAGTGACGGAACGCCCCGAAACCCTCACCATCGATCCCAGCCGGATCGATGCCGGGGCGCGGATGGTCATCCCCCACGATCTGGCGATCTGCCCCGCTTGCGCGGCGGAGATCGCCGATCCTGCCAACCGCCGCTTCGGCTACGCCTACAACTCCTGTGCCGATTGCGGCCCGCGCTACTCGATCATGCGGGCGCTGCCCTACGACCGCGAACGCGGCAGCATGGACGTATTTCCCCTCTGCCCCGACTGTCAGGCGGAATACGACAACCCCGCCGACCGCCGCTTCCATGTCGAAAACATCAGCTGCCCGGTCTGCGGCCCCAAGCTGAATCTCCCGGTTGCCGAAGCCGCCGCCGCGCTCCGCGCCGGAAACATCGTCGCCTTTCAATCCGTCGGCGCGTTTCAACTGCTGGCCGACCCGTGTGCCGTCGCTCGACTCCGCCGGATCAAGGGGCGCCCCGACCGTCCCTTCGCGCTGCTGGCGCGGGATCTCGATGCCGCGCGAAAATACTGCGTCATCCCGCCGGAAGCCGAAGCTATCCTGTGCTCTTCCTCCGCTCCGATTGTCATTCTAAAAATGACGGAACATGCCGTCACTTCGCCGTCATATCGTGCAATTTCGCCTGACACCCAACAACTTGGCATTATGCTTCCCAACACGCCGCTGCATCGTTTGCTCTTCGCCGCCGGAGCGCCGGAGATGCTGATTGCGACCAGCTTCAATCAACGCGGACTGCCCGCCGAAATCGATCCGGCACCGGTGATCGCGTCCGATATCGCCGATCTGGTCATCCACTGCGACCGCAAAATCGTCCATCGCAACGACGACTCGGTCGTCGCCGACGATGGTTCGATGCTCCGTCGCGCCCGCGGCTTCGCTCCCGATCCCATCCCGTGGCGTCTTCCGTCCGGTAAACTTCAGCGCGTCGCTGCCATCGGCGCGGAGTTGAAGAACGCGTTCTGCCTCGCCGACCGCCGCGAGGCGGTGTTGAGTCCCCACCTCGGCGACCTCGAAAATCTCGAATCGATCCGGGCGCTGGAAATTTCCTTCGCTTCGCTCCGTCAATTTCTCGCCTTCGCGCCCGAAGCCGTCGCGGTCGATCTCCATCCCGATCTTCTCAGTACCCGTTTCGGCGAAACCGTGGCGAAGGAACTCGGCGTCCCGCTGATCCGCGTTCAGCATCACCACGCCCATGCCGCAGCCGTCATGGCTGAAACCGGGCTTGAGCGCGCGCTGGCGCTGGTCTTCGACGGTACCGGCTTCGGCCCCGACGGTACCGTCTGGGGAGCGGAATTGCTCGACGCCGGATTCGACCGTTTCGAGCGGCTGGCTTCATTCCGTCCGGTGCCGCTCCCCGGCGGCGACCTCGCCGTCGAACGCATCGAGCGCCAGCTCATCGCCCGTGTTCCCGATCCGGAAGTTTTGCGGGGCCAAGTCGCCATGTCGCCCGCGGAATTCGAACACGTCCTGCTTCAGTGCCGTACCGGGCTCAACGCCCCCCGCAGCCGCGCCGCCGGACGGCTCTTCGACGCTTTCGCTTGCATGACCGGCGTTTTTACCAAACAATCCGTCACTTATGAGGGCCAGGCCGCCATCCGGCTGGAATCCGCCGCCGGAAAACGTCCGTTCGACGGGACGTTCCGGCTGCTGCCCGCCGAACCTTTCCGTCTTTTCCAAAATGACGGACTGCCGGAGATCGACTGGTCGCCGCTCTTCGCCGATCCGATGCGCTTCTCCGGCTGCGACACCGAGCTTGCCGCCGCCGAATTTCACACCGCCGTCGCCGCTGCCGCCGTCGCCATGATCGAGAGCGCCGGAGACCGGTGCCGCGACGTGGTGCTGGCCGGGGGCGTTTTCCAGAACCGCCGGTTGATCGCCGATGTGCGCGCCGGACTTGAGAAGCGCGGCTCCCACGTTCATCTGCCGTATTTCGTGCCGCCGAATGACGGCGGCATCGCTTTTGGCCAGGCGGCCGTTGCACTGTGTCACTCCCACCTTTAACCATAGTAGACATCATGAAGACCAAGTAGTTTCTCCGTTTCCGTCAATTCGCCTCGTATTACCGTCCGCACCGGACGCTGTTTTTCATCGACATGGGCTCCGCCGTGACGCAGGCGGTGCTGACCGTGATGCTGCCCGCCATCGCCTACCGGGTCTTCGACCAATATCTTCCGGCGATGGATATTGCCAAAATCAGCATTGCCGCCGGACTGATGCTGCTGCTCACTCTATTGGTGGCGGGCTGCGAATACGTCAGCGTCCGCTGGGGGCATACGCTTGGCGTCCGGATCGAGGCGGATATGCGCCGCGACCTCTTCGAGCACCTCCAGAAGCTCTCGTTCAACTACTTCGACCGCACCAAAACCGGACACCTGATGTCGCGCATCTCCAACGACCTCAGCCAGATCGCCGAAGTCGGCCACCATTGCCCGGAGGACGTGTTGCTGGGAACCTTGATGCTGACCGGGTCGCTGGTCGTCATGTTTTTCATCAATCCCCTGATGGCGCTGATCACGTTGATCCCGATCCCGATCATCATCTTCTGGGGCGGGCTTTTCCGGCACCGGATGAAGGAGGGGTTCCGCGAGGTTCGCCGCCGGATCGCCGACATCAACAGCCGGGTCGAGAACTCGATCCAGGGCATCCGCGAAGTCAAGTCCTTCACCAACGAATCGCTGGAGATCCGCCGCTTCGCCGAAGTCAACGACACGTTCCGCCTGAGCCGTGAAAACGTCTACGGCGCGATGGGCGGCTTTCACTCGGGGATGACGTTTTTCGTCCAATCCTACTCGATTCTCTTTATCATCGCCGGCTCGATCCTGATGTACTACGGCAAAGCGGAGCTGGCGGAGATCCTGGTTTTCCTGATGTACGCGCGGTATTTTACACAACCGATCACCCGGATGATCAACTTCTTCGAGCAGTTCCAGCAGGGCTTCGCCTCCTTCGACCGTTTCGTCGAAGTCCTCGATGAGACGCCGGACATCACCGATCCCGCCGAACCGGTGACGCCGCAAACAATCGCCGGCGAAGTGACGTTTGAAAATGTCTCATTTTCATACACTTCGAAAAGTGACGGTAAAGTGACGAATCCGGTGATCGACCATCTCTCGATGCACATCCCTGCCGGGCGGACGGTGGCGTTGGTGGGAGAATCCGGCGCGGGCAAAACCACGCTGGCGGCGCTGATTCCGCGCTTCTACGAAGTCGGCGAAGGGACGGTATCCATCGACGGCGTCCCGGTCGAACGTTTTACCCAGCGT
>JAVBRV010000389.1:0-8884 GCA_031547585.1 Victivallaceae bacterium
GAACAACCTCGACACCTTCGCCGACAGCCTCAAACCCTCCCTTGACCCCTTGCTCGAAGAATACGGCGTCACCCTGGTCAACTTCTACATCGAAGCCCTCGACATCGACGACAAGGACCCCGGTTACGCCCAGCTTCAGGAGATCCGCAACACCCGCAACCGCAAGCGCGTCGGCGCCCGGGGGGACGTCGACGAGTTGACCATCCTCGGCCGCGACTGGGAGCGCATCCAGCAGCGGAACATCCTCCTCGGCGCGGCCACCAACGAGGGCGCCGCCGGGGCGGGCGCCGGGATCGGGGTCGGCATGGGCGCGGGGGGCGCCATGGGCGTCATGGCTTCCACCCTTTTCAGCCACCCGATGCAGCAGCCGGCGCAACCGGCCTCCCCCTGCCCCGGCTGCCGGGCGCCGCTGGCCGCGGGGGCGAAGTTCTGCGCCGAATGCGGAGCTCCGGCCGAAGCTCCCCGGGCGGCGGTCTGTCCGCACTGCGCCCGCGCGGTGGCCCCCGGCGCGAAATTCTGTGCCGAATGCGGTTCGAAACTCTCGTAACGGGAAGGATGCATCCCCATGAAAATAAAGATTCTGGAACTTCTTCTCTTCCTCCTCTTCATGCTGATTTTCAGCCTGATTTTCTTTACCGTGTTCGATACGTTTTCGGTGACGCGCCTCGGTTCGTACGGGGCGATCATGACCGCCTGGCTGCTCTTCGCCGGGGCGTGCTACTCCACCCCGAAGGTCCGGCGCGGAGTCATCTACGGCTACCCTAAAATCGCGGTCGTCTGGTGCTACTTCCTGCTGGAACTCGTCGCCGGAATCCTCTTCATCATTTTCGACAGCGCCCCCTGGCTCGCCCTCCTCACGCAGGCGGCGCTTCTCGCCTTCGCGCTCGGCGTCTACATTCTTCTCCTGCTTTCGGAGGAGCATTCGATCAACGCCGACCGGCGCGACGACGGCAACATCGCCTTCATCAAAAACGCCGCCTCCCAGCTGCAGAACCTGCCGGCGCAGGCCCCCAACGCGGAACTCCGGCGGAAGCTGCTCGACCTTCGCGACATCGTCACCGCCTCCCCGGTCGACAGCGATCCCGCCGTCCGCCACCTGGAGTCGGAGCTGGTGCGCCGCATCGCCGAAATCCGCCAGAGCCTCCAGGCGGGCGTCCTCCCCGCCGCGGCGGTCGACGCCGCGCTCGCCGTCATCGCGGAACGCAACCGAACCCTTCGCCTTCACCAACGATAACCGGAGAGATTGCATGGAACAACTGAACTGCCCGAACTGCGGCGGCAAAATGACGCTGCTGCGGGGCGGCGCCAAGGCGCGCTGCGAAATCTGCGACACCGAAGCCGTGATGAACAACGGACGCAGCCACAACACCGCCATCACCGACAAAGAGAACATCGCCGGGGTGATGGAGCTGACGGCCACCGGGGCCGATCTGCATAACTTATTGGTGCTGTCGCTGATCCGCACGCCCTTCATGCCGCTCAACCTTCTCTCCTCGCTGCAGGTCCTCTCGGTGGATCACTTTCTGGTGTCGGGCTTCCTCTTCGAATGCGAGTACTCCATCAACTACACCTACGAAGTCGGCAACGAGCGGACGGTGGTCACCCATTCCAGCTACGGCGGCAACATCTCTTCGGAAAAAGAGAGCGTCGTCGACTGGACGGTGATGAACGACCGCCTGGAGAGCTCCGACCACATCATCGTCTCCGGGGCGAAGGAGCTGGAGAACTGCATCAACGCGATCTGGGCCAGGGGCGACATCGGCAGCCTCACCGAAATCGAAAGCGCCGGGGAGCAGCCCGCCGGAACCATCGAAATCGGCTACAATCTCTCCCCCAACGCGGTCTTCGAAAATCAGGTCAAACCGACTTTTACCGAATCGGCGCGCGCCAAAGTGAGACGCCAGCTCAATTCGACCCGCTACCGGAATCTCAACACCGCCTCCCCCGCCATCCGCAAAACCTTGACCCGCATCCTGCTTTCGGCGGTCAAAGTCAACTACTTCTACAACGGGCAGGATTACCAGCTCTGGGTTTCGGGCGACGGGCAGCGGTATTACACCGAAGCCATACCCGTGGACAACGACCGCAAGCAGAAATACCATGCGTTGAAGCTGGCCGCCTCGAAGAATCAGCCGTCGATCGTCCTCATCGTCATTCTCTTTCTGGTGGCGGGGGCGGCGGTATCCCTCGGCTACGCGCATTGGACCGGCTGGGCCGTCTTCCTCCTCTGTACCCTCATCCCCTCCTGGCTGATCGTCCGTTACCGGAAAGTCGACGCGGCGATACGGGCCTTCACCGCCTTCGAGGAGGAGCGCCGGAAGGTCGTCCGCCTCTTCATCGCCAAGAGCAACTGCCTCGCCGGCTGCCTGGAGGAATCCGCCCGGACCGACCCCAGACGGGCCAACCCGCCCCTCTCCGAAATCGTATAAAACTGCCAAAATCGATTTGAGTTTTTTGGGTGCATTTGCATGAAGCCGGGAAATTTTCCCGGTTTTTTTCTTTTCACTCTTGACTTTGATTGAAATCTGGCTATAATTAATATAGCATTATCGTTAAAGCTCACGATAATTCATTTTGCCAGTTTCAACCCTATACAAACCGGATTTCGTCAATGAAAAAACTGCCATGGATTGCCCTGCTTCTGTGTATCGCCGTGGGCCTGCTTTCGGCGGCCGAAGGAGAATTCAAGATCCGCCGCCTGACCGAATTCATGGAGCCGGAGAACATCCGCCCCGGCAAGTTCAAGCTGGAAGCCGTCACTCCGGATCTCGTCAAGCTGACGCCGGAACCGGGTGAAAAAGAGGTCGTCCTCACCCTCAAGGAAGATCGGAAGATCGACGACGACACCGGCTGGTTCAGCATCCCCGTCTACCCGGTTTCGCCGGAGAAAAATCCCTCCGGGCTCAAGGTTGTGCTCAACACCCCCTCCTCCCTCGGGGAAAACGGCATCACGACCGTGACCTTCCCGTATCACCGCAACCACAGTATCCAGCGCGGCTGGGAGAACCTGGTTTCCGAAAATACCCTGCTCGGCCTGCATCCGAGCCGGAGAAAAGGGATGAAGATGCGGGCGCTCCACTTCCGGCTCGTCCCCGGCGTCGAAGCCGTCTACTTCCGGACCCCGCAGCTGTACAGCAACACCAACGCGCTCCCCGAATTGGCAAGCGCGTACGACAAGATCGCCAATACCTGGTACGGCGAAATGGCGCCCATCCTGCCCTTCCGTTACCTCCCGGGGAGCTATGAGTGCACGCTCGCCCTGCAGGACGGCTACCAGAAGCAGCCGTTTTACGTCGCCGTAAAGCCGTTCGACTTCGGGCCGGAGAAGGGCGAAGGCTTCGACCCGGCGAAAGCGCTGGAGGGTTTCCAACTGCCGGTCATGCCCGCCGGAACCTACTGGTGCACCCTGACCTTCCGCGACCCCAAGACGGGCAAGCTCCTGAAAAAGGAGGAGTTCGATTACGAAGTGCTCGCTTCGCCCGCGAAAGCGCTGCCCGCCTTCCCCGATCATACCCCGGGGGCCGATCTGCTCGGCTTCGCTTCGGATGCTCCCGACTTCATCTTCGACGCCGGAACCAAGGTGGCGGGCCGCGTCCGGGTTCCCGATTTGACCGGCTGCGGCTGGATCAACCCCAAAGACACCCTGCGGGTGGAGTGCACCCTCCTGGAATACGCCCACCGGGAAACCCAGATGCCGCTTGAAGTATACCAGCGCCAGACGCTGGACGTCCCCCGGGAAGGCGGGGAGCTCCGGCTGGAATTCCCGGTGACCGAGGCGATGGCGCCGCAGAACCAGGCGTTCCAACTGGCGCTGCGGCTGTACCGCGGCGCGGAGACGCTCCTTTCAACCACCTATACCGTCGGCGTCCGCGGCAAAGACAACAGCTACCGGCCGCCCGAGGGGAAAATTCTCACCTGGCAGGAGATGTTCCAGAAACCGATGCTCGGCGAAGGTCCGCACCCCCTCCGCTGGTTCCACCGGGACGAGATGGAGATCTTCGCCGCCAAGGTGGCGAAAGAGGGCTATTCGAAATACGTCGATATCGACTGCATGTGGAGCGGCAATACCGAACCCCTGCCCGGCTTCCACACCTACGGCTACATCGACCGCTTCCTCAACGTCCTCCGCAAGCACGGACTCCACGCCATCATGCACACCAGCGGCATCGACCAGCCCCGGTGGAGCTACTTCCACAATGAGCCGTCGCGGCTTCACGACGGCCGCTTCCTGCGCGGCGACACCTGGTCGCCCTCGCCCACCAGCTTCGACGTCAACGACGTCCGCACCCGGAGCATCCATGGCCTCATCACCCGCCTCGGCCGGCGTTATGCGAAAGATCCGGCGGTCGGCTTCTGGGTCTTCTGGGGGTACGGCGGCGAAGGCTTCACCTCCGACTGGGCGCTGAGCTGGCGGTACGGCGGCGGCGTCACCGGCTACTGCCTCCCCGGCATCCGGAACTACCGGAATTACCTTCAGGAGAAATACCGGGAGATCGCCGCCCTCAACCGGACCTACGGTACCGCCTACGCCTCCTGGGAAGAGGTGCCGCCGCCGCTCCCCCCGATCGAGAAGGAGTCGAAACGGCTCCGCAATCCGCGCCCGGTCCACAGCCTGCCCTACGAGGATTTCAAGGCGGCCAAAGAGAAGCTCCAGCGCGATTACTTCGAAATCTTCATCGCCCGCGACTTCCGCAAAATCGACCCCAACCGCCCGTTCGCCCTCTACTATTACGGAGACGCCGAAACCGAGTACATGCGCACCACGCCGGAGTTTTTCAAGAACAATCCCGGCCTGATCCAGCGTAACGGCGGCAACGAGATCGCCGGGGTCTGGAACAAGCAGTACATGCACTTCCGCGCCTATGAGAACACCCCGACGATGTCCGAAGACGTCCGGGTCTACGCCGACACGCTGAAGGATTGGCAGAGCAACGTCTTCAACGGCGCGCGCATCGGCCGCCTCGGCGTCCACTTCTTCAACTACAGCCTGATCCTGGCGCGGATGAAAGAAGGAAAACCGGAGGTCTATCACACCGATCACCACCACCCTGCGATCGCGAAGTTCTTCCAGGGCCTGCAAAAAGAAGCGCTGCCGGTGCTCGGCGAGACCACCCCCCTGCCCCCCCGGGTCGCGGTCTATTACAACTACTACGACAACCCCCGTACCGGAACCTGTCCGGCCAATGAACTCTTCCGCTCCCGCCACCTGGCCGAACCGCTCAACGACCGCTTCATCGACCGGCTGGAGAAACACTACCGGGTGCTCGCCTTCGACTCGGGGGCGCAGGTGATTCCGGAAAAGGTGGCGAAAGAGGTCGTCCGCTGGGTCAAGAACGGCGGCACCCTCCTCCTGACCCCCGCGACCGCGGTATGGCAGCAGGAGAAGCTCTCCGAACCGGTTCCGAACGACTCCTTCATCCACCAGCCGCTTCAGCACGACCACTACCTCCTGAATGAACTGGGCCTCCCGCTGCCGAAAGAGGGGAAATGGGCCGCCAAGGTCGCGGGGACCTTCACCGGCAAGACCGCTTCGCCCCTCTACTTCCCGCGCACGCCGGAGCTGAAATTCCTGGATGGCGTCACCACCTACCTCTTCCCGAAGGGCGGTTACCCGCAGGCGGAGGTGCTGGGGGAACTCACGTCGCCGGAAGCCGTCGCGGGGAGCCCCTGCATCCTGAAATTCCAGGTAGGCAAGGGGCAGGTCTTCCTCTTCTCGCAGTATCCGCGCATCGCCGAAACCGAATTCTACGGCGACCTCCTGGCCGCGCTGAAGGTCCCCCGCTACCTCTCCTTCGCCGGGGCGGAAGGGGAGAAAGACGCCGACTTCAACCGGATGCTCGGCTACGCGCTGGAAGAGACGAACAACTCGCGGGTGCTGATGGTGCAATTCGCCAACAACGCCCCCGACCCCCACTTCAACCCGACGGCGACGCAGGAGAAGGAACCCTTCCGGCGGCGGATCCGGGCGCATGAGCTGCCCGCGGGCAGCTACGAGGTGTTCGACCTCACCGACGGCAAGGTTTCCCTCGGCCGCTTCTCCGCCGCCGACCTGGGGAGCAAGGGGATTCCGGCGGAGTTCCGCTTCAACGAATTGAAGATCTTCCAACTGATCCGGAAATAGGGGAGAATTATGAAACGACCTTTTTTCACCCTCATTGAACTCCTGGTCGTAATAGCGATCATCGCGATTCTGGCCGCGATCCTCCTGCCGGCGCTCAACCGCGCCAGGGACCGGGCGCGGGAGGTCAAATGCGTCAACAACCTGAAGCAGCTCGGCGGCGTCGTGGCCTTTTACCAGGATACCTACAAGGGCTACTACCCCGGCGTCGGCCCCACCAACTCCACGGTCTGGATGGAGAAATCGTGGTACGCCACGCTGGGGGAGTTCCTCGGCAAAAATTCGACCGAGTACGGCCGCTATTTCATCTGCCCGCTCGCTTCGGGAGACCCGGATCTCGACGCCACGCTCTGGGCCTCCACCCAGATCACCGTCAACTCCTACGGCATGAACCGGTCGATCGCCCGGCTGCCGGGTTCGAGAATCCGGAATCCCTCGGCCAAGATTTTCCTGGCCGACGTCTGGAACACCTTTTTGTCGGCCGGGGAGTCCTGCTTCACCTTCAACACCGATTATTTCAAGTGGGAAGTCAGCCGCCGCCACCATGACGGCAGCCACGTTCTCTGGGGCGACCTCCATGTCTCGCGGGCGTCGAAACGGCTGCTCCATGTCGATAAATACGTTTCGCCGACGTTGTGACCCTCAATTGATTTCCCTGAAAAATATGATATAGTGTACACATGCAAGATAACAAACGAGTCAGCCTGAAAGACGTCGCCAAAGAGGCGGGCGTCTCCGCCATGTCGGTCTCGGCCGCCCTGAACGGCTCCGGCCGGATCAGCGCGGAACGGGCGGCGGAGATCCGGCAGATCGCCGCCCAGATGGGCTACCGGACCAACGCCGCCGCCCAGATCCTGAAAAGCCGGCGGGGGAAGAACGTCGGCTTGCTCTTCCTCGAAACAGCGGAGATCGTCCGCCGGCTCGGCGCCCTCTCCCAGATGGCGCTGCTGTTTTCGGAGGAGTGCCGCCGCCACGGCCTCCGCCCCCACATCGAATGGTTCGACTATCGGGAGAATCCGGCCCAGCTGCCCGACATCTTCTTCAACGGCCTGGTCGACGGCCTGCTGGTCTACGGCTACGGGAACGCCAAGATCAACGAGTATCTGAACGGCGGGATCGCCCTGCCCTTCGTCCGGCTGATGGAGCCCGGGGAGTTCTCCGTCTACATCGATTACCGGCATCAGATTGCGGAGATCATGACCTGGCTGGCCGCCCGCGGCCACCGCCGGATCACTCTCGTCAACGGCAACGCGGAGACCGGCTTCCATATCTTCAAGAGCGCCAAAGCCGCCTTTTTCCAACAGGCGAAGGAGCTGGCGCTCACCGATTCGGAGACCGCCTACCTCGAGTTCACCGACAACACGCCCGAGGGCTACCGGGAACTGACCGATACCCTGATCAAACAGGGGCCGACGGCCGTCATCATGCACAATACCGAGCGCGCCAAAGCCATCATCTGCGAACTGCTCGGCCGGGGCGTCCGGGTTCCGGAGGAGATCAGCTTCGTCACCTTCGGCAGCTACGACTTCGATTCGGAGTTCAACATCCCCATCACCTCCGTCGACACCGACGTGCGCGAAGTGGTGATCAGCGCGGCGCGGCTCCTCCGCGAACGCATGGAGAATAAGAAGATCGCCACCCCCGCCATCGCCATCCAATCCAAACTGACCCAGCGCAGCTCCGCCGTCAACCGGAACCGGTAAGCGAAGCGGCGCTTCACCAGCGGTAGTAGCGGTAGGGATCGTCCTCGGCAATGGGGGTATCGGCATAGAGGGTGTCGAAGCGGACGGTGAGTTGGGGCTCGTCCAACATCCCCCCCTCGCCGCCGATGTCGTTGCAGAGGATGACGAGCTGGTTCCCGGCAGACTTCAGCAGCTCCGCCGGCAGTTCGCAGCTTCGTTCCACCGCGTAGGCGTCCGCATGGGTTTTGCGCGAAACTTCGCCCAGGAAGACGCCGTTCAGCCAGACCCACGATTCGTCGTCGATGCGCCCGAGTTGAAGGGTGTATACCGCACCGGGGGCCTTGCCGCCCTCGTAGTTGAAGTTCACCCGGTACCAGATGCGGCCGTCGTAATTCGCAAGATCGGCGAACTGCGATTCAAAGGAGCGCCCAACCCGGACCGGACGCCAAGTTCCTTGCGGCGGAACCAGTCCCTTCCCCTTCGGATCGGCCAGGCAAGACCAATCCGCTTCGAGGGGCTGAAGAAAGTTGCTCCGGAAGCCTTTTTCAAGCAGCCGCGCTCCGGGCCGGCAGCTCTCCGCGCCGAGATTGTAGAGCAGCCGCGCCGCGAGGTAAGCGCTGCGGCGGCGGGTGGTCCGGAATTGGAACTCCTTCGCGTCGTACATCCAGGGGACCGATTGAACCGCCGCGATCCACCCCTTCCCCGCTGGGAAAACGCGGAAGGCGCGCCCGCCCGGCCCCGCCGGGTCGAAGGAATCCATCTCCCGCGCCAGCCGCCAGTGGAGCTCGGCGTTGGAGAGACCCTCCGCAAAGGGAAGTTCCCGCACCTTGGCCGCTTCGTCGGAGAAGAATTTCCCCCGTGTCAACGTCTCCCCGGCGGGCAGGAGAGGGCCCAGTTCTTCCCGGTTCAGTCCCAAAGCCAGTACCCGCGCGCCCTTCTCCGCCAATGCTTTCACATCGCTCGTATCCGCCCCCGGCCCGAGGACGACGAGCGAATCGGGCGTCAGCGCCCCGCCTTCCCGGAAGGCGATATCGAGGGATTTCAGGAGCTCCGCACCGCGCCGGTCGCCGCGATAATGAACCAT
>JAVBRV010000038.1:0-3410 GCA_031547585.1 Victivallaceae bacterium
GTGACGTAGGAGTAATAGATGGCGACCGTTGCCGGTTTGACCCGGGGGAAGGGGAGGATGCGGTCGCGGTACGGTTCCAGCTCGTCGCGGAACATCTTGAAGCCGACCAGCTCCTCCGGCGGCCAGTTGTAGGGATTGAGGAGCGAGCTGGAGCGGTAGCTGGGGTGCTGCACGTTCTGTTTGGCCTCCTCATAGGTCCGCCACTCGCCGGAGCGCTTATCCCAGACGTAGGTGAAGTTGCCGGAGGAGCCGTGCATCAGCTCGTTCCACAGCGAAGTCGTCATATCGGTGCGTTTGCTCGGCACGCGCTCGCCGTATTCGGAGCGCCAGCAGTAGTGTTCGTTGTTGATCACCGGCTTCTCCCCGCGGGTGAGCGCGGCGTAGAAGTCGCAGACATACCAGTGGGAACTGCCGTTGAAGACCACCGCCTCCATGCCGTCCGCCGGACGCATGTCGCCCCGGATGTGGCCGTAACGCCAGCCGCCCTCGGTAGCGAGAAGGTCGAGTGCCCCGGCGATCTTGCGGTAGTCCATGAAGGGGCCCCAGAGCATTGAAATGGCCAGCTGCTCGGTAAAGTAGACATTGGGACGCCGGTCGATCGAACGCACCAGCGCGGCGTACTTCTTCAGCACCTCGGCGTAGCGGGTCCCGAGAAACTCCGCCCATTCGCACCAGAGCCCCTTATGCCGCTGGAGCGACGCTTGCCCCGCCAGTTCGGCGAAGGAGGCGAATCCGGTTCCCCAGGCGCGGTTGGCCTTGGCGATCGAACCGTATTTCTGTTCCATTTCGCGGGCGAAAGCGGCGATATTATAGGTGCATTGGCAGCCGTAAACCGATTCGTTGAACAGCTCCCAGACGCCGACATTGAGGCGGTTTTTGAGCACCATTTTGGCGCCGCCGGTCATCAGGTCGCGATAGTATTTATCGCCTTCGGGGGATTCGGGGCAGGCGGGGACGAAGGTGTGCCACCCCTCGCATTTTTGCTTGATCGTTTCCCATTTGGCGGGATTGTCGTCCATCAGCTGGCGGTCGTAGCTGAAGGCGAAATCGGTGACGAACCAGGTGTCTCCGTAGCGTTTTACGTAGTCCGTGAAATTGGTTTCCACCGTTCGAAAATTCTGCTCTACGCCGAGGCCGAACATCGCCTGGCCGGGATAGCGCGGCGCGGCCGACATCTGTGCCGCGTTGAAGCCCATGAAGTCGAAGACCTTCTTCCCCGGAGCCTCGCGGTAGGCGATATGGTCGATGTTGAGGGGATTGCTCCGGGGCGTCCCCCAGTCTCCGGCGCGGTTGTAGACCCAGGGGCCGAGCAGGAATTCGGGGGAGCCGTGGGAATAGAAGGTGCCGTTCCGGATCTCCGGGCGGGTGTAGGGATCTTCGGTGAAGACCAGCGGTTTCTCGTACTCCGCCGCGTAGGCCGCCGCCTCGGGGGAGGAGGCGTGGAGCGGGGCGGGCGTTCCCGGCGGAGCGATAAACCCGGCGTTTCGGAGGGTCAGAGCTTCGCAGCAGCCCGGCGGGAGTTCGAGGAGTACGCTCACCAGCGCCGCCGGAGACTCCGGGAGAGCGCAGTGATAGCGGAAGCCGCCCGCAACCGCCGTGGGCTCCGGGAAGTTCACCGTCCGGAACTTGCCTCCGGCGTCGAGGTACTTCAGCTTCAGCGGCGCCTTCCGGTCGGCGTCGGCCTGAAAAAGAAGCTTCCCGGCGGGAACGGCGCTGAAATCGTAGTACCGGTTGAGGTAGTTGGTATCCCAGACGATGTGGGCAGCCTCCTTGGCCGTTTTCGGGTCGGCGGCGAATTCCAGCCCGGCATTTCCCTTGCGCCGCAGGAAACCGTTCACCCGGAGCCGCCACGATGGCGGCACGGGGAAGAGCGGCAGCAGGAATTCAACTCCTGATGCCGCCTGCCGGGTTTTTGGCCGGTTGGGGATCAGCGTCAGCTCGACGTCGTCGAAGTAGGCTTCCCCCGTCTGCCCGAAACCGGTTGCGCAATAGAAGCTGACCAGAAGCCGCTCGGGATTTTCCGGCACCGGCAGTTCGACGGTCAGCTGCGTGAACGGCGTTTCCGCCGTCGTGCCGGTGAAGGCGGATTCCTTGACGGTCCGGTTGTCCGCGTCGGTCAGCACCAGGCCGATGCCGACCTGGTTCGGCCCGGAGGAGCGGAGCTGCTTCACCCAGGCCGAGAAGCGCAGGGTTTTCCCCGCGAACGGCTCCAGATCCTTGCGGTTCAGGGCGTAACGGTAGGTGTTGTTGAGACGCCCCGGGTTGCTGTCCGCGAGGCGCAGTGAAGCCTCCCCCGAACGCTTGTACCGGGTGCTGCGCTCGACGGCGGCGAAAGCGGGGTCGCCGATATCGTCCGTCTTGCGCTCAATGCTCCAGCGCCAGCCGGGAAGGGAGGGGGCGTTTTCGTTGTCGTTCCAGCTTTCGAAACCGGGGTTCGGGAACAGATTCTCCGCCGCCAGAGCGAGCGGCAACAGTAGAGCGAAGATGCGCATGACGGGATTCCTTAATTCGAATACAACTTGTATTCCGGCAGTTCCGGCAGATATTTCTTGATCAGCTCCGGGTCGAAGCCGTTTCGCCCGATCAGTTCACGGTAGAAGTACGCGCTCGGTTTCGGGGTGCGCTTGAAGGTCTCGAAATCGACGTGCACCAGCCCGAAGCGGGGGATGAAGCTGATCCATTCGTAGTTGTCCATCAGCGACCAGTGAAGGTAGCCGCGCACGTCGACGCCACCCCGGTTGATCGCCTCGTGGATCGCCGCGAGATCCATGCACATCTTGACGATGCGCCAGCGGTCGTCGTCGGCGCATGTGCCGTTTTCGGTGATGTAGACCGGCTTGTCGGCGATTCGCTTGAGAGCGCCGTAGAGTCCTTCCGGATAGAATTCGGCGAGGTAGAACTCCCGGTTGATCAGCTTTAACCCGTTGACCAGCTGGCGCGGCGGCGTCGCTCGATGGCGCGATGACACCACCTTGCGCGAATAGTAGTTGACCGCCCAGAAGTCGCAGGAATCCTTGAGTTCGGGACAGTCGACCGCATCCTGGTAGGGGAAGAGGATTTCGCCGGTACGCACGCCGTGGAAGAAGAATTCGTTGTCGATCCAATCTTCCAGCCGGGCGAGGGTGCGGTCGAGCTCGCTGGCCGGATTCTCCGGCAGCGTTACCCGGAGCGCGTGGGCGCTGCTCACCGGGGCGGCGGAGTGTTCCTTGATGATCCGGTAGCCTTTGGCGTGCCCGAGCAGATAGTTGGTGCGGAGGGGGGCGGAGCTGACGGTGGTGCCGAAGAGTCCGATCTCGTTGATCACCATCCAGAAGTCGACATAGGGGGCGAAGAGTTTACCGATGTGGTCGACGTAGCGTTCGAAGAAGGGGAGGTTCTCGCGCTTCTCCCAGCCGCCCAGCTCGGCGAAC
>JAVBRV010000507.1:0-3168 GCA_031547585.1 Victivallaceae bacterium
CCGAGACCGACCTCTTCGGCCTGCTGGCCCGGGAGACGGAGCGCCAGGAAGGGGAAAAATTCGACGGCGTCCTCTACCTGACCGACGGCGTGGATACCGCCGGGCGCGAGGAGTTCGACCGGGCTTTCGCCGCCCTCGCCGCTTCGGGAATGCAGCACTTTTTCATCCCCATGACCGCCGAACTGGAATCGCCCCCGACGCTGGAACTGCGCAAAATCGAATGCCCGACCCTCGCCTACGCGGAGACGGAAGTTCCGCTTTCCTTCATGGTGCGCCGGAGCAACCTGCCGCCGAACGCCCGGGCTTCGCTCCGGGTCTATGCCGACGACCGGCTCTGGCGGGAATTCCCGCTGACGACGGGAACCGGGCTTCAGACGGTCGGAGCCCGGTTCGCGGTCAAGGGAACGGGCGAAACCCGTTTCCGGCTGGAAACCCAGGTGAACGGTCGGACGCTGGCGGAGGAATCCTGGAGCCTGACCCGGCAGCTGCGCAAAAACACCAGCCGAATCCTGCTTTACAACGGCGCGCTCGAATATGGAAACCGCTTCCTGCGGCAGGTATTCACCGGCGAAGCGGGGGCGAAACTCGATATCGTTTTCGCGCCGGGCGTCCTTCGCGAGGGAGCCCAGCCGGAAGCCGTCGCCTTCGGCACCAAAGAGGAGCTCGACAAATACGACGTCATCGTCCTCCTCAACCTCAACCGCAAGCAGATGTCCGAGCCGATGGAGGCGTCGCTCCGCGCATACGTCGAAGGCGGCGGCGGACTCCTCTTCATCACCGGCAACCCCGCCATCGCGGCGGACTTCGCGGGCTCTCCGCTCGAAAAGCTGCTGCCGGTGGTCTTCTCGAAACAGCTGGAAAGGGCGAAACGCTACGACGTCCGCACCGCCGGAATCGCCAGGCTCATCACCTCCGGCGGGCGCAAGCCGACCGACTACGACAGCGTCCTCCAGCGCAATTCTGAGATGCGCTACAAGGAGCACCCCCTGAAGGAGTTCGACCTGACCGATACGGCGCGGGAGAGCCCTATTTTCCGCCACCCCCTCCCCGACGGCGCCCACCGGCTCATCCGGCCCCGCTTCGAGGATCTCGCCCTGATCGAAAGCGTGAAGCCGGGCGCCAACGTGCTGGCCACCGCGCGGGACGACAAGAAGAAGGAGTACGTATTGATGGCCTACCAGAATTTCGGCTCCGGCCGCACTCTCGTGCTGGCGACCGACCCCCTGTGGCGCTGGAAGCTGAAGATGGCTTCCGACGACCACTCTTTCGAACTCTTCTGGAAAAACCTCCTCTCCTGGCTGGCGTTGGGACGCACCGGGGACGCCGCCTGGATCCTGCCGAACCGCCTGGCCCAAGCCGGAGTTCCGGTCGAGGTGCGGTTCCGTCCGGCGGAATACGCCGACCTGCGGGAGAAGCTGGTGTTCATGCGGCACGGTCCCGAGGGCGCGACGCAGCTCATCCTCCCGGCGGAGGGGGCAGCCGAGCTGGAATTCTCCAAGCCGGGCGAATACCGGCTGACGGCGGAGCTGGAGGGGAAGATCATCGCCGAAACCGTCTTCCAGGTCAACGCCCGGGAGCGGAAGAGCCGCGAAGAGACGGCGCTGGAACCGGATCTCGCCACCCTGAAGCGTTTCGCCACGCTGCCCAACGTCGAAGTGCTGGACGCGGCGGAGCCCTTCGATCTCGACAAACACTTCCCGCCCGAATCGCTGGAAATCAAAGAGCATGAGGAGCTCCCCCTGTGGCACCGCCCCTGGCTGTTCGGCCTCGCCGCCGGGCTGGCGGTGCTGGAGTGGCTGCTCCGCCGCAAATATGGAGCGCTGTTATGAAAAAGTGGTTCTTCGCCCTCTTCGCCCTGCCGCTCGCCCTCCTCGCCGCCGACGACTTCGAAAGCACGCGGGGCAGCCGGATCTCCTGGGCGCGGCTGAAGTTCCCGGTGACCGGCTACCGGCAGGGGGACACCCTCGGCTGGTTCTACCACCCGAGCGGCGACGTCATCATCGTCGACTGGCTGCGCAAGAACACCACCATGAACCTGATGCTCGAGTGGAACATCGCCGACATCAGCAACCTCGACCAGATGACCGACTTCCCCCTCCTCTTTCTAAGCGGCAAGGGGGCGATCGACGCGACGCCGCCGCAGAAGGAGAATCTGCGCGAATATCTGCTGCGCGGCGGCTTCCTCTTCGTCGACGACTGCGTGGCCCTGCGCCAGGTGAAGGAGGACCTCTTCTTCGACAGCGTCCGGATTCTCCTGAAAGAGATCCTGCCCGAAATCGAAATGCGCCGGATTCCGCTCGGCAACGAGGTTTTCAACACCTACTACCGC
This sequence comes from Victivallaceae bacterium, assembly GCA_031547585.1. Taxonomy (GTDB): domain Bacteria; phylum Verrucomicrobiota; class Lentisphaeria; order Victivallales; family Victivallaceae; genus Victivallis. Next base: position 2,330 of record JAVBRV010000507.1, read on the forward strand.
CTGCCGGAATTCGTCCACTTGCAGGGGGTAAACAACGGCCTCTGGGGGGCCTGGCACCAGGGCCGGCTGGTGGCGCTCCTGAACTCCAGCGACCTTCATTGCGGTTGGGTCGGCTTTCACTTCAACCAGCGCCAGCGCCAGTTCGCCCTGCGGATGGCAGCCAATATTTACGTCTATTCCATGTTCCACTGATCACGAGGAGAGTGCCATGAAGATCATTCGACACCTGCTGCTTTTCGTCGCCGGGGCGGCGCTGCCGCTCGTCGCCTTCCCCGGGCTGGACCCGGTTTTCCCCCGCGAAGAGACGCCTGCCCTCGAGACCTTCGACCGCATCGCCAAAAGCGGAACCGACGGCGAAAAATTCCGGATCGTGCTCGACCTGGAGGCCTCCTCCACCAACCCCTACCTCTTCCAGGAAACCATGCTGAAGCTCGGCTTCCTCTTTGAGGAGGAGTTTCGCCGGAATCCCGAAAACCGCTTCGCCCGATTGATGATGAACTATTGCAATCTCTACCGCCACTCCGGCATCCGGCCCGATCCGGCCGAAAAGCGCTGGATCCAGACCCTCAAGCCGGAGGGCGACCCGGCCCTGATGCGCATCACCGGCCGGATCATGATCCATGGCGGCCTGTACAAACAGGCGGAAGCGTTCCTCCGCGAAGCGTACCGGCGCGAACCCGGCTTCGCCTCGTGCTACAACCTCGCCGATTACCTGCTTCTGATTCAGGAGCCGGAGCAGGCCGAAGCGGTCCTCCGGGAACGCCTCGCCCTCGACCGCGACGCCTGGAGCCGTTTCGGTTACGCCGACCTCCTCCTCCAGCTGGGGAAGTTCGGCGAAG
>JAVBRV010000178.1:0-30638 GCA_031547585.1 Victivallaceae bacterium
ATGCCCTCCTCCATGCAGATCTCCCCGGAGCCCTTCACGGACGACGACGTCTGGTTCCGGCTGATGAACACCGACGAACTGATTTTCGCGCCGGACGTCGACGACCCCGAAACCATCAAACGTTTCGGCCTCTGGCCCGAGACCAACAGCCACTTCGGGCTCAAGAGCCTCTACGCGATGCGCGTCGTTATGGACGGCAAAACCTGGGGCAGCTTCGGCGTCGCCTACCGGGAAAAGCATACGCTCACCCCCTACGAAACCGATTTCGTCCGCTCCGCCGGCAGCCTGATCGGCCTGGTGCAGCAGCGTAAACGCGACGCGGAGCAGCTCCGCACCGCGCTGGAACAGGCGCAGAGCGCCGACCGCGCCAAGAGCTACTTCCTCGCCTCGATGAGCCACGAGATCCGGACGCCCTTGAACGCGGTGATCGGCTTTGCCGAACTCCTCGCCGACGGGACCTTGCCGCCCGAGGAGCAAAAGGATTACCTGGCCAGCATTTCGAGCGCGGGCAATACGCTTCTCGCGCTGATCAACGACGTCCTCGACCTCTCGAAGCTGGAAGCGGGCCAGATGCAGTTTTCGCCCTCGGAGACCGATTTCGCAGAGCTGGTGGGCGAAGTCGGCGCCATCTTCCGCCAGAAGTGCACCGAGAAAAAACTGAAATTCGCCGTCGCCATCGGGGAACTCCCCCGGGTGTGGCTGGATACGCTCCGCATCCGGCAGATTCTCTTCAACCTGATCGGCAATGCGGTGAAGTTCACCGACGCCGGCGAAATCCGGGTGACCGCCTCCTTCGCCCCGGAAAGCGCGGAGCGGGGGACGCTGACCTTCCGGGTCGCGGATACCGGCGTCGGCATCTCCGAAGAGGATCAGAAGCGACTCTTCCAGATGTTCGTGCAATCGAACGCGCTGCGGGGAACGGAGGCGGCCCGCAACGGCACCGGCCTCGGCCTCGCCATCGTCCGCCGCATGATCGAACGCATGAACGGCGCCGTCCAGCTGGAGAGCGCCCCCGGGCAGGGTTCCACCTTCATCGTCACCATCCGCGATATGGAGTACCACCAGGAGCAAAAGCACCGGGAAGCGCTTTCCGCCGCCCTCGCCGCCCCGGATTCACCCGTCCGCGGTTCGGTGCTGCTGGTCGACGACGTCGCCATGAATCTCAAAGTAATATCGGCCATGCTGCATAAGCTCGGCATTGAAGCGGTCATGGCCTCCAGCGCCGAAGAGGCGCTGAAGGTTCTGGAAACCGGCTCTTTCGACTTCCTCCTCACCGACCTCTGGATGCCCGGCATGAACGGAGCGGAGCTGGCCGCCCGGCTTCGCCGCGACCCCCGCTACGCGAAAATGCGTATGGCGGCGGTCACGGCGGATACCGAGAACGGCGAACGGCTCGACATTTCGCTCTTCGACGCGGTCATCGCCAAGCCGGTCACCCTCGAAAAGCTGCGCGCTTTCCTCGCGGGTTAGCCCTTCAGCACCGCGAGAGGCGTCAGGCGGACAAGGGGTTCGACGAGGTCGGCTTCCGCCGCGATCACCGCATCGATCTCCTTATAGGCCTGCGGTGCTTCCGAGAGGTCCAGCGTTCCCTTGCGGGCGCTCTTGCCGAAGCCCTTGTAGGGGTGCCAGCGCTCGTAGACGATGCCTTCGAGGGCGGCGTCGCACTCTTCGGCGGTCAGCTTGCGGCAGGCTTCGGTGCGGCTCATCACCCGGCCCGCGCCGTGTGAACAGCTCATGAAGGACTCCGGGTTGCCGAGTCCGCGCACGATGTAGCTGGCGGTTCCCATCGAACCGGGGATGATGCCGATTTCACCTTCGCGGGCGCTGGTCGCACCCTTGCGGTGGATGCAGAGCTTCTCGCCGAAATGCTCCTCGAAGGCGGCGTAGTTGTGGTGGATGTTGATTTCGCGAAGGAAGTTCGCTTCCGGCGCGAATTCGGCCACGGTTTCCCGGAAGGCCGCCATCATCCGATGCCGGTTTTCGAGCGCGTACTCCAGCGCGAACTTCATGTCGCGGTAGTAGGCCTTGCCCTCTTCCTCCTCGGTCGGCAGGAAGGCCAGCTCGGGGTCGGGCAGCGCCACCCGGAAGCGTTCGTTCAGCTTGCGGGCGACCGCCTGATAGTGCTTCTCGACCCGCTGGCCGAGGTTGCGGCTGCCGGAGTGGATCATCAGCCAGATAAAGCCCTCGTCGGACTTCTGAAGCTCGATGAAGTGGTTTCCGCCGCCCAGGGTGCCGAGGTTCTTGCGGTCGAGTCCGTTGGGGAAGTCGCAGACGGAGCCGTTGGCGTCGAGGTAGCGCTCAAAGCCCTCCCAGGCCTGCTGCTCCTTATGGGCGACGCCCTCGCCGACCGGAATCCGCTCCTTCAGCTTCTCCTGCAAGGCGCGGCGGAAAGGGAGCTCGGCGAAACGCTCCGCCGGGAGGTCGGTCTCCACCGCCACCATGCCGCAACCGATATCGACGCCGACGGCGCTCGGCAGAATCGCCTCCTTCGCGGCGATCACGCCGCCGATCGGCATGCCGAAGCCGACGTGGCAGTCGGGCATCAGCGCCACGTGGCGGACGATCGCCGGATGCGCCGCCAGGTTGAACGCCTGGCGCAAAGCGCCCTCTTCGATGCTTTCGCACCAGCTCTTGACCGGAATCCGGCCGGGTTCCTGCTTGATCCACTTCATTTCTTTACCTCCATACTGTAACTATAGGTTCCGTTGTTGTGATTTTCAACTTCGATTTCGACATTCAGGAATCGTTTGATGACTTCGATATTGGTTTCGGTGTGTTTGGTGGGCGGCAGGCTCCGGAAGCAACCGCCCGCGCCGAAGGCCATCGGCAGCAGCAGCTGATCGGCCAGGAACCGCCCCACCGGGACGTCGGTCCCGAGGTAGCGTCCGGCCAGCCCAGCCACCCGTTCGCCGACCGCCCGGCGCGAGGTGCGCGTATCGCCGCAGACGCTGAAGAGCTCGGTAACGCGGTCATACTCCAGCTCGGCGAACAGCACGTTGCCGGGTCCGGGGGACGCCACCTCGCGCAGCTCCTCCTCCCACGCCCCCTCCCCTTTCATGGTTTGATGAAAGAAGCCGAGTTCGTCGCGGCCGATCGACTCATCGATGCCGTGCGACAGAGCAACCAGCCGGGAGCGGCGGAGCGCGCCGCGCTCCATCAGCTCCAACGGTTTCCAGTGGCGTACGGGAGTGACCAGAAGCTCGATGCGGCCGCCGCCCGCCGGGTAGAAGCCGACCCGTTCCAGCCGGACCGAAACTTCCCCGCCCATCCGGACAAGCTGCGGCAGATAGACCCGCTCGAAGAAGTCATGGATCGGCGCGTTGGCGGCGTGGGTTCCGCCCTCGATCACCACCCGCGAGGGGGTGTCCGCCGCGAGGAGAAGCGGCAGGACCGTCTGCGCCACCAGGATGGCGCTGCCCGCGCTGCCGATGACGAAGCGGTAGTCGCCGCCCCGGATCGCCCCCGGCGTAAAGCGGAGCTCCCGTGAGTCGAGCTCCGCGCCCTCCACCCGGCCGCCGCAGATCTCCGCCACGGCCGAGACCGCGGTGAGGTGCTGGCGCATGAGTCCGGGCTTCTGCCGCTTGCCCCGGATGTTTTCGAGGTGCAGCTCCCGGCCGGTCAGCGCCGCCAGCGACAGCGAGGTGCGGAGGATCTGGCCGCCGCCCTCGCCGAAAGTTCCATCGATTCGTACCATTTGCTTTCTCCTGTAGGTTGTCGGTGTCGTATATAGCAAATGGCGTGCCAACGTATTTTTCAGCAGAAGAGCTTATGCCGAGGCCACATAAAACCTATAATATATTCTATATTAATATCTAAAACAATAGCACTCGTCAATAGCAGATTGCCATTGACGAGTGCTGTCTATTTTACAGAAACGAAAGGTTCAACCGTTCAGAAAAACCTTACGGACCGCTTCGAGGTAGCCGTATCCCCAGCGGAGGTCGGGCAGGAGGTAGCTGCCTTCGGTCCACTCGTTCCAGCTGTTGAGGGTGATGAGGGGTGGTTGCCCGGGGTGGCTGTCGGCGTACATTTTCGCTTTATACAGAGCCGCTTCGAAGGCGGCGGGGTTCGAGTTGACCACGGCGGTCTTCATGCCGGGGTTGCGCTGGGTGTTGTCCCAGCCGACCGACACGTGGGGGAAGAGCATCGGGTAGTCGCGTTCGTCCTCGGGCCACTTGGCGATGGCGGCGGCGGCGAGGTCGACGTAGTCGCCCTCCTTGACGCCGATATCGGCGAAGTGATAGTTGGTGCCGCTGTCGGGAGCGAGCCCCCGCACCAGCTCCAGGTCGGAGGCGGTGCGCCGGATGATGAATTGAAGGTGGATTCCCGGCAGCCCCTTCTCCACCACCCGGCGGCGAAGCCAGTCGATGGCCTCTCTTGCCCCTTCGACCCCGCCCAGGCCCGCCGGCAGCTGCCAGGAGCCGAAGACGGAGAAGACCGGCTTGCCGTCAATGCAATAGTAGCTGGGGAGCTTGAAATACCTGTCGATCACTCGATCCATCATCGGTTCGAAAACCTCGCGGTTGACCTTGCCCTCCCAGATCAGGCGGCGCTCGTCGGTGTGCATATCCCAGAGGGTGTCGCCGTCGTGGTTGGCCCACATCAGGTAGAATTTCGAAGCGGTTCCCTCCAGCGCCGGAATCAACCCCTCGTTGAGCTGCCGTTCAAAACAGGGGGCGTTTTCGTACCAGTACCAATCCATGATAAAGGTGTTGACGCCGTATTTGGCAGCAAGCTCGACATGCTGCCGGGCGACGGCGGGGTCGGCCTCATCCTGGTAGCCAAGCAGGGGATACCGCGGCATATCGTGCCCCGGGAAGCGCTTGGTGCCGCGCCGGACCGTATACCATTCGCCGTCCTTCTCCGGCCAGAACTGCTCCGCCCTCGGTTCATAGTGGTACGAAGGCCAGATGTAGGCCGCGAGATCATACTTCTTCATAAGGGATCCTGTTTTTGGGTAGTTGACTGTTGTTTCAATGGAAGCCGGAGGCGTTTGTACTCTCTTCATTCCAGACGATTTCATAGGCAAAGTAAGCGTCACGATCGCTGACGGCCTGCGCTTCAAACTGGAAACCATCGGCGGTTTTCTCCACCTTCACGGCGCTTTTCCGGGAGCCGTCGAACCGGAGCGCCCACACTTCAGGCAGCTTTCGCCGCGACGAGGAGATCGTGAAGACGGCGCTTCCTCTTTTGAGCAGGAAGGCGGTTTCCCTTTATTCGGCTTTCGGCAAGGTGAAGCATTCGGCCCCGGAGTCACGATCCGGAAGGTGTTACCGAGGGTGGAGAGAGTGAGATTGCTCATGGTTCAAAGATGCTTTGGGTGAGATGGGGTTGGGGTTGAGGGAGGAATTTCCCGAATCGATAAAAACTTTCCGGCGCGTAGCCGGGGCCGGAGAAACGGTTGCCGCCCCCGGTGACGCCGGAGGTGTTGTCGAGGTAGAGCGGCGCCGGTCCCGGCTCCCGCCGGAGGAAACGGTTGCCGGTGAGTTCGGCGCCGGAGACATTACGGAGCACCACCGCCGCTCCCCCTTTCCCCTGCTCGAAAAGGTTGTGTTCGAAGCGGAGCCCGGCCAGTTGGCGCGGCTGAAGCGTCTCCGGCGTCAGGCCGGGGTAGCCGGTCGAGAGTCCGTCGCGCCGGAGGTCGCTGAAGGAACAGCCGCGCACCGTCACATTGTGGGTGTTGAAGGCCATGCCCCAGTTCAGCATGGCGTTAACGTACATACCGCAGCCGCTGTTGGCTTCGAAGCGACAGTTTTCGATCAGGGCGTTCGGGACAGTGATCTGAAGGCCGAGTCCGCGAATCCGGGTGAAGGAGCTGTTGAGGATGACGACCCCGTTGCAGTCGCCCGGAATGGTGATAATCCGATCCGGGCGGATGGTGAATTTCGAATTGGAGCCCCAGTAGCCGAGGGCGGATTTCTGCTGGTGGGTCAATTTCTCCTCTTTGGCTGTGGCGATCGTCCGGATGGTTTCCGGCAGCGGGAACTCGGCCTTGCCGTTCCGGAAAGCGGTAACGGCACGGACCTGCCCGGTGGATTGATCGACGAACATGCCCGCACCATTGAGTTCGGGGCGGATCGCTTCGTTGCCCGGAAGGAGTTCGGCGACCTCCGGGGTGGAGGAGTTGACGTTGACTCCGTCATCCTCCATTTGGTCGAAACGGCAGCCGTACAGATAGGGGCCGATGGGACCGCGCGCCTGGAGGCCGTCGGCGTTGAGGCTGGTGAGGCGTCCGGAGCCCTCGGGGACTTCGATCCTGCAATCGATTAAGGAACAGGCGTAGGTCAGCATCATCCGGTAGCCGCCCGCCGGTGAGCTGTGGATGACCACCTGTTCCGCCGAACAGAAGGCCGCGTAGCGGAAATCCACCGCGTAAGCGTCGTATTCGAAGGCGTCGTAGCGGGCGATGATATTGGCTTTCAGCCCTACGGCGTCTTTCGGCCACGGCGGCGTCCGGTGGCCGGGGAATTGGCGGAGACGGAATTCGCCGTTCCCGGCCGCCTCTACTTTGCCGAGCCGGTAGGTGACCGGCAGGTAGGAGCCATCCGCGCCGCGCGGCGTCAGGCGGCGGCTGGGCGCGTCGAGAAACTGCGGCAGGTCGGGCGCCGGATAGCCGGGGTCGATTTTCAGGGTCAGCACACCGGCTTCGACGTCGACGCCGGTGATGGTCCCCTGGGTAAAGGGCAGCCGGATGTAATCCAGCGCGAGGTTTTTCAGCGTGACGTTCCGGCCGCCGAGGACGCGGATGGCCTGGGCGGTCGGATCTTCGAAGAGGAGGCGGGTTCCCCGCTCACCGGCAATGGTGAGGTTTTCCGCGCCGACGAGGAGAAGGTGGCTCCGCTTCGGCAGCACCGTAACCCGGCTTTCGCCGCCGGGAATGGGGTTGGCGATCGAATGTCCGGCGGTGGGTGCTTCCGGCAGGCTGACGCGGTAGTCGCCGCGCGGAATCTGCACGACCGCCGGTTGACCTTTGCAGGCAAGGGCCGTTTCGAGGGCCCGGCGGATGGCCGGTCCGTCGTCGGCTTTGCCGTCGCCCAGCGCGCCGAAGTCGCGCACGTTCAGCACCTTCGCCTCCGGCAGAGTGCACCGGACTTCCTGCATCTTGCCTTCTTCAAGGAAGTAGTCGAGCAACACCTTCAGCTCCTCCGCCCCCTGCCAGGCGTAGATCTGCCTCTCCCGGTTTCCGACGGCGCGCTTTTGGACGTATCGCTCAAGATCGCGGGCGAGCTCCAGCCGTTTGCGGACTGCCGTGGCAGCGTGCGGAGCGTTTGCTTCCAGCCCCCGGGCCAGCTCTTCCGCCGCCGGGAATTCTTTGGCGGCACGCTCGAGGGCGGGGGCGATCCGGCGCTCGAGGTCGACGGGCGAATAGCGCTCCAGGCACTCCGGCGTGAAGAAATCGGTGGATGACGGGGTGGCGGCGGCCGGTTTCCGGAGCGGGCGGTACAGGGTTCCCAGCAGCTCCTCCCCGGAGGTCTTGCACTTCCCGGTATGGCCGAGGGCGGGGTAAAAGAGAATCGTCTTTTGGATGCCGGGCGGCAGCGAATTGTAGATCGCCGCGATGGAGGGGGAGGGGGTGACGAAATCGGTGAGTCCGGCGGAGAGGTGCACCTCCCCCTTGATCCGCTTTGCGAAGTTTACCGCATCGAAGTATCCGGCGGCTTGCGTTGCGGGCTTCGGCCAGCCCGGAGCTTCGCCCCCGAAGTCGCCTAGCGCCGGAACTCCGGCGATGCAGACCGTGACCGCCGGATCGAGCGCGGCCCCGGCCAGCGCCTGCCCGCCGCCCTGGCTGGTGCCTTCGATAATGAGGTCGCGGCCGTTCCATTCCGGCAGGGTTTTCGCGTAATCGAGCGCCCGCATCAGCCGCAGGAACATGGTTCGGAAGTAGAAGGTTTCGCGCTCCTCCCGCCCCTGGAACATATAGCGGCGGAGTTCTCCCCTCTCCAACTCCCGGTAGAACGCCTCCGGCCGGCCGTTGGGAATGCCGTGAGCGTTGAAGCTGAAGGTGATCGCCCCCTGTACCCAGTAGTGATTGAGGCTGCTGCGCACCCCCGCTCCGTCGCAGTGGAGAAGAAGGGGCAGCGATTTTGGCGCGGCTCCGGACGGTATGGTGAGATAGCCGGAGACCGGCCGCGGACCGGCGGAGGCTACCTTGACGTCCCAGCAATCAACCTTCCCCCGGTAGCGTTCGGGGACCTCAACCGGCACGCGTTCGAGTTCACGGAGGGGAACCTCATCGAGCAATTTGCGTTGCGCCGCCCAGAAGGCGTCGAAATCCGCCGGTTCCTTCGCGCCGGGGGCAATCTCCGGATAATCGGCCAGGGCGCCGATGGAGCCCCGTACCTCCTTCTCCCACTGGGTGGGGGCGCGAAGAGGAATCGCCTTGCCCGCCGCGTCGCGGGCGGTCCCCGTGACGGCATACCAGCCGGGCCGGTCCGGAACCACCGTGAAAACAACCTCTTCCACGAAGGGAACCTTGCGGGTTTCAATCGGTTTTCCGTTGCGGAAGAGGACGCATTCGAGCGCCGCCGCCTCGCCGACACCCCGGAGGGTGAAGCGGATCTCCTCCCCCTGCCGGAACAGGCCGTCCGGGCGGTTCAGCGAGCATTGAACGGTAAGCGGTCCCTCTGCCATCATTCCGGCGAAGAGAAGCGCGGCAATCAGGGTGGACAGGAATTTCATGGGTTCTCCTTGCCTTAAAGATCGATGACAGTGCCGTGGATGGCGGCTTTGTTCCAGCCGAAGGCGCCCTTGAGTTTCTGCCGGTTGACCGTCTCGGCGTGTCCGTCGTACAGCAACAGGTTCGCGCTGCCGGTGTGGCGGAGGTCGACCTGGCGGCTGGCGTGGGTGCGGTTGACGATGTAGGTCTGCGTCTTGTCGGTCGTGTAATAGCTGTCCATCAGGATCGGCAGCCGGTAGCCGAGCCGACGCTCCTCTTTGGGAACCCGATCCAGCCGGTAGCAGAAGTAGCTCATGGTGTCCGCCGGGTCATAGAAGGTGAGGAGCTGCCGGAGGTCGTCAGGATTGTAGTTGCCCGCATAGGTCTGCTGGATCGAGGTTCCCGTCGTCAGAAAATCATAAGGGGCCGCGGCGGGGCAGACCCCGGTTTTGCCGGGGAGGTAGCGCGTTTGAACCGCCAATAGACTGTTGTAAAAGCTGAGGTAGAATTTCCCCCATTGCAACGACCCCGGCCAGGAAAATGAATTCATTCCGTTATAGTCCCCCGCATACAGCGCCAGCCCGGAGCCGAGCTGTTTCAGGTTGTTGACGCAGGCGGCTGAGCGCCCCCGATCCCGCGCCTTGTTCAGCGCGGGTAGCAGCATCGCCGCGAGAATCGCGATGATCGCGATTACGACGAGGAGTTCGATAAGCGTGAAAAAATGGTTTCTTCTCATGGCGTTCCTCACTTTTAAGCCAAGGTGGTTTCCTCTATAATTATACTCGGGAAAACGCAATTTCAAAATCACCATTGCGACAATCATTTGGATGATTACGCCAAATCGTGGAAAAAACCGGAATCCGGCGCTATAGTAGTCGCCATGCCGAAAGACGCTCCCCTGTTTTACGAATTTCACGACGTCCAGATCATGCTGCGTCAGGAGGGGTTCCCGGTGGTGGTCGCCGGGCACCGGAACCCCGACCAGCCGCTGCATGCCCACGATTTCATCGAGATCGTCACCGTCAACACCGGGCGCGGACGCCACCTCCTCGAAACCGGCGAGCAGCCGCTGGCCGTCGGCGACGTCTTCATCATTCCGCGCGGCATCCGCCACGGCTACGCCAACGAAGGCGGGCTCACCATCACCAATATGCTCTTCCAGCAGGAGGCCGTCGACCGCAGCTTCCCCGAAATCCGCGAAATGCCCGGGTTCCTCAGCTTCTTCCTCGCCGGCAAAGACAACCGCAACCGCGCCGGACGCCTCCTCAACCTCAACGCCGAAGAGCTCGCCCACCTCACGGAACTCCAGAACCGCATCCGCCGGGAACAGCACTCCACCAGCTCCGGCAGCACCACCATGTGCCTCCTCCTCCTCGCCGAAATCCTGGTCTACCTCTCGCGCCTCCTCGAAACCCGCCCCGAAAAAGAACTTTCCCCCGAAGCCGGACACCCCTTACTGAAAATTCACGACCACCTCCGCCGCCACTACCGCGAAAAAATCACCATCCCCCAACTCGCCGCCCTCGCCTGCATGTCGGAACGAAACTTCCAACGCCAGTTCACCCGCTTCTGCGGCGAAAGCCCCAACCGCTGCCTCCTCCGCATCCGCCTCGAAAAAGCCCGCGACCTCCTCAAAAACACCAACTGGGAAATCAGCCGCATCGCCGCCGAAACCGGCTTCCAGGAAAACGCCTACCTCACCCGCCAATTCAAAAAACACTTCGCCCTCTCCCCCACCCAATACCGCCAAATCCTCACCCGCCGTCTCCTGTAATCCCGCGTCGCGGGACTTGGGGGAGGGGCGAAAAACCTTTTCTTCCCGTGAGGTAATTGCAAAAATCAATTGTTGCATAGCTTAACAGCGGTTCTCTCTGGGGCGGCCCGCCCCAGACCCTCCGGCGGGCTCCGCCCTGCACCCGCAAGGGCTACCGCCCTTGACCCCAGTAGGGGCGTGCGAGCGCGACGATTTTTGTGCCCAACCGATTTTTTCAAAATCGTTTGGGGCCCCTACAAAAATCTGGCAGGCAGTGCCACGCACCACTGCGCCGACTTTTTTGTCGACGCAGGGATGCGCGCACAGCCAGCTGGCGCTCGCTGTCCCCGGTCAAGGGCGGTGTCGGTTATAGATCGTTTGAAAGCTATGTGTCATACAGAAACGTAGTTGAGGCATGGATTACACGAAGAAGAGAAACCCCGTGACGTTGCCAGCTCAGCAACGTTCGATCTTGTGCATAACATTTCTACCGCCGGCGAGAGTCGCCCGACTTAAGTCGGGCAGGGTGCAGGACCCCCCTCCTGCCGAGGGTCCAGGGGGCGCGGAGCCCCCTGGCGCCAAACGGTTTCAGTCGCTTGCCCTCTCCCCGCACAAAAGCGGGGAGAGTGGTCGACTGAGGCCGTTTGGAGGTTCCCCCCGAGTACTGGGGTCAAGGGCGGTAGCCCTTGCGGGTGCAGGGCGGAGCCCGCCGGAGGGTCTGGGGCGGGCCGCCCCAGCGAGAAACGTGGTTAAACCACATCAGCTACTGAATTTTGCAATTACCTCTACGTGAAGAAAAATCTTTTCGCCCTTGCGACACGACTGCCATCCCACTCCAAATGAGAGACAATTTGTCAAGTGTTGTTTTGTAAATATCGCTTAAAAAGAGTCTCTCATAGGAGCGGGGTGGCAAAAAAGGAGCTGCCGATGGCAGCGCCTTTTTTGTGGAGATGAATGTGAGAATTGCAGAAGGCCGTCAACAGCGCCGTACCCCGAGGCCGGAGGCGGGGCACTTCTTGGGGAGTCTGAACGGGTATTATCGTATGCGTTTTTTGCGTTGATCGCGGCGGTGGAGCTGCCAGGCGTTCCAGGAGTTGTGCCAGAGGATGTAGAAGGTTGGTCCCAGGGCCGCCAGGGGGCTGGCGTAGGCGAGGGCGAGATAGACGGTGACGGAGGTGTTTTTCTGCCCCAGCGACTGGCCGGCTTCGCGGAAGTAGCGCCGTCCCCCGAGAAGCCGACCGAAGGAGAAGCCGATCACCGCCAACACCAGTGACAGGAGCGCGATCTGGAACAGGGTGGAGCCGGAGAGGTTTTCGCTGTTTTTACGCAGGAAGTTCGAGGCGTTGGCGATGATGAGAAAGAGCATGGCGATCCAGAGCACGTAGGAGTGGGTCTGGAAGCGCTTCGGCAGCTCCCGATAGCGTGGATACCAGCGCCGCACCGGCAGCGCCAGGAGGAGGGGGATGCCGATGATTACGGCCAGGCTGCCCACCACTTCGCCGAACAGGGCCGGGGCCGAATTCCCCGACACCAGGGGGATCAGGAGGGGGAAGAGCAGCGCCATGCCGATATTGGTGAGGAGGAACGAGCCCACCACGAAATCCACCCGCAGCCGCAGCATTCCGGCGATGACCGGGGCGGAGGCGGCGGTGGGGGTGATGCCGGTGAAGAAGGCGGCCGCCGCCAGCTCCGGTTGGCCCGCGAGGCGGAAGAGCCCCCAGCCGCCCAGGCCGATCAAGAGGTTGGCCGCGAAGATCTTCCAGTGCTCCTTGCGGATGGCGTTGCGGTGAAAGCGCATCTGGAGCATCGAGAAGAACATGAGGACGATGATGATGTAGCGGATCAGCCAGGAGAAGTGCGCCGCCCACGGTGAAAAAAAGCCGCCGATAAAGGCGGCCGAGAGCAGTAGCAGCCGGACCTTCCCGTTCACGGTGTTTCGCCCAGCTGCGGCAGGAGAAGTTGGACCGCCGCCGCCAGATGGTCGGCGATGGGGATTCCGGCGGCTTCCGGCTTCCCCTCCTCCCGTGTGCCGTAGCCGGTGCGCACCAGGCAGACCGCTTTGCAGCCGGCGGCGCGTCCGGCCCCGATGTCGGTCAGGCGGTCGCCGATCATGGCGGAGCGGCTGGGGTCGATGCCGAGCTCGCGGGCGGCCCGCAGCAGCATTCCCGGCGCGGGCTTGCGGCACGCGCAGACGCCCTCGACTTCGGGGTGGTGGGGGCAGTGGTAGAAGGCGTCGATCTTCTCCCCTTCGCGGGCGAGAAGTTCGCTGATCCTCCGGTGGACTTCGGCGATGGCGCTCTCGGGGTACAGCCCCTTGGCCACGCCCGCCTGGTTGGTCACCACCACCGCGAGGTAGCCCCGGCGGTGGATTTCGCGCAGCCCTTCGACCACGCCTTGCTCCAAGATCACATCTTCGGGGCGGTTGAGGTAATGAACCTCCACATTGATTAGGCCGTCCCGGTCGAGGAAGAAGGCTTTTTTCATACCGCCGCCTCAAAAATGGTCAGGGTTTCGGGGGAGAAGGCCGCCGCCAGCCCTTCGGCCACCTGTCTGCGGAGCTCGGGCGTGGCCGTCACCGCGAAGAGGGTGGGGCCGCTGCCGGTCATGGCCGCACCGGCCGCACCGCATTCGAGCATCCGGCGGCGAATCAATTCGAGCAGCGGGAACTTGGCGAAGGCCGCGTGAGCGAGGTCGTTGCGGAGGTTCCGGCCGATCGCTTCGGCGTCCCCCCGGCGCAGCGCCGCGAGAAGGGCTTCGAGTTCGCCCGCCGGGGAGGGGCCGATCCGGGCCGGGTCGAGGTTCCGGTAGGCCCAGCGGGCGCTGACCGGGAAGCGCGGATTCGCCACTACGAGATGGAGCGGCGCGAATTCCCCGGGGACCGGCGTCAGCTCTTCGCCCACGCCGCGCGCAACGGCGGGGCGGGGGTCGAGAAAGTAGGGCACATCCGCGCCGATGGTGAGGGCGGCGGCGGCCAGCTCCGCCGGAGAGAGTTTGCCGTAGCGCTCGTTGAGGGCGAGTAGAACCGTGGCGGCGTTGGAGCTGCCGCCCCCCATGCCGGCGGCTACCGGAATCCGTTTTTCGAGGCGGATCGACCAAGCAGGGACGATTCCGGCGGCGCGGGCGTAGGCGTCGGCGGCCCGGCCCGCAAGGTTGTCGAGGTCGCGGGGCAGCAGGGGACCGCCGTCCACCCGGATGCCGGAGGCCGCGTCGAACGCAATCTCCACCTCGTCCGCCGGTTCCCGCAGCGGCAGGAAGAGCGTTTCGAGCTCATGGTAGCCGTCGGGACGCTTCCCGGTGACCTTGAGGTACAGATTGAGTTTCGAAGGCGAACGCATCAGTTCAGTTCATCCGGGGTGCAGGGGGCGAACTGGAAGCCGTAGTGCTGGTTGTAGCGCCGTGCCTCCTCTTCGAGGGCCACCGCCAGCTTGAGGGCGGCGAGTCCGTCTTTCCCCGGAACCTTGGTCGGGCAGACCACCCCGGTTTTACGGGTGCGGTTGACTGCGAGGATGAAGTCTTCGAGTTCGGCGGCGAGGGCGTTCTTCTCGTCGAGGTTGACGTCCTTGCGGGCGAGTCCGAGGCGGTTGCGCTTCAGGACCATGCCGAAATGCTTGCCGTAATCCATCGAAATATAGCAGTCGTCCTGGAAGATGCGGAAGCGGCGCATGGGCTCCTGGCTGATCCGGCTGGCGGTGAGGCTGGCGCAGCTGCCGTTCTTGAACTTGATGCGGGCGTTGACGATGTCCTCGGTCTTGCTGAGGACGGGGATGCCCACCACGTCGAAGTGCTCCACCTCCGACTTCACCATGGTGAGGACGAGGTCGATGTCGTGGATCATCAGGTCGAGAATCACGCTCACCTCGGTGCCGCGCCGGGGGAGGCCGGGACGCGGCGGCGGATACTGCGCCAGCCGGTGCGCTTCGATGAAGCGGGTGTGGGCGGCGTGGCGTTCGAGGAAATCCATGGCCGGGTTGAAGCGTTCGACGTGGCCGACGCCGAAGACGACGTTGTGCTTGTCGGCGCATTTGACCATATCTTCGGCCTCGGCGGCGCAGGCGGCGATCGGTTTTTCGACCAGCACGTGCTTGCCCATTTCGAGGAGCGGCATGGTGGCGCTGTGGTGGTAGTTGGCGGGAACCGCCACGCTGAGGGCGTCGCAGGCTTCGGCCAGCGCGCGCCAGTCGTCCCAGACGCGGAGGTTGAACTCTTCGCCCACCTTGCGGGCGTTCTCCGGAACCACGTCGAAGATGCCGACGACTTCGGCATTCGGACTCTGGCTGTAGAGCCGGGCGTGGTGACGGCCGAGGGCGCCGACGCCGATGACGCCGACTTTCAATTTGGGTTCGGTTTCCATCGTTTGGTTGACTCCTGAATCGAAACGGGTTGTACTTTTGTTATACTATACATCCGGTTCCGATAAAAAAACAGGGGCCGAAACGGATTTTATTGACCGGCGCTATTCAAACTTGATCTCCGGATAAAGCTCCGGGGTTTTTCCCTCCCCCAGCCCCGGGGCGATGTGGATGAAGCTTTCCCGGCCGAAGCCGTCGTTGTCGTTGACCAGCAGGTTGAAGCGGAAGCCCAGCTCCGTCAACCCGACGGCGGCGAAGGGAATCCGCGCCTCGTAGATGGTCAGCTTCTTCTTCTCATCCCGCGCGGTTTCGAGCCGGATCGCTGCGGCCGCTTTCGCCGGGTCGAATCCGGCGGGCGCGCTCCAGGCGAAAACTTCGCTGTTTCCCGCCTCGCTCCGGGTAAGGCCAAGCTCCCAATAGCCCTTCTGCCCGGGAATCCGGAGGGCGAACTGGATGTTGTCCCCCTTCCAGACCTCGGCGCCGGAATAGGGCTGGACGTGCTTATCGTCGGTCACTTCCGCGCGCAACAGCAGGACGCTGCCGTCGCGTCCGAGCCAGATTTTGCCGGAGAGATCCTGCGGCCCCTGCCAGAACATATGGGCCGTATCCGGCGCGTTGGGCACGAGAGAGTGGACGAGAGCGCTCTCCTTCAGCTCGAAATCCGGTAAAACACGATAGCCTTTTTCCGGCACGACTGTGATCGAACCGACCTTGTAACGGAAGGCGCGGCCATCCACCTCCAGCGTCAGCCGTTGGGGAGCGGCGGGCAGCGACCGGAATTCAGCCGAGGCTTCAACCCGGAATTCGGCCGTACCCTTCGCGTTCGCATCGAGCCGGAGCGTCTCCATCGGCTTTTTTGCTGAAAGTCCGACGGGCAAGGCCAGTTTCAGGCGCAGCGTGCGCGGCTGGCCGGCGGGATTGTTCAACTCGAAGCGGAAAAGGCTTTCGGCCCCGGGGGTCGCTTCCAGCTCGCCGAGCGGCTGCACCAGTGCGCCCGCGACTTCGATTTCGCCCTTCTGGCCGGTGATCCGCAACGTGGCGGGTTCGCCGCCGACTTCGAAAACCACCGCGCCGCCGGAATTATCCAGTGTTTTCACGTTGCCGTACAGATCGACGGCGTCGGCGCTCCCGTTGACGCCGGACACCAGGAGCGGCAGCACCCGGCCATCCCCCGCGTCGCTCCAGGCGGCCAGCAGCGTCTCCCCCGCCCGGCCCCGGTAGAGGTAGCCGTGCAGCTCTTTGCCCAGCTTCACTTCCCGCAGGAAGGCGCCGCCCCGGTAGAGGTTTGCAAGCGTGTTGTACGCGGCATAGACCGGCTTGGGGTAGAAATCGCGCGTCACCATCCCGAAATTATGCTCGTTGTTTTTGGGGTTGAAGCCGTCGTTGCGGAGGTCGTACCAGTTGTAGCCGACCGAACCCTTTGCCCACGAAAAGATCAGCTTGCGGAAGAGCGTCTCGGCCTGAACCTCTTCGCCGTACACCATCGACGAAAGCGCCGTCTCGTTGGCGTACCACGGTTTGGTGTTGCCGAACGAGGGCAGCCGTTCGATCTGACTGCGGTAGCCGTTGAAAGGCCCGTGGCCGTGAAAGGCGAAAATATCGTACTCCCCCGACCGGATCACGGCGGGCATTACCTCGGGGTTCCCCGATTTCCCCGATTGTCCGGGCAGGCAGGCGAAGCCGCCGCAAAGAACTTGCCACCGGGGAGCCTCGGTTTTGATCGCCTCATAAGCGATCTCCATCATCTTCACATACTCCTCCGCCGGGAAGTTGGCGAAGGAGTAAAGATCGGGTTCGTTCCAGACCTCCGCATAGCGGATTTGGTCGCGGTAGCGCTCCGCGAAACGCGAAACGAAGGTGCGCCAATGGTCGTAATCGGGACGCGCCCGGTGGAACGATTCCGGCCGGAGCGGCTTCCACTCCTTGGCATTGGCCCAATCGACGCCGTAGCTCAAGATCGGCATCACTTCGATGTTATACTTGCCGAAGATGTTGACCACGCGGTCGAAGGAGTCGAAGTTCCAGACCCCCTCCTTCGGCTGCACCCGATACCATTCGACATCCTCGCGGACCGCCGCGACGCCGCACCAGGCGGCGGCCATCGCCTCGAGTTGCTGCGTCTCCGGGCTGTGCCGCTGGGGGTGGGAGCAAACGCCGAAAATAAAGCCCTTCTCTCTCCCCTTCACCGGGCCCGCCGGAGCCATATAAGCAAAGGAGAGCTGCTTCTCCAGAAAACGGACCGCGGGGTCGGCGTCCTTGACGGAAAGCGTGATCCGGTAGACGCCGAGCCAGGTGGGGGCCGGGAGTTTGAGCTCTTTTTTCTCTGCGCCCCCGAGGTCGAGGTCGACGCTTCCTGCGCCGATGTTTTCGCCGCGCACACCGGTCATCTCCCAACGGAGGGTTCCCTTCAAGGCCCCGGGGCGCGGATTGGTGACGAGGAGCGCGAGCTTCCCCGCCTCCTCCGGCTTCAGGACGTGAATGGGGCTCCCTTCGCCGGTCAGCAGCTCCACTTCGAGGGGGGCGTTGCTGTCGAGAATCCGGCAGGAAAGCGGCCCGAGGCCGAGTTCTCCGCCGCCCGGCCGGAGGTCGACGGTGACTCCCCGCAGCTTCACCGGCATGGTGAGTTTTTTGTCGGCCTTATCGCCGCCGCCCCAGCGGGCGGTGGTGCGCGGATTCTCCGCATCGGCGGTGAAGACGAAATCCCGCCACTTGCCGTCGCCCGCCGCCGGAAGAGAATGGCGGAACTGGAAGATTTCGCCATCCGCGTCGATCAGCCGCAGATTGACCTCCCGGCCCGGATGATTCGCCGGCAGCAGCACTTGCACCCGGAATTCGGCTTTCAGGAACTCCGGCAGCGGTTTCCCGGTCGGCGGCTGCCAGTCGAAATAGGCCGCGTCCGCCGCCCGGGCGCAGTCGATCCGGACCCCCGACTCCCCGATGCGCGGGAATTCGGCAAGGGGGAAGCTCCCCGCCAGCTTGTTGTCCTTGCGGTGGAAATGAATTTTCCCCCCGTCTTTCACGGGGTCCGCGACCGTCTCCGCCAGGGCGGAGTGAAAAATTGCGCACGAGAGTACGGCGAAAAACCAGAGTTTCATCTCAGAAACCATCGCTGTAGAAGACGGTGATGTTCATTTTCGAGGCCTCCGCTTCCGCCTTGGAGTAGGAGTTGACGTGCCCATCCGCATGCGCCACATTGGCCCGTTTGCCGTGCTGCCCGTACATGCCGCCGCCCTCGACCGAGTTGAAGTTCCGGAAGACGAAGCACGCCTTCCCCATATTGGTGCCGGTGGGGACGATGGAATCCGAGAAGACGAAGAAGGAGCTCGGGTGCAGCATCTTCTTCGGCAAGAGATAGCTGTCGGAGCCCATGGAGTCGTCGCGGAAGAAGCACGCCCCCATAATCTTCGCCCAATTCTTGTACGGACCCGCCCACTCGCAGTGGGAGTTGTACATGGCGTAGGTATTGAACCAGTTGCTGGTGTGCTTGAGAGAGGAGGGGCATTTGAGGACACCGGGGGAGATATAGCCGCCTCCCTCCTTGATCGTATTGTTCCCGGCGGCATTCTTCCCCCAGGCGAGTCTGGCCCAGAAGTAGCCGTAAGCGGTGTCGCCGGAGTTGTCGCGGCTGTAGCAGACCATCATGCCGTTGTTGTCGTCGGAATAGAACTGCTGCCCGGTCAGGCACTGCTTCAGGTTGCTGACGCAGTGGGAGGAGCGCGCTCTTTCCCGCGCCTTGTTCAAGGCCGGCAGCAGGATGGCGGCCAGGATGGCAATGATGGCGATAACCACCAGGAGCTCGATCAGCGTAAAATGTTTTTTCATAATCCCTGTTCCTTATTCGTTCGGGGTAATTGCTTTCGTGGAAGTGCGCCGATAAAGCTGTGCTTTCACTTTTTTCTGCTCGGTCCCGCCGGGGGTCGCGGAGCGGAGAAGGCTGACCGCCTCCTCCATCATGATCGACTGGTCGCAACCGATGGAGGTCAGCGCCGGAACCATGAAATCGAGGTGCCAGCTTTCGCCGATGGTCACCACGCTCAGCTCCTCCGGGATCCGGAGACCGGATTCATACGCGGCGCGGCAGATTCCATAGGAGCCCGATTCGCTTAAGAGAAAGAGGCCGGTATACGGCAGCGGCCTCTTCTCAAAGCAGGCTTTCAGCACCGCGTAGTTTTTCTCCGGCGAAAAATCTCCATTTTGAATATCGCAGTCGATCACCTCGACCGGGCAGCCGTGAAGCTCCGCGAACTGGCGGAATCCCTTGATCCTGCTGCTGGTTCCGCCGGAATTCTGCTCGGTGACCGCCACGGCGAAGCGCCGGTGCCCGAGCTCCCAGAGATGGTGCGCGGCGAGCATCCCCGAATACTCCTCGTCGAGGCAGACGGAATTCACCTCGACGCCGGAGATCGGTTCGCCCAGCCCCACATAGGGAATGCCGAAGCCCTCCAGCGTACAGATCGCTTCGCCCGTAAGGCGTCCGCCCTGGACGATCAGGCCGTCGATCTTGGTGGCGGGCAGCTCCGTTGGAATCGGCTGGCGCCAGTCGTAACGGTAAATCTCCGGCTCGTACTTCAAACCGGGCGCCAGTTCGAGAAAGCACTGCGCCAGCATATTCAAATGATCCGACGGCCAGAGCGGAATCGCCAGGCAGTAGACCGGCTTCGCATCCCGTCGGTAGCGGAGCACCGCCTCGGTGACTTCCATGCTGCGTCGCCCATTCTTGCGGAGCAATCCCTCCTCCGCCAGTTTCTGAATCGCGCCGCTCACCGTCGCCTGGCTCACGTCAAAGCCATCCATGATCGAACGAACCGTGAGAAACGGAGTCCCGGGGTCGCAGGTCACCAGCCGATCCTTCAGCTCACCGTATAATTGTTCCCGCTTATTCAAGCCCATCTCCTGTACGCTATCTGCCAAAGTCTCGTTTTTTTGCGATGATTTTCGAGTTATTGCTTCGCGATTCAAGATTTTCGGCTGTCCACCCAGTCCGACTTGTCCGACCCGTCCGACAGAACCGGCCGTCAATACGGGTTAAACCTTTTTCACATAACCAAAAACATGATTTGCAAATTGCCCCGCGTCGTGAAGTTCTTTGTGTCACACCATTAATTATAGTGTATCGATCACCAAATGTCAATATCGATACAAGAAAAAAATCAAAAAAACTCGTCCGCTAAGTTTTTTCATGAAAAAGTGGGACCGGAACGGGTTTCGCTTGGCGAAATCGACAATGGCGGGATATATTCTTTTTTGAACAGGTTTAACTACGTTAACAGGAGTCCCTCCCATGACCAGAGATTTTCAGTACAATCGCATCCTCCTCAAGATCAGCGGCGAAGCCCTGAAGGGCGGCGAAAGCCACGGCTACGACGCCGAAGCGGTCCGCGCCGTGGTCGAACTGGTGAAGAACATCCTCGACCGCGGCGTCGAAATGGCGCTGGTGGTCGGCGCCGGGAACATCTGGCGCGGCGTCATGGGCCGCTCCGGCGGCATGGACCGGGTCAACGCCGACTACATGGGCATGCTGGCGACGGTGATGAACGCGCTCTGCCTGCGCGACTTCTTCCGGGCGGCGGGGGTTCCGGCGCTGGTCCAGTGCTCGATCGGCATGGAGCCCGTCGCGCCCCGTTTCGACCGCGACGCGGCCGTCCGGGCGATGGAATCCGGGCAGCTGGTGATCTTCGCCGGCGGCACCGGCAGCCCCTTCTTCACCACCGATACCACCGCCGTGCTGCGGGCACTCGAAACCGATTGCGACGCCGTCCTCAAGGCGACCAAGGTGAACGGCATCTACACCGCCGACCCCTTCAAGGACCCCTCGGCCGAACGCTTCCGCAACCTCAGCTTCGACGAAGCGCTTGAGCGGCGGCTCAAGGTGATGGATTCCACCGCTTTCTCGATGTGCCGCGACCACGACCTGCCGATCATCGTCTTCAACTTCTCCGAGAAGGGGAGCTTCGAAGCGGTGCTGACGGGCGACACCGATTACTGCACGATCGTCCGGTAGCGAGGCGGCGGAATGGCCATTCACCCCACCGCCGTCGTGAGTCCGGGAGCCCGCCTCGGGACCGGCGTTGACATCGGCCCCTACGCCGTGATCGGCGACGACGTCGAAATCGGCGACGACTGCTGGATCGACGCCCACGTCAAGATCGCCGACCACACCACCCTCGGCCCCCGCTGCCGGGTCTACTTCGGCGCGCTGATCGGCGAAGAGCCGCAGGACCATCGCTTCCAGCCGGGGGTGCACGCTTCGACCGTAATCGGCAGTGACACCGTGCTGCGCGAATATGTGACCATCCACCGCTCGCCTTTCGAGGGGGGAATCACCTCGGTGGGGGACCGGACGCTCCTCATGGGGTTCGTCCACGTCGGCCACGACGCCCGGATCGGCAACCGGGTGACAGTCGCCAACCAGACGGCGATTTCGGGCCACGTCATCATCGAAGACGGGGCGGTGCTCTCGGGGTACATTCTGATTCACCAGTTCTGCCGGATCGGCAGCCTCGCCATGCTGGGCGCGCGGACCATCGTCCGGCAGGACATTCCGCCTTATTGCATGCTGGCCGAGAACAATTGCATCTGCGGGCCCAATACCGTCGGACTCCGGCGGGCGGGCTTCGACAGCGTCCGGCGGATGGCGATCCGGCGGGCGATCAAAAGTTATTTTTTCCGCAAACTGAACACCGGCAACGCGCTGGCGCTGATCGAGAAGGAGGGGGAGGTCCCGGAGGAGGTGGCGCATTTCGTCCGCTTCATCCGGGCGACCGAACGGGGCATCATGCCCGGCGACCCCGATCTCGTGGCGATCGGCTATCACCCGGAGGAGGAGAACGATGAAGCGTAACTGGCTGCCGGCTGCCCTTTTGGCGATGCTGGTCGGAATCATGGGCTGTCAGACCGAGACCCCGCTCGGCCCGGTGGAGCGCGAGGGGATCATCAAGAATCACGGTCCGGTGAAGATCGGCGTGACCCTGCCGCTCTCCGGCGAATTTCACGAATACGGCGAACGGATCCTGACCGGCATCGAGATGGCCGTCCGCGAATTGAATTACCGGCGGGGCGTCTCCGGCCGGCAGGTGGAGCTGCTGGTGCTCGACAACCGGGGGAACCCCGATCTCGCCGCCGACCAGGTGGATGAATTCTCCCGCGAGGAGGTCTCCGCGCTGCTGGCGGGGCACAGCACCTGGGATGTCTCGATGATCGGCGAACGGGCGAAAGCGCTCCGGCTGCCGGTGATGCTGCCGATGGCCACCGGCAATGAGCTGGTGGAGGGGAACCCCTACCTGTCGCGGGTGGTCTTTTCGAACAGCGACCAGGCGAAGGTGCTGGCCGGATACGCCTGGTTCTGGCGCAAGCTGATGCGCCTCGGGGTGATCGTCAACATGGGTCCCGGGGGGGCCTATTCGCGGGAGATCGGCCGCGAGACCGCCGAGGCGTTCGAGGGCTACGGCGGCAATGTGGTCCGGATGGAGGAGCTGCATCCGGATTCGGATCTGGATGCGGTGCTTCGCGACCTCCTGGCGGCGTCGCCCCAGGGAATCGTCATTCCGGAAGAGACCGCGCTCTCGGCTAAGATTTTCAAACGCCTGCGGGAGCTGGGCTTCCAGGGCATCTTCTTCGGCCCCGACACCTGGGATGAAATCGAATTTCTCCACCACTGCGGGGATCGCCCCGGGGACGCCTTCTACATCGGCTTCTATTCGCCGGACTACAAGAGCGACACGGCGCAGACCTTCCGGGAAAACTTCCGCAAGGCGTACCACTACGACCCCGGCAGCTGCGAAGCGCAGGGCTACGACGCCATGAAGATCCTGGCGATCGGCCTCGAAGACGCGCGGACGCTGGAGCAATACCAGAAGAATCTCGCCACCATCCGCAGCTATCCCGGCGCATCCGGGACCTACACCCTGCGCCCCGATGGCTCGGTGGACCGGACGATCCACATCAACACCATCCGCCCCCCGGGGCGCGGCAACCCCGAACCGGCCGCGCGGCTCAACCGCTCCTTCATGACCTCGCAGATCAGCCGACTCGACAATTAAAAGGAAGACTCCATGAGCTACCGGATCCACTTCGCCTCCGAGGCCCCCCTTCTCGATTCCTCCTTCGACGCCGCCGGCTGGGCAGAGGCCGAAACCATCACCCTCGCCAACCGCCGCCCCGAGGGGAGCGGCTGCCACCCCCGGGTGCGCTTCAAACTGCAGTACGACCGGCAGGGATTGTACGGACTCTTCGAGGTGGAAGACCGTTACGTGCGCTGCGTCGCCCGCAAGGTCAACGATCCGGTCTGCCAGGACAGCTGCGTCGAACTCTTCCTCCAGCCCTCCTCCGGAACCGGCTACAACAACTTCGAATTCAGCGGCAACGGCGTGATGCTGACCAGCCATATCGAGAACGCCCGCCGCACCATCGACGGCTTCACCAAAGCCCGTCCGCTGACGGCGGAGGAGCGCGAAGGGATCCGCATCCACCATACGCTGCCCGACCGGGTCGAACCGGAAGTCGCGACGCCGATCACCTGGCGGTTGGGGTTCTTCCTGCCTTTCGCGGTCTACGCCAAAACCAACGGCGCGCCGCTTCCGGTTCCGGGGGCGGTGTGGTACGGCAACGTCTTCAAGTGCGGCGACCACACCAGCCACCCCCACTATCTCTCGTGGAAGCCGGTTCCCTTCTGTTCGTTCCACGAGCCGGATTATTTCGGCAAGTTCATTTTCGGGTAAACCAGTATGCTGATCGTCATTGACGACAAGATCCCCTTCATCCGGGGGGCGTTCGAACCCTTCGCCGAAGTGCGTTACCTGCCGGGCGGCCGGATCGGACCCGCCGAGGTTCGCGAAGCCGACGCCGTCGTCACCCGCACCCGGACCCGCTGCGACCGCGCCCTGCTGGCCGGGTCGCGCGTTCGCTTCGCGGCCACCGCCACCGCCGGATTCGACCACTTCAACCTCGCCGACCTCGATGCCCTCGGCATCGGCTGGAGCTGCGCCCCCGGCTGCAACGCCGCCAGCGTGGCCGGTTATGTCGCGGGCGCCCTCGCCCTCCTGCCGGAGCACCTGGAAGGAAAAACCCTCGGCGTGATCGGCGCGGGCCAGGTCGGCCGCCGGGTGATCGAAGTCGGCCGCGCCCTCGGTATGCGAGTCCTGGTGAACGACCCCCCGCGCGCCGAAAAAGAGGGCGAAAAAGGCTTCGTTCCCCTCGATGAGCTGCTGGCCGGGTCGGACGTCGTGACGCTCCACGTCCCCCTCTCCGCCGCCGGACCTCACCCGACTCTCGGCCTTGCGGACGAAGCCTTCTTCGCCCGCCTTTCTGGCGGGGCGACCCTATTCAACACTTCGCGCGGCGAAGTGGTCAAGGAGTCGGCCCTCCCCGCTGCCCGCTGCCGTCTCATCTTCGATGTCTGGCCCCATGAGCCGGAAATTGACCGCGCCCTCCTCGACCGCTGTTTCCTCGCCACCCCTCACATCGCCGGTTATTCGCTCGACGGCAAAGCGGTGGGTACGGAAATGGCGGTGCGGAAAGTCGCCGCCGCCCTCGGCCTATCGGCGCTGCGAACCTGGAGTCCGGCCGGGCTCCCCCCGCCGCCGCAGCCGGTGATCCGGCTCGATCCCCGGCAGACCCCGGAAGAGCAGCGGCGTCACCTCCTCCTCGCCGTCTACGACCCCCGCGAAGACGACCGGCGCCTCCGCGCCAATCCGGACGCCTTCGAGCAGCAGCGCGGCGACTACCCCCTTCGCCGTGGACCCCGCGCCTTTACCCTCACGGGAAGCAGCGACGAAATCCGGCACGCGTTCGCCCCTCTAGGCTATCAATAGCTCCCCGCTGGAGGCAGCCTGCCCCAGCGGGAACCGTACTTCAGCCTATAATACCAATTCGCTTTCAAACATAGACGCAATGCCATGTGCTTGTGCGCACTTGGCTTTGCGTCTATGTTTGAAAGCGAATTGGTATAAGTGTGCGAATTTACCGATGAAGGCGAGTAAAGCCGATGAAGGCGAAAATCCCGAAACTGGAGAGGAAGGCCCATAAGAGGATGGGGGAGCTGGAATATTGTTCGAAGACGAGTGAGCCGATGTAGGGGCCGAGGGCGTAGGCGGTTCCGCGGACGAGTTCGAGGAGGGCCATGCTTTGGCCGGAGAGCTCGGGGGGGATGCCGCGTCCGGCGGCGGCGTAGATCGTGGGGACGGCGGCGGCTTCGCCGAGGGTGATGATGATGACGGCGAGGGCGAGAAGGGACCAGTTGACGGCGAAGCCGAGGGAGAGATAGCCGAGCGTATAGAGGGCGGCTCCGAGGAGGAGACGGCGGGGGAAGCTCCAGCGGCGTTTTTCGAGTTGGCGGGTGATGGGCAGTTGGAAGAGGATGATGAAGAAGCCGTTGATGGAGTAGAGGAAGCCGAGGGAGTTGGAGTTGATTTTGACGACGCCGGTGGCGTACACGGAGAGGATGGAGTAGAGCTGACTGCTGAGGATAAAGAGGAGGAAACCGGCGAGGAGGAGCCGGCGGAGTTCCGGGTGGGACCGGGGAAGGGCGAGGGCGGCGAGGAGGTGACGCCCTTTGAGAGGGGTATGGGCGATGCGGATTTCGCGGCAGAAGCGCCCGGTGTAGAGGGCTCCGGCGACGCAGAGGAGGGCGGTGAGGAGGAAGAGCCAGGCGAAGGGGAGTCCGACGAGGAAGGCTCCGAGCATGGGTCCGAGGGCCCAGCCGAGGTTGTTGCCGATGCGGATGCCGCTGAAGACCCGGGGACGCTCTTCTTCGGTGGAAATATCGTTGACGTAGGCGTTTGAGGCGACCTGGAAGCCGACGCCGACGGCGGCGTTGAGGGTCAATACGGCGGCGAAGAGCCAGAAGGGGGCGTGGAGGAGCGCCATGGCGGCGAGGAGGAGGAAGATTCCGGCGCGGGCGAACTGCCCGGATTGGAATACGGGAATGCGCCCGAAGCGGTCGGTGAGGATTCCGGCGACGGGGGGCGCGGCGATGAGGGCGGCGCCCATCAGGGGGAAGATCAGCCCGACTTCGGCCATGGGGATGCCGCGCTCCCGGTGGAGGTAGAGCGGCAGGAAGGGGTAGACGATCGAGTAGGCGAGGGCGTTGACCGTCCAGGCCCCGGCGAGTACCCCGGCGGGTTGGCGGAACAGGGCGAGGTTCATAACCGGTTGCGACGGAGCATTTCAAGGATGACGGTTCGGCGCGGATTCTCCGTCGACGGACGCATCGAATTGATATTTTCGCCTTCGTGTTCGAGGCTCCAGCCTTTCCATTCGCGGAAGGCGTGATAGCTCCAATCCCAGCCGTACTCTTCGAAGAGCTCGAGGTTGTCGGCGAGGTGTTTTCCCGCGCCGGGGGCCCAGGCGGCGACGGAGAATTCGCCGACGTAGATGCGCGCCCGGTGACGCAGCTGAAATTCGCGCACGGGGGCGAGGGCGGCGCGCAGCGTCTCCTTGTTCCACATTTCGCCGCGGATCAGGCCGGGATAGCGGCTGACGGCGGCGGCTCCCATTTCGCCGTAGAGGTTGTTGACGTTCTGGTGGGTGTAGGCTCCGGGCTGATAGACGTGGACCTGATAGATGATGTTATCCATTTCGAGGGGAGCGAGATAGTTGAAGGCGGAGGGGGCGTCCCACTCGTTCGCTTCGATGAGGATGGGGGTGTCGGGGTCGATGGCGCGGACCCGTTCGGCGGCGCGTTTCTGGAGAGTCCAATAGTCGGTTTTCGCCGGACGCTTCTGGCTGGGTTCGTTGAGGAGGTCGTAAGCCCAGATGGCGGAATTGTCTTTGAAACGCCGGGCGATTTTCTCCCAGGTGAGGTAGAAGTGTTCGGCGTATTTGTCGTCGTAGAAGAGGCGCATATCGCGCTCGTCGTTGCGTCCGCCGGGGGGCGAATGGAGGTCGATGACCACCTTGAGGCCGAGGCGGTTGGCGGGTTCGAGCAGGGATTCGAGATGGTCGAGCTTGCCGTCCAGCCAGCGGTCGTATTCGTCGAGGTCGAGGTCGGTGTTGTTTTTGCCCCAGTTGCGGCAGAGCTGGATGCGGACGAGGTTGGCGTTCCACTCGCGCATGGCGGCGAGGTCTTCCGGGCGGGTGTTGAAGGGCGACATGAAGCCGCGGAGGGGCGGAGTCTCCGCCACCCGGTCGGGATAGCGAACTTGGTAGGTGCTTTGCGGCTTCGGGAAGAGGGGCTGGATGGAGAGGCTCGCGAGGTCGAACTCCGCCTCGCCGGTGGAATCCTGGAGCCCCAGCATGACCCGCCCGGCGGTGGCGGTGCGCGAGATGGTGGTGGTGAAACTGGTATTGCGCCAGTCGAAACTGCCGGCGAGATTCTGGACGTTGTGCCAGTACTCCTTGCCGGAGGCGTCCCGGTAGTTGAGCATGATTTTGACGCCGTTCCACGGCTTCCGGGGGCGGGAGACCTCGCGGGCCCGCACCCGGAGCGAAAACTGCACCAGCTGCCCCCGCAGCGGCACGAGGTCGATCGGCGCTTCGGCGCAGTTGATCGCCTCCTTCTTCTCTTCGGGAACCGTGACCGTGAGGCGCTCCCCGGAGAGCGTTCCGCAGGGGCCGGGGTTCCACGGGAGACCCGCACCGGCGAGGAAGAGGGGCAGGAGGATGGCGAGAGGAGTCAATCGTTTCATCATCATATTCTTATCTTTCGTTTACAGGTCACCCAGGGTGACATACATATTCTCCTGGCTGCTGCCCCAGAAGTAGCCGGCGGTGGTATCCGGCAGCTTGTAGCTGGCGGGAATATCCGGATAGGTTCGTCCGCCCGCGTGACCGTCGACGTAGGCGGCGAAGGCGCCCCGGCGGCCGAGGTGGCGGAACCCCGCGTTGGCCGTCAGGTTCTCGATCTTCCAGGCGTGCGGCGACGGCCAGCTGCCGCTGTAGTCGCAGTCGATGGTCAGCATCCGCTTGGAGGGGTGGCGCACCTGGCCGCGTTTGCGGTTCAACTGCTTGCCGGAGCCGGTTTTGCCGGAGGTTAGCCCGCTGTTCATCGCGTAGTGCGCGGTTCGTTTCGAGAAATCGATCGGCGCTTCTCCCGCCGGACAGGCGAAGATGCCCCGCTCCTTGTAGAGATTGGTGTCAATCCGTTCAATATAAATGAAATCCCCCATGGCGACGCCGGTGCTGAGGGAGTAGAGGAGGTCCTGCCATTTGCCGTGCGTCGTGCTGTCGAAATTTCCGTTGGAGTTGGGGAAGAGGTCGTTGTTCGAGTCGAGATACATCGACATGTAGGAGGCCATCTGCTTGTGGTTGTTGAGGCATTTGGCGTCCCGCGCCCGGTCGCGCGCCTTGTTGAGCGCGGGGAGGAGGATCGCCGCCAGAATAGCGATGATCGCAATTACGACCAGAAGTTCAATCAGTGTAAAATTGGCGGCGCGGTGTGGATTTCGATGGTGGTTGTTCATGGTGCTGCTCCTTCTATGGTCAACGTGTGGTTTCGCGGGGGATGAAGCGCCCGGTGAGGCGGAGATGCTGCGGCCCTTCGGTGGCGAAGTTGCGGAGGTGGGCCACGGTTTTCGCCATGGCGAGATCCATGTCGAAGGCGATGGTCGACAGCGCGGGGATGTGGACGGAACACCAGTCGGTATCCCAGAAGGTGACCATCTCGAACTCCTCCGGAATGGCGACTTTTGCCCGGTAGAGGCGCGAGGCGAGGCGCATGGCGGGGGCGGTTCCGGAGACGAACCAGGCCCGGGGGGCGTTCGCTTCCCGGGTGATGGCAACCATCTCCTCCTCAAGCGGTTTGCTCTCGATTGCGGCGATGGGGCAGGGGACCGGAATAGCGCCGTGGCGGCGGCAGGCCGCTTCGAACGAACGGTAGTTGCGCGGCCACTCCCCGGGGTAGACGAAGACGCCGACCCGGCGGTGGCGGCGGGCGATGCTCCCCACGGCTTCCTCCAGCGCCTCTTCGCAGTCCACCGACAGCCGGGAGAAGGTCCCCGGGTTGCGGCTGCCGTGCAAGACGACCGGGAAGCGTGTGGCCAGCAACGTGTCGAGGAGCGCGGGGTCCGCCTCGATGCTGTGCAGCGTGTAGAGCACACCGTCGACGTTGCGGTCGTAGAACATCCGGAGCGCCTCGATCTCCCGTTTGGGGTCATAGCCGGTCACCGAAATCAGCGCCTGACAGCCCGCCGCTTCGGCGTGTTTGATGAAGGCGGCCGCCATGCTCGCGAAGTAGACGTTCTCGATATCCCCCAGCACCATCGCCAGGATTCCCGACTTGCCGCTCTTGAATTCGCGGGCGGTGATGGAGGGGCGGTAGCCCAGTTCGCAGGCGGCGTCGGTGATCTTCCGCCGGGTCTCCGGCAGCAGCCGGGCGGCCAGTGCCTTCCGGTTCAGCACCAGCGAGACGGTCGATTTATCCACGCCCGCCCGGGCCGCGACGTCGGCCAGTGTGATGCGGCGGTTTCCGGACTGTGTCGCCATGGTGCGAATTCTCCTATCTGATTCATTCAATCGTTTGAACAATGATATTATACTCGACTTTTATGGATTTGTCAATACCCCGGGGAATATCTTTTGCGTTTTTCTGATGAGAGTACCAGGTGGCGGGCGGCGAAAAATCTTTCGCATTGCGGCTTGTAATTTCAAAACAGGTCTGCTATTGTTAGGGCAGGCATACTGCGGAATTCCGGAGAGAATGCTTTTCCTCCGGGGTCGGTTGTTGCGATTGCAAGTCCAACTTTCAACGATAAGGGGAGTCTCATGGGCAAAGCTACCGAATGCAGGAATTTCGTCATCGCGGGCCACTCGGGCTGCGGCAAGACCACTCTGGCCGAGGCGCTGCTCGCCAAGGCGGGGGCGATCGGCCGCGCCGGGAGCGTGGAAGCCGGGAACACCGTTTCCGACTTCATGAATGACGAACGCGAACGCCGCTCGAGCATCTATTCGAGCTGCCTCAATTGCACCTGGAAAGGCAGTCCGTTCTTCTTTGTCGATACCCCCGGATACGGCGAATTCGTCGGCGAATACGTGGCCGCGGTCCGCGCCGCCGACGCCGCGTTGGTCCTGGTCGACGCCATCGACGGCCCGCAGGTCGGAACCGCCCGCGCCTGGAAAATGTCGAAATTGCGCGGCATTCCCCGTTTCGGTTTCGTCAGCCGCCTCGACAAGGAGCGCGCCGATTTCAAGGCCACCCTGGAACAGATGCGCAACAACCACGGCCGCAACGTCATCATCCCCTACTACTGGCCGCTCGGCAAGGAGGCGGAGTTCAAGGGCCTCTTCAACGTTCTCTTCGACCGGAATCCGCCCGCCGACATCGCCGAAGACGTCGAAGAGTGCCGCGGCTACTGGCTCGACGCCATTGCCGAAACCGACGACGAACTGATGATGCGCTATCTCGACGGCGAAACCCTGAGCGAAGAGGAGATTCGTGCCGGACTCAAGAAAGTAGTGAAATCCTGCCGGGTGATTCCGGTGTTCGCGGGCAGCGCCGCCAAGGATATCGGCATCGCGGAGCTGATGGACGGCATCCGCGAGGTCTTCCCCGACTCGCTCGCCTACGTCACCGTCGATGGCGCGGAGCGGCGGATCGACGAAGCGGCGCCCGCCCTCGGCATCGTCTTCAAGAGCATCAACGACCCCTTCAGCGGGCAGCTCACCTTCGTGCGGACTGTTTCCGGCATCTTCAAAGCCGATTCGGACGTGTTCAACCTGACGCGCGAAGGCGTCAAGGAGCGCTTCGGCACCCTGCTCCTGATGAACGGCAAGCTTCAGACCCAGGTGCAGGAGGCCGGCCCCGGAACCATTTTCGCCATCGCCAAGCTGAAGGATACCCGCATCGGCGACCCCATCGCGGCCTCGACCGCCGACAGGGCGCTGCCCGGCGTCGATTCGCCGGCTCCGGTGATGAGCTATGCGGTGACGGCGGCGAAGTCGGGCGAAG
>JAVBRV010000066.1:0-6925 GCA_031547585.1 Victivallaceae bacterium
GGTAGAATTCGCCGGGCATCAGAGGGATATTCCTTTCAGCTTCTGGTAGAGGCTGACCGCGTAGCCGTCGGTCATGCCGGAGACGTAGTCGAGAACGCCGATCAACCGGCGGTAGCCGCTGCGCCGCCACTCCTCGCTCTCCAGGTTTTCCTCCAGATCCGGCAGCAGCGCCGCGAGTCGGCGGCTGCGGAAGCTGGCGCTCTTGCCCCCCGTCCGCTCCAGCGCCAGCTCGTTGACGCAGGGCATGAAGATATCGAGCATGCCCGACACCAGTTCGAAGCCCGCGCCGACGATCTCGGCTACCTGCCGGTGGTTGTAGATGCTGCGGCGGCTCCGCTCCTCGATTCGCCGCAAGGGTTCCGGGCAGGCGACGTAGTGAATCAGGGGGTGCTCCAACCGGCCGGTGAGAAGTTCGTCGTGACGGTTGATGAAGATGCTTGAAATCTCCCGCACCAGTTTGCCGATGGCCCGCGCCCGCAGGAACTCCGACCGCCGCTCCGGCGTCCGGATGCCCGCCACGTAGCGCGCCGCGTCCTCGTCGGCGATGATGTCGAGAAAGAGCCGTTCGAGTTCGGCGTAGTCGATGATACCGAGCCGCTGCCCGTCCTCGAAGTCGACGATGCGGTAGGCAATGTCGTCCGCCGCCTCCACCAGGTAGGCGAGGGGGTGGCGCTGCCAGGCCCAGGGGCCGGCTTGCACCAGGCCGGTGTGTTCGGCGACTTCGGCAAAGAGATCGGCTTCCAGCCGGAAAAAGTTGAATTTCTTCCCCGCCACGCCGAACGGACGGGTCTCCACCCGCGAGGCCGAGGGGTATTTGGCGAAGGCCGCCAGCGTCGCGCACGTCAGCTGCATCCCGCCGGGGCGATCCGGCATCTCCAATTTCGTCAGCACCCGGAACCCCTGGGCGTTGCCCTCGTAGCGCTCGATATCCGCCGCCTCGTTCTCATGCATCACCCGCCGCATGTCGGCGGCGATGGCCGATTCGGTAAACCAGTAGCGAATCGCCTCTTCGCCCGCGTGTCCCAGGGGGGGGTTCCCGATGTCGTGCGCCAGCGCCGCCGCCGCCACCGTCGCGCCGATGTCGCTCGGCTGCGCGCCGCCGACATCGAATTCGCGGCAGAGAAAGGTGCCGATAATCGTCCCCAGCGAACGGGAGATCGAGCTGGTCTCGAGGCTGTGGGTCAAACGGGTGCGGACAAATTCCGTGCGCGCCAAGGGGAAAACCTGCGTTTTATCCTGCAACCGGCGGAACGCGCCCGAAAAGATAATCCGGTCGAAGTCCTGCTGAAAAGGAGAGCGGTCCTGGGTAATGGCGCCGGGCTGTGAGCTGGCAATCCGGTGCGGAGACAACAGTTTTTTCCATTCCATCACGGTCAATTCCCTCCAAGGGGTTACAATATCACGCGAGGACGCGCTTTTCAAGCTCAAATTGGGCTTAATTTGTTGACTGTGCGGTGTGGGCTGGGCGAGAGGGTATCTGGCAGGGAACGAGCGGCAAACGGTTTCCGGCTGCGGCTCCGCGCGCCGGGCTCATAAAAAGGCAGGCGAAGCCGCCTTTTTATGGCAGCGCTCCGCCGGTCGGTATCTACTTGAGGAACCGCGTTTCGCGTGCCGAAAATTCTTTCGGCAAGCGACCAGCGCTGTCCGCGCGCTGGACTGCGTCCCGGCTCGGCCGGGGGCGCACGACCGCTTCGCGGTCTATTTTTTAAATTTTATTTTTTTATTTTCCCGGAGAGGGAGACCGCGCCCGCCCGCTCAATCACCACTTCCACCAGGTCGCCCGGCTTCACCCCCGGCTCGGGGTCGAAATGCACCGTCCTCGCCGTCCCCGTCTTCCCGCTCCAACGCGCCGGATTCCGCGGGCTCACCCCCTCGACCAGAACCTCCACGGTCGTTCCCACCGCCGCCTTCAAAGACTCGGCCACCCGCGCCTTCAAGTCGTCCAGCAGAATCCGGTTGCGCTCCTCCTTGACCTCCTGCGGAATCGTATCCGCCCACTCGGCCGAAGCCGCCCCCGGGCGGGGCGAGTATTTGAAAATAAAAGCGTTGTCGAACGCCATCCGGTTCATCAATTCCCGGGTCTCCGCGAAGTCCTCCTCCGTCTCCCCCGGGAAGCCGACGATCACGTCCGTCGAGAAGGTGATCTCCGGCATCGCCCGGCGAATCTTTTCGGCGATCTCGAAGTAGACTCCCCGCGTATACTGACGGTTCATCGCCTTCAGAATCCGGTTCGAACCCGATTGCAGCGGCAGATGCAAGTTCCGGCAGACCTTCGGATTCGCGGCCATCGCCCCGATCAACCGGTCGTTGAAGTAGGTGACATAGGGTGAAGTGAAACGAATCCGGTGAAGCTCCGGAATCTCCGCCAACGCCTCCAGGAGGTCGGCGAACGGCGACACCCCCTCGGGCGGCGGATTGATGTTCCCGCCCAGCCCGTAGGCCGCCACGTTCTGCCCCAAGAGCAGGATCTCGCGGACGCCCCCCGCCGCCAGGCGGCGCGCCTCTTCCACAATATCCCCCGGCTCGCGGCTGATCTCCCGGCCGCGAACATAAGGGACGATGCAATAACTGCAAAAACGGTTGCAGCCCCGGGTGATGGCGATCTGCCCCAGCACCGGCGTTTCGCCGGGAGCCCGGTAGTGGCTGCCCATCCCCGTCAGCACCTCCGCCGATTCGGCGATGTCGGCGAGGCGGCGGCGCTCCTGCCGCAGCGACTCCACCAACGGCACCAGTGTATGCAAACGCCCGGTCCCCAGCACGAAGTCGAGGTGCGGAATCTCTTCCAACAGCTCGTCCCCCAGCCGCTGCGCCATGCAGCCCATGACCCCGATGATGAGATCGGGGTTCTTCATCTTCAACTTTTTCAGAAACCCCAGCTTGCCCTTCGCCTTGCGTTCGGCCTGTTCGCGCACGCTGCAGGTGTTGAAGAGAAGGACGTCCGCCTTCTCTTCCTTGTCCACCACTGTGTGGCCGGCCTCGGCGAACATTCCGGCGAGCGCTTCCGTGTCGCGCTCGTTCATCTGGCAGCCGTAGGTTTTGAGGTAAATATTCATCAGCTGAGCAAGGTCAGATTGTCGCGGTGGATCACTTCATCGTCGACGTTGGGGCCGAGCATCGCTTCGATGTCGTCGGTATGGTGGCCCGAAATTTTCCGGCAGTCGGAGGAGTCGAAATTGACCAGGCCGCGCGCGAAAGGCACGCCGTCGGGACCGGCGATCTCCACCGCGTCGCCGCGCCGGAAATCCCCTTCCACATTGCGCACTCCCGAGGGCAGCAGGCTCTTGCCGCCATCGCGCACCGCCTTGGCCGCCCCGGCATCCACCGTCAGCGTCCCCTTGGTTTTGCTGAAGAAAGAGATCCAGCGCTTGTGCCGCCGGAGCGGACGCTCGCGCGGCAGGAACACCGTCCCCACATCCTCCCCGCGCAGAATGGCATCGAGAATTCCCGGCTTCCGCCCGTCGGCGATCCAGAGATATTCTCCGGTGCTGGTGACGATCTCCGCCGCCCGCAGCTTGGAAGCCATGCCGCCGATCGAGAACTCCGAGTTGTCGGTGCCGCCGGCCATTCCCTTGACCGCCGCGTCCACCTTATCCACCAGCGAAATCCGCTGGCCGAGCGTGCCGTCGGCCTCGCGTTCGCGCAGGCCCTCTTCAGTGGTGAGAATGATGGTGAGCGGCGATTCGGTCAGGCTGGCGAGAAGTCCCGCCAAGGTATCGTTGTCGCCGAACTTCAGCTCCGCCACCGAAACGGAGTCGTTCTCATTGACGATCGGCAATACATCATTCTCCCACAAAGCGTTGATGCAGTTCATCACGTTGAGGTAGCGTTCGCGGTGGCTGAGGTCGGCGGCAGTCAGGAGGAGCTGCGCCACCCGGAAGCCCTGTTCGCGGCACTCTTCCTCGTAAATCGACATCAGGTGCGACTGGCCGATCGCCGCCAGCGCCTGAACCTGCGCCAGCTCCTTCGGGCGCTTGGCGAGGCCGAGGGTCTTCATGCCCATGCCCACCGCGCCCGAAGTCACCAGCAGCACCCGCCGGTTCTCCCGGCGGAGCGCCGCAATGCCCAGCACCAGCTCGTGGATCGACTCCCGGCTGGTCAGCAGCCGCGTTCCCGCTTTGACGATCACTTGACGCGCCTGTTTCAGAAGCCGGCGCCGCGCTTCAATATTCTGGTTCTTCATCTATTCCAATTCCGGATTGATAAGTAAGGTAAAAAGATAATATACACCGGGTTCAGCGTATTTGCAACAGATTGTAAGCGCCGCTGCCGGGAACTTCCACCAGCCGCAGCGAACCGGCGCGCAGCAGTTGAATCAGGTGCTGCGCCAGCTTGGTGTTTTCCGGATTGTAGACTTCCAGCTCATCCGGATTGCGGTTGGAACCGCCGACCAGAAGATAGTTTGCGCCGGAATCGTGCAGCACCTTCAGCACCGCCTCCGGCGTATCCGGAACCGGCGTGAAAAACTCCTCCTGAAAGTGCGGCGTCGCAATCCGGTAGGAGCGCGGCACGTACAGCCCCCGCCGCTCAAAGAGCAGCAGCACCCGGCTTCCCCCCGGCGTATTCTTCGAGAGGTGGTCGAGCATGGTGAAGTATTCCGGGTCGCGGCTCGCGTGGCCGAGGAATTTCACCGGATTCTCCCGCGTCTCCGGCAGCATCTTCCAGGCCAGATGATAGTGGCGGAGCGCCGGCCAGAAAACCGAATACCCCGTCAGCACCAGAAAGGCCGCGAGGAGAACCAGCCGCGTCCGCCGCCGGAACACCGGCAGCAGCGCCGCGAAGAGCCAGCACGCGGCAAAGAGCCCCGGCAGGAGAAAGCGGGTCTGCTGTGCGCTCCAGCACCAGAAGAGATAGAGCGCAAGCAGCGCGGCCGCCGGGTAGAGGAAGGGGGCAAGACGTTTTCTATTCCGGAAGCGAAGGAGAAAGAGTCCGGTAACGGCCACTACGATCGCGAAGGGGAACTGCCAGCCCAGCACGATGCCGTCAAAAAGATTTTCGAAAAATCCGGCGAACAGCCAGGCCACCGCCGGGCTCCACCACGATTCGAAGCCGTACAGGTGCTCGGCCAGCCGGGTCTGGTACAGCTCCACCGCCGCGCCCCCCGAGCCGGGGGCCAGCCAGGCGGAACCGAAGGGGTAGAAAGGATTCCCCGTCGCCAGCAGCGCCCGCCCGTAGAAGGGGAGCCCCGCTACCGCCGCCGCCAGCGCGAACCAGCCGAAACGGCTCCAGCGTTCACGCCCGGCGCACGGGACGAGAAAACGTCTCGCGAAGAGGATGAAGATCGCCAGCGAAGTCCCCGCGCCCGTCAGCTTGACCGCCGCCGCCATGCCCGCCGCGAGCCCCGCGAGGAGGGCCGTCCGCCGGGGGGAGCCCCTATCGGCCAAGACCGCGCAGCCCGCAAAGAGGTTGACGGCAATGAAGGACTCCATATAGCATTCGCGGTTCATGGCCGCCGTGACCGGCGCCAGCAGCACCCCCGCCGTGACCGCCGCCGCCGTGCCGCCGCCGAAACGGCGCAATTCGCGGTAGAAGCCCGCCGCGAGTAAGAGATAACTCGCCCAGACGAGGAGCCGGGGCAGCGCCAGGCCACCCAGCCGGATTCCCGTCGCCATCACCAGGTGCGGCATGGAGGGGAAGCCCGAATAGGAGTTGTCGAGCGCCATGGCCTGCGACCCCTCCCGCAGATAGCGGAGCGGCAGGGCCACCTGGTAGACTTGCTCATCCCAGGCGTAGGGCGGAACCAGCGCCGAACCCAGCGTCCAGACGCCCCCCGCGGCGAGGAGGAGGGCGAAGAGCCAATGCTTCCGCCACGCGGGCCGGAACTTCCACACCCCGTACAGCGCGGGCGGCGCGAGGAGAATCCAGGTCACCGCCGCGGGGAGAGCGAAGAGCGCGTCCCCCGCCAGCAGGAAAAAGAGCGCCAGGAGGTCGAACCCCAATACCCAGCGCGCCAGATATTCATGGCGGCGGAGCCGCAAAGGCAGCAGGCAGCCCACCCCGAAAGCGGCGAAGAAGAGGAGGAAGAGCGTCGCCCCCGTTTGCGGGAAGGGGGCGAAAAGAGTCTGAATGAACTGGTTTAACGGCATCATGGTTTCCGAAGGTGTTGCAGATGAATCGGCCGGTTGTCCGCGTCCGGGTTTTTGATGAGAAGAGGGATTTCGTCGGGGCGCAATCCTTTTGTCTCCATTATCCGCCGGAATTCCGCTCCGGCTTTCTTTGCTTCCTCAGGCGTCCCGTAACGTTGCAGGGTCAGCATCCGGTAGTAGGCGTTGAGGGCGCTGAAGGGGTAGCGCCGCTGCTCCCGCTCGAAAGCGGCCAGCGCCTCGGGAATCCGCCCGGAAGCGGCCAGCGCCCGGGCGAGGCGCCCGTCGCTGTGGGAATAGAAGGGAACGCCCGCCTCCGGCAGCGCGGCGAGAAGGTTGACGGCGGCGCCGGGATCCCGGAAGTCGAAGAGCGCCACACCGGACATCAGGTAGAGATTTTCCGGCGACGGCCTCCGGCGGATGCTCTCCGTCAGCTGTCGGGCCGCCTCGGCTTTATCCTCCCCGTGGAGCGCCAGTTTCGCCTGCCGCAGCGCCAGCCCCGAACGAAAGCCGGGGAGGGCGAACAGCACTCCGAAAAGAATGAACAGCAATGCTCCTCCCAGGCGAAGGCGCGGCCGGGGCAAGACGATCGGGGTCTTCACCGGAGCGCCGACGGACCAGAAGAATCCCGCGAGAAGCCCGAAGAGAACACCGCCGAGCGGCGTCGACAGGATCACATCCAGCTGACCGTGGAAAAAGAGGAGAAGGTATCCCCAGCCCAGAACCGGCAGCGCCGGGTCGCCATCCTTCCAGATTTTCCCGAGGCCGCGCCAGGCGAGAAAGGCGAGAAAGAGAAAGAAGACGGTTCCGGCCACGCCCCAGCCGGCCGCGTACAGGAGCAGCTG
>JAVBRV010000181.1:0-16391 GCA_031547585.1 Victivallaceae bacterium
ATCGGTACAGTACCGACCGGCGGAGCGCTGCCGATAAAAGACTCTGGCGGAGCCAGGGCTTTTATCGAGCCGCAGCGCGCGGAGCCGCAGCCGGAAACCTTGAAACTCTCGCAACAGCAAATACCCTCTCGCCCACCGGGCCTGTAATCTCGTAACAGCAGATACCCTCTCGCCTACGACGCCGTGACGCCATAGACGAGAGGGTATCTATTGTTACGAGATTACCGGCGTTTCCGGCTGCGGCTCCGCGCGCTGCGGCTCATAAAAAGACCGGCGGAGCCGTCTTTTTATGGCAGCGCTCCGCCGGTCGGTATCGACTTGATGGACCGCGTTTCGCTCACCGAAAATTCTTTCGGCGAGCGACCAGCGCTGTCCGCGCGCTGGACTGCGTCCCGGCTCGGCCGGGGGCGCACGGTTGCTTCGCAACCTATTTTTAAAGTTTTCTTTTTTTTAGAGTTTTTTCCACGCCTCTTCCAGGCGTCCAAAGTTATCCCGCACCGTCTCCTCCACGCTCTTCCCCGGAAACACCGTCATCTCCACCAGCAAATCCCCGCGGTTCCCCTTATCCAGGAACCCCACCTCCAGCAAACCACGCAAAATCCCGACCAACTCCGGCACGTCAATCTCGCCACCCGGATAACCCATCGGCGGATGCGTATCCCCCCAACGCGGATCGTTCCGGTCCTTCAACACACAGTTCCCCAAGTGCACCCGCTTCAACCACGGCGCCGTCCGGCGAATCGACGAAGCGAAGTCCTCCCGCATCAACGGCAAATGCGCCATATCCAGCTCGAAACCGAAATTCGCGTGCCGACTCGAAATCGTCTCCGCCAACCGCACGCAATCGTCAATCGGCCCATACAGGAACTTCTTGTCGATATCCATGTCGAACGGCTCCAGCATCGCCGTGATTCCATGCGGAGCCAGCTTCGCGCACAACCCGTCGCAAAACTCCTCGAACGCCGCGAAATCCTCCCGCGTCGCCTGATAGTAGGAAGGCGTCCCCGCCCCGAAAATCAACCCCTTCGCGCCAATCGCCGCCGCCTCGCCGATCAGGTCGTCCAGCAGCATGTCGCGCTGCGCCCGCTGCGCCGGAAGCCGCGCCGCCAACGGCAGCAGCCGCAACGGATAAAAATGCAGCGCATAGCAAATGGTCTTGCCGCACTCCCGCAGCGCCGAAACCAGCTGCTTGCGGAACTCCTCCCCGTACGGGGTACAGCAGTCGAAGGTCTCGATGTCGTTCCGGCGACTGAATTCCAGCAGCGTCCGCACGTGGATCTCCCCCGCCTCGGCGCACTCCGGGTACAGCATGTGGTGAACCAGCCCGAGCCGGGCGTATTCGCGAATATCGTCTTTCATGGCAACTCCTTACGCTTTCTTCATTTCATTCTGCGTCGCCAGCTTCATTTGCCAGTACTCCGCCCAAATGGCGGTAACCGTCTCGCCCCGCAACGTGACGGCGTCGGTTTTGGTCATGCGTTTCCCATACAGCTTTGTAAAGATCTCCAAATACGGCCCCGGGTTGAACTCGACCGTCAGCTCCGGTTTCGCGAGCTTCCACGGCTTGGCCGGCGGCGGCGACTGGACCAGCTGCCGCGCCGCTCCGCGGATGAGGGAGGCGCTCCGCTTGCCCGACAGGCAGACGCCGCCATCCCCCGTCACCGACTCCTTGACGCTCACCCCGACCACGCCGGGAACCAGCTCCTCGGCCTCGGCCACGCCCGCCGAATCGGCGGTGATCATCACCAGGGGAACCCCCCAATCGCCGGCCACGCCCGCCTCGATGCCGATCTCGCCCACCGGAGTGCCGCAGAGAATCAGGTTGCGGATGTCCGGTTCATAGCTGTGGTGCAAGAGCTCGCCGGTTCCCCGGCGCGAATGGAAACCGAGCAAGATCACCCCCGCGAAGCTGTCGTCGAGCCCGCCCGCCCAGTCGGCGCGGTACGGCGGCTTGCCGCAGATGGCGGTCACATTTTCCGGCAGCCGGTCGATGTCGATATTGCGCCCGTAAAAATGTTCGTCGTAAATGACGATCTCATCGGCTCCGCCCTCGTTCAGACCCTCCACCAGGGCGAGGAGGTCGTTCATGAACATGCGCTGCCCGAACGCGAACTCCCCCAGCGTGGGATCCGCCTGTTCGTAGCTCACCACCCCCGAGACTCCCTCGATGTCGCAACGGATCATATACTTTTTCATTTTCCAGCCCTTTCGGTTTTGCTTTAAAGTATACCGTAAAAAGCCGAGAAAGGCAATAGTACAAAATCACTTTGAGGTGGAGGATTTCACTTTCCGGTATTCCCCCGGCGGCAGACCGCTGAATTCGCGGAAGGCGCGGTTGAAGTAAAACTCAGTGGCGAATCCGGTCGCCTGGGCGATCGCTTTCAGCGGGTAATCGGTGGAGAGAAGAAGGTTGCGGGCACGGTTCAGGCGCTCGTTGAGCAACAGCCGCCGGAACGGCATTCCATAGAGCCGCGTCACCAGGTGGCTGGTTCGCGAGGGGGAGAGGGAGAGGCGCGCCGCCAGCTCCTCGATTCCGACCGGGGCGTGGGCGTTTTCGGCGAGGAAGCGGGCGATCTCCCCTTTGCGGCCCGGCGGACTGCCGGTTTCGCGGTAGTCGAGCGCCAGCTCCAGCAGCGAGCGGCCGAGAATGTAGAGCGCCGTCGCCAACTCAGAGAGGCGCGATTCATCGGCTTCCCCGATCTGGAACGGTCCGGCGAACATCACCATGGCCAGGGTCCCCTTGCGCTCCACCGGAACTACGGTTTCCACCGCCCCCTTCCAGCAGGTGTGGATAAAGGGGCGCTGTTCGCGAAGCGCGATATTTTCCGCCTGATAGGCGCACTCTTCGAGGCAGCGGCGGTTCCAGCCGGGATTCTCGTAGCGCCCGGTCTGGCAGAAGGGGTGGTTGTGGTGATGCCTTCGGGGGAGGAAGGGGCGGCCCGCCTCGTCGAACAGCAGTCCGCCGTGCTCGTGAATGGTCACGCTGACCCCGTACCGGCGCTCGAAAGAGGCGACCGTCTTTTCGAGCAGTTCCGGGTCGTCGCGCAGGGTAAGTTTTGATAAAAATTGCATTTTTCGCCTGTGATAGCAGTAAAATATAAATATACAGCGTTTCTCTGCATTGTCAAATCGAGCCTCTTCCGGTATACTTATAGCATGACAAAAATCTGACCGGCTCCCGTCAGACAGGTCCGACCCGTCCGACCTGTCCGACAACCGGCCGCTCGTAAAAGCAAAAGGAGGCAGAAAGATGATGGTCAAACGCAAAATCGTGGACGTGCCGGTTCGCAATCAAACGGATGTGCTGGTGGTCGGGGCCGGACCCGCCGGTTTCGGCGCGGCGGTGGCGGCGGCGCGGGCCGGGGCGCGGGTGACGCTGGTCGAGCGCGGCGGTATGGCGGGGGGCATGTGGACTCTGGGACTCGTCAGCCCCTTCTTCGATTGCAAAAAGAAAGGCGGCCTGAACCGCGAACTCCGGGAAGCCCTGACGGAACGCCACGCCTGGGGCGGACTCTGGGACATCGCCTTCGACCCCTCCGAAATGGCCATGCTGCTCGATGAACACCTCCTCAAAGAACGCATCGACTGCCTCTGGTACACCGGGGCCGTGGAGACCATCGTCGAAGGGAACCGGGTCGCCGGCGTCATCGTCGAAGGCAAGTCGGGCGCGCGGGCGATTCTGGCCGACGTGGTGATCGATTGCACCGGCGACGGCGACGTGGCGGCGCAGGCGGGGGCGAAATTCCAGATGGGGCGCGACGACTCCGGGGCCTGCCAGCCCATGACCATGATGTTCAAGCTGGGCGGCGTGCGCGACGATTACCCCAAGGATAAAACCCGCGTCTGGTACGAAGAACTGGTGAAACGCCTGCCGGAGGAGGAGGTGCTGGCGCGCGTTCCCTTCAGCCACCCGGCGATCATCAAGCTGCCGCGTCCGGGCGAGGCCTTGATCCAGTGGACCCACATCCGCAAGCGGAGCGGCATCGACGCCGATGACCTCAGTCTCGCGGTGCTGGAGGGACGGCGGCAGATCCGCGAAGCGCTGAAGCTCTTCAAGCTGATTCCGGACGTATTGGGCGATGTCTACCTTCTCGAACTCCCGGCGCTGATCGGGGTGCGCGAAACCCGCCGCATCCTCGGCGATTACACGGTGACCGATGAGGACGTCAAGGCTGGACTCTCCCATCCGGACGCGGTCTGCAAGGTCTTCTTCGGCGTGGATATCCACGAGCCGGACGCCAAGCACCAGACCAACTGGACGCATCCCGGTTTTGAAATCCCCTACCGTGCCATGCTGCCGAAAGGCTTCGAAGGCTTGCTGACCGCCGGGCGCTGCATCTCGGGCAGTTTCGCCGCCCACGCCGCCTACCGGGTGACCGGCGACTGTCTCGCTATGGGCGAAGCCGCCGGACGCGCCGCCGCCTATGCGGTACGCGAAAAGTGCGGTCTTCGTGAAGTCCCCGCTGCCGTAGTCCACTATCCGGCGCCAGTACCTGATATGGCTTAAGTACGGTTCTCGCTGGGCCAGCCTGGCCCAGAGAGAACCGTATGAAGAGCTATATCAGTTCGTTTCCTCCGATGCCGGTGGGGTTTCCCGCAACAGGAGTTCCGCCGGGGTGAGGAATTTTTTGGCTTGGTTGCAGCTCCGGCAGGCGACCACGAGGTTGCCCCGGGTGCTGCGCCCGCCGCGCGCGACGGGGACGATGTGGTCGAGCGTCAGCTCTTCCTGAGGGAAATGTTTGCCGCAGTAGTGACAGACGCCGCGACGCAGAAGTTCCTGGAAATACGGAGTTTTGCGGAGTTCTTTCGCCTTGGCGCGTTCGCGCTTGATATGGCGCTCGTCGCGGTTGATTTCGACCCAGTCGTCCATATTATTCGGCGGCCGGAGTGCGCCCCGCGTCGAGGGCTTCGCGGATGGCGCGGGTGACCGTCGCCAGCCGGTGGGGCTTGGGGAGGAATCCCGAGGCGCCCTGGCGCAGCAGGTCTTCGACCTCGCTTTCGGAGACGAAGCCGCTGGAGAGGAGAATGCGTATGCCGGGGTCGATCGCCCGCAGCTTGTAGAAGGTCTGGTGCCCGCCGGCTTTGGGCATGATCATGTCGAGCAGAACGAGATCGATGCCGCGGGGATTCTCTTCGAAGATCTCCACGGCGTCGAGTCCGTTTTCGGCCAGCAGGACGGTATAGCCGAGCTGCTGCAGCGCTTCGATCAGGAAATCCCAGATGGTTTCGTGATCGTCCACGATCAGGATGGTTTCGGTGCCGCCCGGCAGATTTTTGACGGAATTCTTCATCGTTTACTTTCGTTGCTCCTCTTAATATTATACTCTATTTGACGGCAAAAGGCAAGTCCC
Source organism: Victivallaceae bacterium (assembly GCA_031547585.1). Classification (GTDB taxonomy): domain Bacteria; phylum Verrucomicrobiota; class Lentisphaeria; order Victivallales; family Victivallaceae; genus Victivallis. The sequence continues at coordinate 5,352 of JAVBRV010000181.1, forward strand.
CGGATGAAATTACGGGCAAATCTGTCGTCTGGGGGGAAACTCCGTTGAAAAAAATGCAAAGAGCATTATATTGTAGTGGTGATTCGCAAGGAAGTTATCCGATTTTTCGAGGTAAAATACCGGGAAAATGGGAAAAAGTAAAAAAAAACGATAATATCTTGGAAAGTGGGTTTGATTTTTCTGCATTGACCAAGTAGTTTTGTAGTGTGGCATTGGAATGTGCCGCAACAGTGATCTCCGGGCTCGGGTCCGGGGGGAGTCGGTTTACATCGGGAAGCAAGGGGCAAGCGAACGCTATGCAAGAGAACGTCATTGAGACCGTGGATCTGTGCAAAGTGTATAAGAAAATGTTCAGGCCGGGGTTTCACGCCCTTCGGGACCTGACGATTTCGGTACCGCGCGGAGCCGTTTTCGGTTTCCTGGGCCCCAATGGAGCCGGCAAAACCACCACCATCAAGATTTTGATGGACCTCATCAAGGCCACCTCCGGAACGGCCAAGGTTCTCGGCGTCCCCTCCACCAACGTTGAAGTCAAGGGCAAGATCGGCTTCCTGCCGGACTCCCCCGCCTTCAGTCCGCAGCTTTCGGCGCAGGAGTTTCTCAGCATCTGCTCGAAACTGCTCAAAATTCCGTCAAACGTCCGCGCGGCCCGCATCAAGGAGGTCCTGGCGGACGTCCGCATGTCTGATCGCGCCCGCGATAAAATCGGTTCATTTTCGCGCGGAATGCTGCAGCGCATCGGCGTGGCGCAGGCGCTGCTCAACCGCCCGGAGCTCCTGATTCTCGACGAACCCCTCCTCGGCTTGGACCCCTTCGGCCGCCAGGAGTTCAAGGAGATCATCATGGAGCAGCGGAGCAACGGCGCCACGGTCTTCTTCAGCAGCCACATTCTCTCCGACGTCGAAGAGATCTGCGACCGCATCGCCATTCTGAAGAAGGGCGAATTGCTCTGCTGCGGGCGGATCGACGAATTGCTCGCCTCGGCGCAGAACCGGGTGGTGCTCGCCCCCGATCACGACAAGGTGCTGCAGGAGTTGATTCTCCGCGCCGAAAGCGCCGTGCGCCGCGAAGACGGCTCCTGGGAGCTCTCTTTCGCGGCCGAAGAGGGGCTGGCGGCCCGGCTGCATGAATTGGAGGAGAAGCATCCGGGGGCGGTCCAGCTCTCGTCCTCGCGGGAGAACCTTGAGGACTACTTCTTCAAGATGCTCGGCGAGAAGCCGGTCGAAACCATAGCCGAATCCGTAGAATCGTTGTCATAACGTTTATATATAGTATAAATAAAAGATTTCCGTCTAAAGAAAGGGTTATTCTCATGAACGAAATCTTCGCAATCGCCGGAAGCACATGGAGAAATGTATTGCGGCTCAAGGTGGTCTACTTCCTCATCTTCTGTGTGTGGATCCTGATCGCCAGCGCCCTCAACTACGATGTGCTCTCCCTGGGGTTGGAGAAGCAGCTTCTCGTTGACGTCTCGTTGTTCCTCAACATGATTACCGCCATTCTGGTGGTGGTCTCGTTGACCTTCGAGATTCCGCGTGAGCTGAAAGAAGGCGTCGCTTCAACGATGCTCTCCAAACCGCTCGGCCGTACCAGCTACCTCCTGGGGAAAATGGTCGGCAACATGGTGATCGGTCTGGTTCTCTGCGCGCTGGTCGCGGCGGGTTCCTTCCTGATCTTCCGCGTCTCCTTCACCGATACGCTCGGTTCGGCGATGCTGCAGAGCCACCTCCTGGTGATTCTGTCGGTCATCCCGATGTCGGCCATCGCGGTGCTGTTCTCGGTGACGCTCCCCGAAGTGGTCGCTCCCATCGTCACCGTGCTGGTGATCTGGTTCGCCCACTCGGTCGGTCTCGTTCAGATTCCGGTTCTGTACGGCGGCATCCTGCCCGACCTCGACTTGTACAACTTCAAGGCGAGCGCGGTTTACAAGCAGGCCATTCCGTGGTCCTATGTTGTGATGGTCGCCATCTGGGGCGCCTGCTACGCGGTTTTCGCGGGGGCGCTGGCCAGTCTGATCTTCAGCCGCAAAGACGTCCGTTAAGACCACAGCCCCAAGGATAATACAGCAATGAAAAGTACAGTGATCCACGTTGTTGTGATGGTTGTCGCGGTGGTCGTCGGAACTGCCCTCGCGATGAGCCTCCATACCAAACAGCTGGAACTCCAGCCCGAGCGCTTGGTGATGACCAAGGCGCCGGTCGGCGGCTTCCAGAAATTCATGGCCGATGTCGAGTGGATGCTCTTCATCAACTATATGGGCTCGCAGAGCACCGTCGACGAGACCAACATCTCCGACGTCATCTCCCGGCTCGAAAAGCTGATGAAGCTTGATCCCAACCTCGACAAGCTCTATGAGGACGGCGTCTCCTCGATTTCGGTTGCGGACCCCAAGACCGCGGTCGAATTCCTGAAGAAGGCCTGCGAGAACGATCACCTCAAGAACAACGCCCAGATTCCGTTCTACACCGGTTTTGTCATGGTTCAGTACATGAAGCCGGCGGACCTGAAGGGTGCGCTTGACTACTTCGACCTCGCGGTGAAGCGCGGCGGCGGCCAGGGCCAGTTCGCCCACTACGCCAGCTACCTCTATCGCATCAAGGCGCGTCTGCTCGCCGAAGAGAAGAAAATCGACGAGCGCCTCGCGCTGGCCGAAGTTCTCTACGCCGAGTGGCTGAAGAGCCAGGGCGCCGGCGAATACACCGGCAGCAGCGAAATGATGGGCGGAGACCTCAAGGATCGTCTGCTCCGTTCGCTGAACGACGTCAAGGCCAAGGCCGACGACTACACCCCGACCAACGAAGCGCTTGCCCGGGCGACCAAGATCTCCGAGAACGTCTTCGCCGACAGCCACCTCTGCATGAATTGCATCACCCCGTACAACGCGGGTCAGGCTTTCTGCAGCAGCTGCGGCAAGGATGTCAAGCCCTACGGCCTCTGCATCAAGCAGGGCTGCGGCAACGTGGTCGGCGACGCCCGTTTCTGCTCCGTTTGTGGAACTGCCCAGAAGAAGTGAGGTTCTTCCGTGGCGAGACGCAAACGTAGATTCACGAAAACCACCGCCGTAACGGCGGTGGTTTTTCTGCTTGCGCTTGCCGGGTACGTTGTCTCCGAAGCCCTCCTGCGGCAGAACTCGCTGAAGTTCAGCCGTCCGGCGGAGCCCGGCTCCGGAGACGTCGGCCGCCTGGTGGACTGGCTTCCCAAAGAGGCCAAAGCCGCGGTCGAATACCGCGCCAAATATCTGTTCCTTCAGAACCGGATGAACCATGCCCGCGGCATTGACGCGCGGGTGGAGGCGATCTACGCTTTCGCCGATTTCATCAAGGCGAAAGACCCCAAGGGCAGCGACACCATGCTGGCCGAGATCGTCAACAATCCGGAATACAGCGCTTCCCGCCGGGCGTACAAGGCGTATGCCGCGCTTCTCCTCAACCCGAAGAGCAGTCGTCCGGTTAAGATCGAAGAGTACCAGGCGATGATCGCCAAGCTGGAGTGGCCCGAAGACGTTTACGAGGCCTGGAACGCCGGTATGCGCCGGCTATGGGCGCTTCACGCGCCGCCCTACGCCTATAAGAGTCTCTTCACGCCGTTGATTGACGAGCCGATTCCCTACACCAATTACAATGCGATTTACGCGGAAGCCGTCAAGAAAGCCAACCAGGTTTTCGAGAAGGAGTTCGCCGAAAAAGCCCAGGCAATCCGCGATGCCAACATCGCCGGAAAACGCGCGCTGGCGCCCGCCCTCATGCGTGCCCCTCTGGAATATCGCGAACAGTACCGCTCCGCCAAGGAGAGCGTCGCCGCGGCGAAGACCCCCGAAGAGAAGGTCGCCGCCCTCACCCAGCTGTCGGTGCTGACCCGCGACAAGGACTACCCCGAGAGCGACGCCCTGATCGATCAGTTGCTCGATACCCCCGAATTGCGCGAAGCGAAGAATTTCTATGTGCCGCTGGCGAATCTCATACTCTACAACCGCAGCAAGCGCAAGCTCACCGTGAAACAGTACCAGGAGGCGATTTCGAAGATCGAAGACCCCCTGACGCTCTACCAGGCGTGGGAGGCGGGGTATGCCCAGCTCCTGACGTTGAAGGCGAAGCCCCAGGTCATGCTGGACTATCTGTCGCCCCTCTTGGAGCGGGAGATACGCCATGTGGATTATGCCGCTCTATTTCGCGAGATCGAGAAGTCGGCGGTGGCGCTGAAGGACGAGGCTAAGGCTGAAAAGGCCCGCGCTTACCTCCAGCGGGTTCAGGATACCTATATGCCTTCGCTGCTGCGCGGCGGCCGCGAATATGATCTGTGAGTGAAGGAGGAACTGCTTCATGTGGGCCATTGTACATCTCTCGCTCCTCAAGGTGCGTGAACACGCCTTCTACATTCTGCTTCTGATCGGCATCGGCATCTGTGTCATGGCCGACGGCGCCGACCCGGTTTCCGGGCAGGTCGCCAAGAACACGCTCTTCGACTACGCGCTGAGCGGCGAGGCGGTCAACGTGCCGCCCATCACCATCGGCAGCTGCATCGCCATGCTGATCAGCATCCTGCTCGGGGTCTTCTACGGTTCGTCGGAGATTCCGGCTGAGGTCAACTCCGGGTTGATTTCGGTGCTCTTATCGAAGCCGGTGGGCCGGTTCCGCTACTTCCTCGGCAAGTACATCGGCACGGCGCTGATGACGGTGGGGATCTACGTCCTCATCGAAATCGTGCTGGTGGCGGCGCATTTCGCCTTCGGGACGGGGACCACGGATTACTCCATGCGCCAGATCGCCCGCCAGTTCATTCCGCCCCTGCTTCTCATTCCGCTGATTGCGCAGACCATTGCGGTTTCGACCTTTGCCGGGGCCATGGGCGGCATGGTGGTGACCACGGTGTACGTGATTTTCTCGCTGGTGATGTCGTTCATGCCGATCACGCTGGTGCTCTTCCCGGATGGAATGGTTCCGGGGCTCGACACCATCATGACATTGCTGCACTACCTCTTCCCCAACTACCTCTTCTACTTCCAGGAGAGTGTGAACGGCTGGCTGCTGCTTTCGAGCCTGGGGGTCTATTCGCTGTCGATGACGGTGATTTTCCTGCTTCTCGGGCTGCTCCGCATCCGGGAGATGGATCTCTCGCCGTCGCACTGATCCTCCGATTTCACCACCCCGGTTTTCGAGACCGGGGTGTTTTTTTGCCGCTATCGCAGTCCCTTTGGATAAATTTTCTTGAAAAAAGCATACCGGAGAAGTATCTTATGCTGGAAATCCATTTTTCGGGGGGAATATGATTACGCGGGAACAAGTCGTTGCTGAGTTGAAGGCGCTGCGCGCCGACCGGAGGCGTTTCGTCGCCGCTCTTCTCATGGCCGCCGCCGCCGCCGGTTCGCTGGCCTGGTGCTTGACGCAGGGAGCCGCTTCCGGCGCCTATGCCCTTCTGGCTCTCGGCCTCTGCATGGCGGTCGTCATTTTGCGTCACCCGCTGTCCGATCCGCGCCGGTATGACCGCGGCGCCGCCTATGTGCTGATCGCCGCCGCCGTCGGGCTGGCTTTGTTTCAGGGCGTTCCGATCGGCTGGCCGCTCGGGGTGGCGCTGGTGGGGGCGGTCGCCTATTTCGCCGGCCTCTCCGTCGCCGGCTGGCTGACGGTTCCGGCGCTGCTCTTTCTGGTGGTGGTGCCTTCGACCGCCTATCTGTACGACCTCCTCAGCTTCCCCTTGAGCCGGATCTGCGCGGGGCTCACGGTGGGGACCTTGCATATCTTCGGCGTCGACTGCTCCTTCGACCAGGCGATGATCTACGTCGGCAGCCAGCGCATCGCCGTCACCTCGGCCTGCAGCGGCATCGAGCTCCTGGAAGCGATGCTGCTCCTCGGCTGGCTGCTGGTCTATCACGAACACCGCACCTTCATCGCCCGCTTCGCCCACTATCTTCTCCTGGTGCCGGCGATCATCGTCTGCAATTCGTTGCGGTTGATTCTGGTGATCGTGCTGTACAAATATTTCATCGGCGAGAAGGCGTTCGACAACACGCTTCACGAAGCGATGGGCTACGGGGTGGTGATTGCCGCGATCGTCATTCTCTTCTTCTCGGGCAAGCTGTTCGAACCGCTGGATAAAAAAGACGACGCCGGAAAGGATGAAACGAAATGCGATTCAACCGAATCGGCTGGCTGATCCCGGCCCTCATTCCTTTTCTTCTGCAAGTGCCGTACCTTCTCAACGCCTGGCACTATTCGCGGCGCGACCAGTGGGACGGGCTCTTCTATCTGCTGGCGATCGCGCTCGCGGCCGCCTGTTTCCGCCGGGTCCGGAGCTGGGCCGCGGCCAAGCCCGACTGGCTCGGGCTGGCGGTGATGGCCCTCGGCCTCCTCGTCATCGGCGCGGCGTATTACAAACATATTTCGACGGCGAAGATCGGCGGCAGCATCATCTTCTTTTTCGGAACGGTATTCCTCCTCTACGGGCGGAAGCTCTTCATCGGGGTGGCGCCGCTCCTCCTCATCTCTCTCCTCGGCTGCCCTTCCACCACCTACTGGGGCGAATATTATTTCAACAACTTCACCGGCCTCGGCGGTGAAACCGGTCTCTGGCTCAAAGCGGCCCTGGCGCTGGGCGCGGGGGCCTGGTTCGTCTTCCTCAAGAAAACGCCGCCCTTCCGGCATCTTCTCTTTGCGGGGCTGATCATCGCCCTGGGGGTGTTGCTCCTGGCGCGCCTTCAGAAGCCGCTGTACGGGGAGCCGCTGGCCGCCGAGAAGGCTTCGCTGCAGATCGGGCCGTGGCTCGGCGGCATCATGTCCTTGTCGGCGGAAGACCTCCGCTTCTTTTCGGGCAGCACGGCGACGCGGTACGGCTTCTACTCGACCGACGATATGATCGGCTTCCTGGTGGTGGAGGTGACGGGGAACATTCACAACATCCATCCGCCGCAGATCTGCCTCAGCAGCGGCGGCAACCGCATTCTCCAGTCGCGCGAAAAGATACTGGAGACGGTGAAGGGTCCCTTAGCGCTTCAGGAGACCATGATCGAGCACCCCGATTTCGGCCGTTCGGTGGTCTACTCCTGGTATGTCGGTCCGCAGTGGTCGACCGGGAATTTCCTGGTCTTCCGCAGTAACTGGAAGGCGAACGAACGCTGGCGCTCCTTCCAGGCCCGAACCGGATTCCGGGGCGAGGATGTGGAGGAAGGGCAGAGGAAACTGGAATTTTTCATCAATGGCTGGCTCGAAGGCGAGCCGAAAAAACCCTAAGAAGGAGTCCGTATCATGAAGCACTCTTATTACAAGTATCTGGCGGCGGCGCTGCTGGTCACCTCGGTCCTTTCGGCCAACTCCCTGGTGCGCGGCCTCCAGAGCGGACGTGAATTGGAGCGGAGCAACCTCCTGAAGCAGACCGCCGGCATGGTCCTCCAGCAGGCCGCCGACAATCAGAACCGCCTCCCCAAGCTGGAGGACGGCAAGATCGCCGGCGTCGACGAGCAGCTCCCCGGGCAGATCCGCGACAAGTTCGTCAACTGGATCTACCTCGGCGGTGAAATCGGCACCGCGGGCGGAGCGGACGCGGCCAAACTGCCGCTCCTCTTCGAAGACCCCGCCAAGACGCCGGGCGGACGCATCGTCATCGCCTTCGCCGACGGCTCCACCACGGTCCGGGTGACCAAGGCGGAGACGGCCGCCCTCCTCATCCGCGAGCTCCGCCGCGAAGCCGGCGTCGCCGCCGGGCAGAATACCGTCTGGGAACGTCTCGAAAAGGCCGCTCAGGAACAGAGCCAGAAGAAGTGAGGACGCGAGGGGAATGAGGAGAAAGGAGCAGTCGGGGCTCGGCTGTGCGTTGCTGTGTTCGGGACTGCCGCTCCTCTTGGGAGCGGCCTCCCCGGAGGCCGCGCACCCATCCGCCGCGCCGACCTGGACGCTGGTGATTCTGCTGACTTCGCTCGGTGCATTGGTCGGCGCCCTGGTTCCTCTGGTACTTTTTTTCCGTTCGGTCTCAAAAGAGAGCCTTCACGAGCGCTGGGTCAACACGCTCCTCGAAGCGTTGCCCACACGCATTCTGGTGGTCGACCGCAACGGCAAGATCCACTTTGTGCTGCACGAGGATCCGGAGCAATATAAGTTTCTGTCGCAGGTGGAGAATTTCTCCCAGTTCCCCGGCGGCATCGACAAGGAGCTGCGGACCGTGGTGCTCCGGGTGCTGGCTTCCGGCGACGTCCTCTCCAGCACCTATCAGATGAACGGACGTCAGCGCAGCGGCGTTTTCCGGCCGCTCCCCAAAGCGTTTTTCGGCGAACCGACGGTTCTCTGGGTATCCATCGATATCGACGATCTCTACCGCGAACGCAAGGATACGCACCGCTACCTCGAACGGCTGCGGGTGATTCTCGACTCGATCTCCGACGGCATCGTCGCCGTGGATTCGCTGGAAAACATCACCCAGTGCAACCCCGCCGCCGCCCAGATGCTCGGCGGCAAACCCGAAGAGCTCTTCGGGTGCGACCTCGACGATATCTTCCACCTGGTCAACGCCCGGGGCGACGCGGTGGTCTCCCCGGCCAAGGAGATGTTGCGGTTCGACCGGGTGGTCAAACACTCCGACCCGCTCGAACTCATCGCCGCCGACGGTACCCGGCGGCAGATCGCGGTGATCGCTTCGCCGATCCGCGACGACCAGAATCAGAATTCCGGCGGCGTCCTGGTGCTGCGCGACATCACCGAAGAGACCCGCCTCAGCCGGGTCAAAAACAAGCTGGCCGACGAACTGCAATACTTCGCCGAACAGCAGGAGATCCTCCGCCTCTGCCTCGAACGGATTCTGCTGGAAGAGGATTCCGAACAGCTGCTCGACGAAGTTCTCAGCATCATCGGCAACCGCATTCACGCCGACCGCTGCTACATCTTCCACAACGACCCGGTGCGCCGCATGTCGATCAACACCCACGAATGGGTCGCCGACGGCATCGAACCGATGAAGGACAAGCTCCAGGAGATGGTTCCCCTCGACATGCTCCCCAACCTCTGGAAGGCCTTCGGGGAGCAGCGCACCGTCTACAGCGCCGATATCTCGCTGCCGGATGAGTTGCAGCCGGGCGGTTTCAGCGACGGCATCGAAGTGCTGCGCATGCAGAACATCCAGTCGATGATCCTCGCCGGCATCTGGTACCGCAAAACTCTCTGGGGATACGTCGGCTTCGACTACGTCAAGCAGAAAAAGGATCTCACCCGGCGCGAAGAGAACGTCGTCGCCGCCTTCGCCAGGATCATCGAAGTCTACCTCGAACACCGCGCCAGCCTCGACGAGCTTCAGCAGAGCGAATACCTGCGGCGGCAGATTCTGGAGAACCTCGACATCCCGATTCAGCTCTTCGACGCCGGCAGCCGCCTCGTCCACGCCAATCCCGGCGCCCGCCGGGCTTACCGCCTCGAAGAAGGCTCCGCCACGCCCGACCGCGACGCCGTCGTCGCGACCATCGCCACCCGCGAACCGCAGCGGTTCCAGGCTTCGTTGTTCGACCGCGATTACATCATCATGACCAAGCCGATTCTCGACGCCGGGCAGGTGCTGCAGAACGTCCTGTCGAGCGCGATGGACATCACCGAACTGAAAGCCCAGCAGAAGCGCCTGGTCGAAGCGATGGAGGCGGCCCAGGCGGCCGACCGCGCCAAGAGCTACTTCCTCGCCACCATGAGCCACGAGTTGCGGACCCCCTTGAACGCGGTGATCGGCTTCAGCGAGCTCCTCCTGGAAACCACGCCCGATCCGGCCGAGCGCGAAGACGCGCTCACCAGCATCCACCTCGCCGGGAAAGCCCTCCTCGAGCTCATCAACGACGTCCTCGACCTTTCGAAGCTGGAGGCGGAGAAGATGGATCTGACGCCGGAAGAGGTGGATCTCGGCGAATTCTTCGCCCAGATCGCCGCGATCTTCCGCCAGAGCGCCCGCAGCCGGAAGCTCACCTTCGAGCTCGATCTCTCCGCGGATCTCCCCGCCTGCCGCCTCGACCGCAAGCGCCTCCGCCAGGTCCTGGTCAATCTGCTCGGGAACGCCTTCAAATTCACCCACGAAGGCAGCGTCCGCCTGGAAGTTCGCTTTACCCCCGAAAGCGCCGAATCCGGCAGCCTGACCATCCGCGTGATCGATACCGGCATCGGCATGTCCGAAGAGGGCATCCAGTCGCTCTTCACCCCCTTCAAACAACAGAATATGCGCGACTACGAAGGAACCGGCCTCGGCATGGCCATCTCGCAGCGCATGATCCTCCGCATGGGCGGACGCATCGAAGTCGCCAGCACACCCGGCAAAGGCAGCACCTTCTCAGTCATCCTCCCCGGCATCCGCTGCCGCTTCACCGGCGGCGACGCCGCGACCCGCGCCGCCCTCCCGCCGCCTCCCGTCGAGCCGGAAGTGAAAGCCGTACCGCAGCTCCCCCGCGCCTTCCAGGGCAAAATACTGCTGGTAGACGACGTCCGCATCAACCTCAACGTCCTCGCCGCCATGCTGCGCAAGTTCGGCATCGAATCCGTCCTCTGCAACTCCGGCCGCGAAGCCCTCGATACCGTCGAAAACGTCAAGCCCGCCTTGATCCTCTCCGACCTCTGGATGCCCGAAATGAACGGCGAAGAACTGGCGCGCGCCCTGAAAGCCAACCCCGCCACCAGCAACATCCCCGTCGTCGCCGTCACCGCCGACATCATGCTCCCCCCGGAACAAAAAGCAGCCTTCGACAACGTCCTCTTCAAGCCACTCACCCTCGGCAAACTCGGCGAACTCCTCAAGTGCTACTGCAACTAACCATCGCCTCCCGTTAGCCGATAGGAGCCTGTGGGACTCGGGTGAGGAGCGACCCCCCTTTTCTTCCCAAGAGGTAATTGCAAAATTTAATAACTTATGTGGCTCAAGTACGGTTCTCGCTGGGGCAGCCTGCCCCAGACCCTCCGGCGGGCTCCGCCCTGCACCCGCAAGGGCTACCGCCCTTGACCCCGGTTACTGGGGGAACCTCCAAACGGCCTCAGTCGGCCACTCTCCCCGCTTTTTTGCGGGGAGAGGGCAAGCGACTGAAACCGTTTGGCGCCA
>JAVBRV010000463.1:0-6381 GCA_031547585.1 Victivallaceae bacterium
AACCCTGGCGGGTGCAGGGCGGAGCCCGACGGAGGGTCTGGTGCGGGCCGCCCCAGAGAGAACCGTCGTTAATCCACACCATGCATTGATTTTTGCAATTTCCTCAGGTGCAGTATCGGGAAGGGATTGCCCTGGGCGTCCAGCGGGGAGCGGCTGTGGACGGCAAAGCCGCAGTGCTGGTAGAAGGCCGCGGCCGCCGAATTCTGTTCGTTGACGTCGACGAATTGTACGCCGAGCACATCGGTTGCGTAGCGAAGCATGGTCTTCCCGAGTCCCCGGCCGAACATCTCCGGGTGGAGGAAGAGCATTTCCAGCTTATCGCCTTCGATCCCCATGAAACCGGCAACCGTTCCGTCGGCGACGGCAAGATACAGTTGCGGAATCGCCGCCAGTCCCTGCCATACCAGCGGCTTCAACGAAGCGATGTCGTTTTCGCCGAGAAAGTCATGACTGGCTCGAACCGACGCCTCCCAGAGCGTCAGCAGTTCGGCAAGCCGGTCGCCGCCGCGGTCGTCAAGCCGGGTGATTTCACAGGTCTTCATCGTTTTTCTCCCTTCGCCGGCAGGCTGAAGAGGCCGGAGTTGCCGACGAAGACGATCTCCCGGCCGACCTTGTGGAGGTTGAAGCACTCGGGGAGGAGGAGGATCGGCGATTTCTCCGGCTGCGCCAGGTCGAGAACGAACGGCCGGGCGCCGGCCAGAAGCAACCGGTTCCCCTCCCGGAAGAACAAAATGTTCGAGTTGCGGAACATATAGGTGCTGTCGGTCTGGAGAAATGCTTCGGGCAGGAGGCAGAGCGGCATCAGGCGCGGCGGCTGCGACGAGAATCCCAGCAGGGGGTATGGCTTGTATTCCGGCGGCTCAATCGTCTGGAATTGATTGGCGAACTGGGTGGTGGTGAGAAAGAGCGCGCCATTCAATACCGTGGAACGGATGTAATTCCCGGCAGAAAAAGAGGCGAGCGGCGAGAACGAATTCTTGCGCCAATCGAATTCCCAGACGGCGTTTTCCGAATGGAAAACGAGGCGGTCGGCGTCCAGTACTTGCAGTTCGGTATAGAGCTCCGCCTGGCCACCGGTGTGATCGGGCTGGTTTTTCTTCTCCAGGCGGGTCGTGCTGAAGTGGATGACCCGGTCTTCCCCGGCGGCATTGCAGGAGAGGAGGGAGGAGGTGCCGTTCCGCTTTTCCCGCGTGCGCATCTCCCCGGCGTAGGCCGTACGGCCGGAACCGAGCAGGTAAATCCGTCCGCCCGCCGCCGCCAGCCCGGAGGGGAAGATTCCGCCCAGGGGGTCTTCCACCCGGTTCATCTTCCCGGTGGCCGCGTCGACGATCCAGAGTGAATCCCGGTCGGCGACCGCGACCAGATCCCCGTCGGCGGCCAGGTACACCGAACTCCCCGACTTCGGATACAGCCGGGTACGCAGAACATTCAGCTCCGGCCATTGGCAGATGACGCGGAGGCGATCCGGCAGCGTAATTTCCGTCAGCAAATAGGAATCCGGGCCTCGCAGCACGGCGAAGAGACGATTGCCGGAAACACACGTTCCCAGGCAGAAAACGGAGGTCTTCCCGGACAGCTCCCCCCAGGAGACCGACCGGACTTGCAGATCGCGGTTGAGCAGCGCGAAGAGCCGCTTTTTCCGCCGGGCGATGGCGGTGGAATCGCTCTCTTCTTCCGACAGCGCCTCCATGAGCCGGGCGAACCAGGAATTCGTCTGCCGCGAGTGGATCCGCTCCGCGGCCAATTCGCGCAGCAGCCCTTCGGCCTTGATCAATTGATCGAGGCCCTCGGCGGTCACCGACTTCGACATCCCCGTGATGGTTGTATAAAGAGGAGCGTAGCGATCGTGGACCGTATTCAGCTTGGCGGCGCGCCCGCCAACCAGGTCTCCGGCATTTTGCAGATTCGAGCCGCCGGTGTGTTCGGTCAGGAAATAAAGAGCGCGGACCGTGGCCTTCTCCGCCAGAGAGCGCCCCCATCCCTGCCGTTGGGCAATCTTTGCTATGGACCCCGGTTCACAGGCCTCCAATTCCCGCAGATAGCGGTCGATTTCGGGGGTGACGGCCTCGACCGTCCGGGGCTTGTCGAGAATGCGCAGCAGGAAGCGGATGGCGAGGCACTCATGGCGGAAGGTGGTGATGTCCGACTCTTCCAGCAGCTCGACCGTCGGCAGGATCTGCCGGATGTACGGCGCCCACTCCTTCCGGCGCGCCCGTTCGCCGCACATCAGGAGGCCGAGGCGCGCCTGCAACAGCCTCTCCACCCTCTCCTTTTCATTCGGATTGCGTTCGAGAAAGGCGATTACCGCAGGGAACAGGGCGCGGTTCGTTTCGAGGGTTTCCTCCAATTCGCCCTTCAGGTCGGGCATGAGAAGAAAAGTTCCGAGCCGGATCCGCCCGTTATACTGCCGGAGGTCGTTCAGGGTGCGCATTTCGCCGGGCAGCGAAGAGGGACAGAACCGTTCGCGCGCCAGCCGGCGAAGGCGGCGGTATTCCGCGCAGACCTGAGCCAGCTCTTCCTCGCTCTCCGGATATTCGAAAAAACCATTCATGGTAAAAACGTCGCTTACCGCCAGAAAGGCTTCTCTCAACTCCCGGTTTCCGGCCTGCCCGGAGGCGAACCGCTCATACACCGGCAACAGCTCCGCCGTCGCCCGGATTCGCGCGGGATTCCACGGCATGGCGCAGCAGAGTTTGCTGAGAGTCTTCAGCTCGGTCAGGCGGTATTCGCTTTTTTCCTCCAGCGTCAACGCCGCCTGAATCCGGTTCAGGGCCTCCCGGTACTGTTCATTCCGGAAGAGTTCTTCGCTCTCCCGGGCGAAGCGCTGGGCTTCGGCCCGCTTGTCGGAAGTCGCGGCGGCCCCCGGCAGCTGCCGGAGAATGTCGTCGACGACCGCGCGCTCCGGATTGCCGGGAAGGGGCGAGACCCGGATGACCCCCAGCTCCTTGCGGGCGAGATCCTGAAGCCGGACCTGGAGGTTGAGCTGCTTTCCGGAACCATCCGGTTCAAATTCGAAAGTGAGAAGGCAGGCCGAAGGGGTCAGTTGAAAGTTGATTCCGGCCAGCTCCCGCTCCGCGCCGACCAGGCCGAGGCGGGAGCGCTCCAGCACCTGAATGCGCGGATCGTCGAGCAGGCAGCGCTCCACGCCGGTGACGACCTCTTCCAGCTTTTCTTTAAAGCGGCGCGGCACGCCGATGTCGCGGACCGCGACCGTGGAGACGCAGACGGCATCCTTCACCGCGATCTTGGCGGCGGCGCGGCGGATCTCCCCGCAGATGATTTCGACCTTCCCCCCATGGTCGCGGTCGGCCAGCCGGAAGCCGTTGACGGCGTTGAAGACCACAATCGACCGCTCCCCGACGACGGCAAAGAGATCGGCATGGGGGAACAGCTTCGCCAGCTGGGTCCCGGAGAGTCCGGCGAGGGTGAGGCGGTGCTCCTTCAGCACATCGGCGATGGCCGAGCGCTCCAGCAGGTCGAACGTCGCCCCCTTGGAAAGCTCCGCCGTCGCCGGATCAACCCACTCCGCCCGGCCGACGACGGCCAGTTTCACCGGGGCCGCTCCGGCCGGTACGAACAAAAGAAAAGCCAATATGAAAAACAGAAATTTCACTCCGGACCTCGTTTTACCAATAAGACGTAACACCTTCATGATTTCTTATTCAGTTTCGCGAATGGATACGCAATTGCGCCGCGAGATATTCTTTTCAGCAATTTCGGGTCTATATTTGAGGTGATTACAAAATTCAGACCTGTTGTGGCGGCCGGCTCAGTCGGACGGGTCGGACAAGTCGGACCTGGTCGGACAGCCGATGGCGTTGCCGGCTCAGTGACATTTGACATTTCCTGTGACATTTCTACCGCCTGCGAGAGTCGGCCGACTGAGGCCGTTTGGAGGTTTCCCCGAGTACCGGGGTCAAGGGCGGAGCCCGGTGCCGACGGTCGGCCTTGCGGGTGCAGGGCGGAGCCCGCCGGAGGGTCTGGGACGGGCCGCCCCAGCGAGAACCGTGGTCAAACCACATCAGTTATTGAAGTTTGCAATTGCCTGAAACCGAAAGGAATATTCTATGGAGTCAATACTCAAATTCGAACCGAACCGGGTCCTGCGGCTCTATCGCGGCGGCAGCGGCATCGACCGGCTGTGCGGACGCCCGGAGGCGGAAGATACCCGCTACCCCGAAAACTGGATCGCCTCCTGCATCGAAGGCAACGGCCGGGCCTACCACTCCCCGGGCCACGGCATCGGCAAGGTGACGGTGGAGGGGGTGACCCACTCCTTCCCCGAGTTCCTGAAGGAAAATGCCGAAGCCGTGCTGGGGAAGGCGCATGTCGAACGCTTCGGGCCGATCCCCGGGGTCCTGGTGAAGCTGCTCGATTCGGCGGAACAGCTTCCCTTGCAGGTCCACCCCACCCGGGAGGACGCGGTGCGCTACTTCCACTCGCCCTTCGGCAAAACCGAAGCGTGGATCGTCCTCTCCACCCGCGAAGTTGCAGGCGAAGAACCCTACCTCCTGATCGGTTTCAACGGGAAACTCGACGAAGCCGTGTTCCGGCGGGAATCGCTGGCCGGAAAGTACGCCACCGGGCTCGCCATGCTGCATAAAGTACACGTCGCACCGGGGGATGTGGTGGTGATTTCCGGCGGACTCCCGCACGCCATCGGCCCCGGAGTCACCATGGTCGAAGTGATGGAGCCGAGCGACCTCGTCATCGTCCCGGAAATCAACTGCTGCGGCATCCAGCTGAACGAAAAACAACGCTTCGCCGGTCTCTCCCCGGAAACCGCCCTGGAGCTCTTCGACTGGCGCACCTTCACCGAAGACGAAATCCGCCGCTACTGTTCGCCGGAACCGGAGCTGATCTGGGACCGTCCCGAAGGGCGCTTTTCGGCCCTGATTCCGCCCTCCCGCTGCGACTGCTTCAGCGCCTGGAAGCTGGAATTCAACGGCTCCTTCGACTTCGACGGTTTCCGCCCCTCCTTCGGGATCGGCATCCTGACTCAGGGCAAAGTCAACATCAACGGAACCGCCTTCCGGCCGGGAGAAAGCTTTCTCATACCGCACTCCTGTCAAGAATGCCGCATATCGGGCCGGGGAGAGATCATTCTTCTCTTACCCCCTTCGGCCTAACCCGGTGGAGGCAGCCTGGCCCAGAGCAAACCATACACCGCAAAAAAAAGCAGCCCCGAAAGGAGCTGCTTCTTTTGATTCCGCCGGGAATTACTTCTTGGCGGCGGCGATGGCGGCCTGAGCGGCGGCCAGACGCGCGATCGGAATCCGGTAGGGACTGCAGGAGACGTAGTCCAGACCGACCTTGTGGCAGAAGGCGACGGATTTGGCTTCGCCGCCCTGTTCGCCGCAGATGCCGACTTTGAGCTTCGGTTTCACCGAACGGCCGCGGGTGACTGCGAAGTCGATCAGCTGGCCGACGCCGCTCTGGTCGATGGTCTGGAAGGGATCCGCTTCCAGCAGTTTCTTGTCGAGGTAATCCTGCAGGAAGCCGCCGATATCGTCGCGGCTGAACCCGAAGGTCATCTGGGTCAGGTCGTTGGTGCCGAAGCTGAAGAAGTCGGCTTCGGCCGCCATCCGGTCGGCCAGGAGCGCCGCACGCGGAATCTCGATCATGGTGCCCACGAGGTAATCGATCTTCGCGACCTTGAACTTCTTCGCCACTTCCTCGGCGACCCGAGCGAGGATCGCCTTCTGGAAGGTGATTTCGGAGACGTCGCAGGTCACCGGGATCATGATCTCGGGCTTGCAGGGCTGTCCGTCGCGGTTCAGCTCGGCGGCCGCTTCGAGGATCGCGCGCATCTGCATTTCGGAGACTTCCGGCCAGGTCACGCCGAGGCGGACGCCGCGGTGGCCCATCATCGGGTTGGTCTCATGCAGCGCTTCGGCGCGGCGGGCGATGTCCGCCAGCTTGATGCCGAGGGCGTTCGCCAGTTCCTGACGGGCTTCCTTCGAGTTCGGCACGAACTCGTGGAGCGGCGGATCGAGGAGGCGGAAGGTCACCGGGAGCCCGGCCATTTCCTTCAGCGTCGCCTTGACGTCCTTCTTGACGAAGGCGAAGAGTTCCTTCACCGCCTTCAGGCGCTCTTCGGGGCAGCCGGCGAGGATCATTTTGCGCAAGGAAAAGAGCGGTTTTTCGCTGTTCTTGCCGTAGAACATGTGCTCGGTACGGAAGAGGCCGATGCCTTCGGCTCCGAACTGGAGCGCCACGGCGGCGTCTTCGGGGTTGTCGGCGTTGGCGCGGACACCCAGCTTGCGGAACTTATCCGCCAGCTTCATGAAGGAGCGGAACTTGGGGTTCTCGCTCGAATCCATCGTCTCGACCGCGCCTTCGTAGACGTAGCCCTTGGTGCCGTTGAGGCTGATGACATCG
>JAVBRV010000049.1:0-28766 GCA_031547585.1 Victivallaceae bacterium
TGGGGGCCGCGGCCCGCGCGGGGGGGGGGGGGGCGCCGGGCCCCCCCCCCCCCCCCCCCCCCCCAATTCCCCATTGCATCAATTGCACAGGGGCTCTATGCAAGTTATTTAATCGCCGAATCTATATTTAGTTTCAGACTGATTTTTAACAGCCTGAAAAATGTCAATACCGAGACTTTGATAATTTACAAAATAATTTCGCAATTTCTAAAAAATACGGTTTGCTTTCTGCTGAGACAAGCAGTATATTGTTAAATTTTTCCGCCGGAACAGGCGGCCCGCCTGAAATATAGAATTTTAAAAAATCCGGCTACCATGAATATTGTTGTCACACGCCTTCAGAATATCGGCGACATGCTGGTCTTCGTCCCCGCGCTGCGCACCTTGCGACGGCTGTACCCCGAAGCGCACATCACCCTCCTCGGCAAACACGCCCCCGGGTTGGAGATCATCCGCAACTGCCCCTATATCGATGAAGTCATGCAGATCCGCCGCAAGGGCCTGCGGGAGAAGCTGCGAATTGTCATGGACTTACGACGCCGCAAAGTCGACCTCTTCATCGTTTCGCCGCAAGACCAGGGCAAGGTCCCCTGGGGAGTGCTGGCGGGAGCCCGGCGGATCGCCGCCTGCCCGACGGCCTTCATCCGCGATGCCGAGAAGCGCGAGAAATGGCTCTGGGCGATTACCCACCGCCATGAATTCAGCCGGCAGCACAGTGAAACGGAGAACGCCGTCGAATTGATCCGCGCCACCTCTTCCGGCGCGCCCCCCGCCGATCTCGTCAGCGAATACAGCTGGTTTGCCGCCGAAACCCCGGACCGGGTCCGGGCGGCGCTGCGGGAGGCCGGCTGCGCGCCGGACCGTCCGCTGGCGGTTTCCGCGCTTTTCTCGAAGGATCCTTCACGCAACTGGCCGCTGGAGAATTTTCTGGAGCTGTTCCAGTATCTGCGCGAAGAGTTGAATCTGCAAGTCGTCCTGATCGGCAGCGCCGCCGACGCCCCGGAATGCCGCCGGCTGGCGGAGAAATCACCGGGGACCGCCGTCCTCGCCGGACGCCTGTCGCTGGATGAATCGGCCTGGCTCCTCAAAGAGTCGGCCGTGTATGTCGGGGCGGATTCCGGCCCGGCGCACCTGGCTTCGGCCGTCGGTTGCCCGGCGGTGGTATTTTACCGCGCGGACAGCTATGCGCGTTGGCGGGTTCCGGCTCCCGCCGCCAAGCGCCGCGACCTCCTCTGCCCGGAAGCCGATTTGCGCAACCTCGCCGTCAAAACCGTAATCGAAGCCTGCCGGGAAGTACTCGGCACCGAAGTATAATCTTTCATTCGATCAGGAGGTCGTCGATCCGGAAGAGGGCTTCCGCGGCGGGTTCAGGGCTGATCGAGATAGCGCGGACCTCCTTCACCACACTCCTGGGCGGCTTGAAGTGGAAGGACTGCGCCGGGATTTCGATCAGCTTCCACTCGCCGGGTTGGAGACCGAACTGGTTCACGTCCACGGTCGCCACCGCGCTGCCGGTGGCGGTGACGAGGTTGACCCAGAGCCGGGAGGGAGCGCCCTCCCAGCGCAGCCAGAAGGAGAGCATCTTCAGCTCCTTCACCGGCATCCGGCGGCTGACGCCGAGGTCGTACCAGGGCGATTTCTCCGCCCCTTTCACCCCGATTTGGAGGGAGGCTTTGCCCTCTTTTTTCACCGCTTCATCGAGGGTGATCCGGGTGTGCCGCATCGGCAGCCAGCCGGCGAGGCTGTCCGCGTTCGCCCGGCGCTCCTCCGGCAGCTCCGGAACTTCAACCGGCGTCAGCTTGAAGGACTCCAGATAAAAGCCGGGCTCGTTCCAGTCGGCGAAACGGAGAAGGTAGCTGCCGTCGTAGGTGAACACCCCGAAGTCGACCTCGCCGTACTCCGTGCCGACGGTCGCGCCGCCACTCCAGATCTTTTTGCCGCTGACGGCGTCATGGGCGCCGACCGTGAAGCGCATCTCCTTCGCCGCCCGCAGGCGGCCGGTAAGCCGCCAGGTGCCCGGGTTCGGCTGCAAACCGGGCTGCCACCAGAGGTAGATGCCGGTCTTGTCGCGGGTGAAGGCATCGCCCTTCCCCTTCCAGCTGAACTCCTCGGCGGCCAGCGGCAGCGAGAGGGCAAACAGCAGGAGCAGCAGACATTTTCTCATGGTTTCACCTCGAACATCAAGGGTTTGCGGTTCGGCAGCTCCAGGGGGAAGGCGACCTTCTCCCCGGCGATCAACTCCATGGCTCCGGCGAGCTTACGCCCGTTCAGCACCGGCTGGACCTTGGCCGGCGCGCCGTAGTTGATCAGGTAGAAGAGGGTGCGGTTGCCGGATTGAACAAAGCGCAGCTCGATGCTGCCGCTCCCCTCCTCCAGCCGAAGCGGGCGCTTGACCGTCTCCCAGATTCCGGCCAGGGATTCCGGGGTGAGCTCGATGGAGCGCGCGCCGCGCAATTCCGACAATGGGTCGCCGTAGGGGTCGAGCGTCGCGGCCCCGTTCACCCGGTAGACCCGATTCCCGGCGGCGATGAATTGATTGAGAGCAGCGACGGTTTCCGGCAAGAGATAGCGCCCGCCGGGAATCACGATCACCTTCAGCTCCCCCGTTTTCCCCGCCGCCAGCTGACGTTCGCTGACGAAACGGATCTGGGCATCCTGGTTGGAGAGCAGCGCGTGGCACTGGCGGAGCCGGGCGGGCCAGGCGGGGTCGCAGTACTTCGAAGCGGGCGAGTAGAGAATGCCGACCTCGGCGCGGGGAATCGCCTGCTGGAAGAGCACAATCTCGGGGACCAGCCGCCGGATGTCCAGCGTCGAGCGCCCCAGCGCCTCCAGCGCCGCCGGAATATGCAGCACCGCGCCCGCCGCCAGGTTTTCGGCCGAATAGGAGGTCGACCAGGCGAAATACTGGCGCATTCCCTCGCCGTGAAGGATCGCGCTCCAGTTGTCGGCGACGATCTCCTCGGGGGTGGTGTTGGCCGAAACGTGGAACTCCGTGTCGGTCGCCGGTTTGTCGGGAACCAGCGAGCGGTAGTAGTCGAGGTGAAGCGTGGAGGCGCAGTCGGAACCGGCGAGATCCATCAATTCGCCGCGCTCCTCCCGCTCGACGCCGACCGGGGTGTAGCTTTCGCCGCTGATGTCGGTGACCGCGATGGTCTTGATCTGGAGCGGTTTATCGGCGGTGTAGCGCCGGGTGGAGGCGCGGAGGAATTCGACGTTCTCCAGCCCCTCGGCGTGGCGGAACGCCTCCCAGTCGTAGAAAGCGCCGGGGGCGCCGCGCTTCAGCTTGGCGGGGTCGAGCTCGTCGAAGGAGGCGTAGTTCGAGCGCCACTTCCGGTTGAGGGCGGCGATCTCGCCGTACTTCTTCGCCATCGCCTCCCGGAAGCGGGCGACCAGCTTCGGGTGGAAGTGCCTGATGCCGTCGCCGAAGCTCCACTCGTTCACCAGGTTGAAGCTGACGAGGTTCGGCTCCGCCGCCGTCATCGGGATCAATACCTTCCACATCTCGTCGACCATCCGGCGGGTGGCGTCGATGTATAAGGAACTGTTGATCCAGCCGCTGGCGGGATACTCCTTCATCTCCGGATGCGCCTCCGTCCACCCCTTGGGGAGAGGATGCGGCGAGATGAGGAAGTCGTAGGCGATGTTGTACTTACGCATGGTTTTCAGGTGTTTGACGATGGTTCGCCCGTAATCCAGCCGCGTTTTCCCCGGCGCAGGGGTGGCGTCGCCGGCGATCAGGGTGCCGCCGATCAGGTTGAAGCCGATTTCAGAGATGAGGTCGATATCGGGGTAAACCTGCCACCAGCCATGCGGTCCGATCAGGATCACCGGCTGGTCGCCGGAGTAGAAAGCTCCCTCGCGGATGGTCAGGTTCGCCATCGCCGGTTTCGGCACCGGCCGCCGGGGGAGTTCACCTTTTTGCAGCGACTCCAGCTCCTTCCCGGCCCGGGTCAGCATGGCGTCGAGTTCGAGAAACTGCCGGTGAATCCGGGGCAGAAGGGCGAACTGGGCGACCCGTTCCGGTTTGGCGAGGTCGGCGTCGCGGTGGCGCAAGGTCGCCTCGGCCACAGCGGCGGCCACCAGGGGGTAATCGACCGGGACCTCCGCCGCTTTCAAAGCCCCGCGCAGCTCTTGAATCCGGGCGGCCAGCTCCG
Organism: Victivallaceae bacterium; assembly: GCA_031547585.1. GTDB lineage: Bacteria > Verrucomicrobiota > Lentisphaeria > Victivallales > Victivallaceae > Victivallis. The sequence goes on from JAVBRV010000049.1 coordinate 4,155, forward strand.
CCGAGCGGGCCTGGAGCATGGGGATCGACAGATTGAGGATTTCGGTCCGGAGCTCCGCCCCGCCGCCGGGCCAGGAGGCGGAAAGCGCCACCGCCAGCCCCGCGCCGCGCAACCGGCCGATTTCATAAGGAATGACCACTTCGCTGCCGCCGGGTTCGGCCTGAAAGCGCCGCTCCTCGCGATGGACCGATTTCCCCTCGGCATCGGTGACCGTCATCATCACCTGCCCCTCTCCTGCCTTCAGGGTCGGGAGGTAGGCGATGATCTTCGCCGCGTCGCCGCTCTGGTACTGGCGGCGGTCAGTGGTGACGAGGGCTTCCGCCCCGCCCTCCCCGGCGGCGCAGAGCCGGACGTTGCGGAAGAGGAAGGCGAGCTTCTCTTCGCCGATGCCCGGGGTCCAATGCAGCCAACCCCGGCGTTCGCCGTTCTTGTTGGCATTGTAGAGAACGTTGAAGCCGAAGCTGTTCCGGTTGGCCGGGTCGAAGGGCGCGAGCGCCTGCCAGGGGATCCGGGCCTCGTAGAAGAACTGATTGTCCCCCAGCTCCGTCACCCGGACTTCGACCTCTTTCAATTCGCCGGGCTGCAACGCTTCGCCGCCCGACCAGCAATGGGCGGCCGCGCGGCCGCCGGCCAACATCCCCAGACCGATTTCGATGTCGTTGCCGTCGTAGCCGGGGAGCAGGGTGTCGTCAAGGGGGTCGAAGGCGAGCTGAAAGCCGGAACCGCGATAGAGCGCCGCCGATTTCTCCTGCCGGTAGGGGTGGCGGTCGCGCACCAGCGAGGCGAAGTAGAGGTTGCCTTCGTCATGAAGCAGCCAGACGGTGACGGCGACGTCCTCCGGCCCCTGCCAGTCGGGCATGACCGCGTGGTTGAAGCCGGAGAGGAAGAGCGACTGCGCGCCGAGCTTCCGCCAGTTCTCCAGCTTCCCTTCGAGCTTCACGGGCGCGGCGGCCCGGACGCACGGATAATCGGCCCCCTGCGCCACCACCGGGTTATTCTCGGCGGCGAGCGGAAGGGCGGCAAGCAGTGTAGCCATCAGAATTGCACCTTTATTCATATTATAGTCCCAACTTTCCCTGTAACATTCTCTCTTTAACCACCTGCCCTTCGGGGCGGAGGATCATGAAATCCTGGGGCATGGAGGTGGGCCGGTTGCCCACATGCGAACGGCAGAAGAGGAGGTAATCCTCCTTCGTGGTGCGCAGCTTCTCCAGCTTGGTCTGAAGCATGGTTACCGCAGGGGCGCCGCCGAGGAAGAAGCGCCCTTCGCGGCCGCGCTGGAAGTAGCTGCCGACATAGGCAGTGCTGGAAGCGTTGAAGGTGAAGGCGCCGCCGGGTTCGCCGGTGACGACCGGGTCCCAGTTCTTCCGCTTCAGATCGGCGTCGTCCAGCGGGCAGAAGTACATCCGGGCGTCGGTGAGATAACGTTTGTACCAGAGCCTCACCTGGCCGGTCATGCAGTAGTCGGCCGAGGTGCCGGCGATGAAGAGATACCGGACCGGCCAACCGTAGGAGGAAGTCCAGGCGCCGCCGGGCGCGTAGGTGCCGTGGATCTGGATCTGGTTGGGGATGCACCCCCGGTAGTCGTTGGCCGCCAGCGCGTAAGCCATGCCGATCTGCTTCAGCTGGTTGGTACAGGTGCTCTCCTTCGCCTTGCTCCGGGCCTTGTTGAGGGCGGGGAGAAGGATGGCCGCCAGGATGGCGATAATCGCAATCACGACCAGGAGCTCAATCAGGGTAAAATATCTTCTCATTCGATTCTCCAGTTAGAAGGTGGTACGCGGTCCGACGGAATCGCGGATAACCAGTTGCGGTATGATGTTGACGGGGGGGAGCTTCTCCCCCTCCCCCCGGATCATTGCGAGCAAAACTTGCGCGGTATGGCGGGCGATCTGCGGCACGAAGAAGTAGAGGCTGGTGAGGGCGGGCCAGGTCGCCGTGGCGAGATTGCTGTTGTCGCAGCCGATCACCGAGAGCTCGGCGGGCAGCGTCATCCGGCGGGCGTGCGCCCACTGCAGGATGCCCGAGGCCATTACGTCGTTGCCGGCAAAAATAGCGGTAACTCCCTGCGGAACCAGTACTTCGGCGGCCCGATGACCGCAGGCGGTGGTGCCGTCGCCGGAAACGATGAGATTGGGGTCGTAGAGCTTATGCTCGGTCATGAATTCGCGGTAGGCCTGGAGGCAGGGGTCTTCGCCGCCGTAGTTGCGGGCGAAGGTGCCGATAATGCCGATCCGGCGGTGGCCGAATTCAAAGAAGCAGTTGAGGGCCTGCCGGGTTCCGGCGGCGAAATCGAGGGTGATCGGCGACACCTCGTGGCGGAGGTAGGTGAGGACGGGCGTCCCCTTGGCGGCACAGACCGCCTCGTCGACCGACAGCTGCGGCAGCATATTGATGATGGCGTCGACCATGCCGTTGGAGATTCGGCCGAGGAGCTCCACCCCCTCCTCCTTCTCCAGCGAAGTGCACATGCAGAGCGTCAGGGAGTAGCCGGAGCTCTTCAGCTCCCGCGAGATGTGATCGAGAAGGCCGATGGTATGGGGGCTGGTGAAGTCATTGAGCGTCACCCCGATCAAACGGGTTGACTGACGACTGAGCACCTGGGCGGCAAAATTCGGCTTGTAGCCGAGTACGTCGATCGCCTCGTGAACCCGCCGGGAAAGCTCGGGGCTGATCCGCCTTCTCCCGGAAAGTGCATGCGATACCGCGCTTTTCGACACATCCAGGTAATCGGCGACATCCTGAATGGTTACTTTTTTCATCATGCTGCGACCTTGGCTAACAGTTAATCAAACCGGTTGACAATATTATGACACAACTTCCTTAAAATGTCAATAGCCGGAGGGCGTGATTTCGTGAAAAAAAGGTAAAAAAAGAGATATCGGCTTTCAATTCCCGATTCCCGGCGTATATTTGGAGGAAGGAGCCTGGTCATGACGCCCGATGAATGCAATCAGTTAAATACCGTACTCAACGCCCTCTCGGCGTACAAGGAGCTGTTCTCCATCGACAGCTACCTGATTCAGCCGCACCTGATTCATGTCGATCAGCCCTCTTCGAACGAGTCGAATCCGCGGCACAACCACCGCACCTTCGAATACTCCTACCTCCTCGCCGGAGAGATGGTCTACCGCATCCGGGGGGTGGAGCACCGCGTCAAACAGGGCGACGCCGTGCTCGTCCCGCCGGGGCTCGAACACAGCTGGGAGGTGACGGGGCGGGACACGCAAGTATTCGGCTTCATGCTCTACATCTCTTCGCAGGGGGAAGGCTCGCAGCTCCGGCTGGAACGGCTTCACGCCGCCGCGGAACGGCACCGCTTTCAAATTCCGGGTTTCAGCGAACTCGGCGATATCGTCGAGCGGATCCTCGGGGCGGTCCGCCGGAACCCCGACTATCTGGAGGAGAAGATCCGCTGCCTCACCCATGACGCCTATGTGGAGCTCTTCAACGCCATCCTGCCGCGCCCCTCCGGAACCCGGCGGCTGCCGACGCCGCCGCCGCAACTCCTGCGCGGCGGCAGTCCCCGCAACCTGGTGGACGCGGTGATCTTCTTCGTCAACGACAACTCCTACCGCCCGCTGACCCCGGCGGAGATCAGCCGCCACCTCGGGCTCAGCCTGAACCGCCTCAACGAGGTGATGAAGAAGCACCATGGGCGCACCTTGGGGCAGATCATCTGGGACCGCAAGATCTTTCTCGCCTGCAACCTGCTCGACAACACCAATCGGCAGGTGAAAGACATCGCCGCCAGTCTCGGCGTCGACAACGTCACCTACTTCTGCCGCACCTTCCGGAAGTACCGGGGGGTCTCCCCCGCCCTTTACCGCCTATTGAATCGTCAATAACACGGCTTCGCTGTCGGAGGTGAAGCGTAACTCGCGTTTCCCGCGCCAATCGGGGGCGTCCGCGCCATTCAGCTTCGCCCTCCGCAGGGGGTGCGGGAGTTCGATGACGGCGGTCTTCCCCGGGGGCAGCCGCAGCTCCAGAACGCCTTGACGCCAGGAGACTTCCACGCACTCATCCGCCAGGTAGCAGAGGCCGGAATACTCCCCCTCCCCCAGATAGGGGCGGAGGCGGTAAAGGGCGAAACCGGGCGCGAGGGGGGTCACCCCCAACATCGCCTGATAGAAGGCATAAAGGGGCCCCGAGGAGGCGCACTGGCACCAGGCGCTGTTCGGACCCATCTCTTCCGGCCACTGCTCGCTGAAGGTGCCGTTTTCGGTGAGCGAGGTCATGCCCGCCCAGCGCTCGCGGAGTTCGCGAAGGATGTACTCCTTGCCGCCAAACTCATCCAGCGCCCGGAAGCGCCAGTAGGCGTTCGGGGGGTGCGAAAACCCCTGATCGGCCGGAGGATGCTTCAAAAGCTCCACCATCCTTTCCCGCCCGGACTCCTCCCGGTAAACGCCCCAGAGGAGAGCCATCGAGAGGGTGCGGTCGTGGCGGCGAAGGTTTCCCTCTTCCGCCAGCCAGGGCAGGTTGTCGACGATGGTTCCGTCGGCAGCGCCGAAGCGATTCAGCACCAGCTCCTTCAGCTCGGCGCCGCGCCGCTCGCAGGAGGCGGCTTCAAGGGGGAGGTCGAGGAATTCATAGATCCCCTTCAGCGCCACCGCGACGGCTCCATAGAGATAGATATTGAGCGCCGCCTCCTTATGCCGCTGGCGGAGGTAGCCCTTGGTATCCATCCAGACGCTGATCGGCCCCTCTTCAGTGGTGGGGAGGAGGCCGCCGAAGCGCTGCCGCATGCTTTCGAGCCAGCGGTCGAAGCGCAACACTTTCTCCTTCAGCTCCGCCGCCAGCGAAAAGTCGCCGCTGAAGAGCGTATAGCTGTGAATATGAAACAGTAAAGCCAGCGCGTGATCGACCAGCGAACCCCAGCGGAAAAGACCGAGCGCATTCTGCCACTGCCGCTCCATGCGGTCGATACAGGGGTAGCAGTCGAAGAACCAGCCGTCGGGATGCTGCCCGTCGGCGAGGGTCTGCAACACCCGCCGGGCCAGCCGGAACTCCCCGAAGGCGAGGTAGTGCGGCAGGGCGTTCAGAGTGACCTCCCCGGCGTACTGCTGGCGTTCGCGGGCGGCGTTGTCGATAATCGCCTCCAAACTGATGTTGCGGAGGGTGTTGACGGCACCCCGATACACCCGTTCCAGCGCGGGGTCGGCGGAGAACTTCGCCTCATGAAGGAAGGGGTAGAGCAGCCGCTCCGCGCCCAGTTCGAGAATCCGGACCGGCCGGTTGGTGCCGCGCACGGCGACGGTGAGGAACTTCACCGCCTCCCAGTCGAAGGCGGCGAAGTCGTTGACCCCCTCCCGGCAGATCAGCCGGACGAACTGCCCCTTCCACTGCTTTTCGTTCGGCAGGACCCCCTGCCCTCGGGTTTCGTCGAAGAAGAGTTCGACGATGGTTCCGGCTTCGGCTTCGACGACGATCCGGGGGTGGCCGGTGATTTCGTACGGCAGCTCGAAGAGGGCCGCCGCCGAGGAACCCGGCTCCGGCAGCAATTCCAGGGGAAAGACGGCGGGGGCGGATTCCCGTTTATCGATTCGCTCCTTAACTCCATCCAGCGTATAGGCTTCGAGATACTCCTCCGGGGGCACCAGCCAGTCGATCATTCCAGAGGCGAGGAAGCGGCTGGCCGGCAGCCATTCGCACTTCAAATGCGGAATTGTCCGGTAACGAAAGCGGCAGTCGAGATGCTCCGAACGCGACCCAAGCCCCGCCATGGTGTTGATGACGGGCCCGCCGATCAGCGGACGGTCGGCGGAGGCATCCAGCTCCAACGCCGGACGCCAGCCCGAATCGTCGAAACCGGGGAGCCCCCAGTCGTCGGGGTAGAGCCGGGCGTCGAAGACCTCCTGAAAGGCCCGCAGGTAGGAGCGCCGGGGGCCGCCGGGGGCCCAGCAGCGGGCGCGGAGACAGCGCCAGCCGGAATCGCTGACAAGGCCAAGATCGGGCGACTCAAAGCGCAGCCCGGGGGAGCCGGGGATGTAGGTGCCGTCCCCGGCGTGGCCGAAGCTCATCACCAGAACGCCGATGACGTTGCGTCCCGGCACGAGATGAGGAGCAAGGTCGAATTCCTCCAGTTCCTGATAGCGCGGATCGAAGGGCGCGGGGCCGCGCTGTACTTCGACGCCGTTGACGTAGAGCCGGTAACGGCTGTCGGCGGCAAGGGTTCCCGTGGCCGGACCGCCCTCATAGTCGAACTCCCGGCGGAAAAAGACGAAGGTGTTGGGCAGCGAACGCTGCTCGGGATACCAGATCCACTTGGGGTTCATACGGTTATTTGCCCTTTTCGAAAGCCAGCTCGATGCCGGTCAGACGGTTTTTGCGCACCCCGGCGAGGAAGAATTCGGCGAAGGGCGAGACGAAAAGGCGGAAGTTATTTTCGCCATGCTTCAAGAGCTCCTTCGGCACCCGGAAGAAGAAGAGCTCCAACGGGTTGGCCTGCCCTTCGTTATCCTCGGGGGTCGACAGCTCGCCCGAACCGGGAATCATGGCGACGGGCGTGCCGTTCCACTCCGCCGCCACCGCGTCCGGGAAGATGCCGGGGTTCTCGAACTGGAGCCGCAGCACCGCGTCGCCGAACTCCGTATCGGCGAGATAGAGCGAGAAATCCGCCGCCTTCGGCGCGGGGAACTCCCGGGGGAGCTGCCCGAAGCCGCCGCACCAGTTGTAGTGGCGCGGCTGCCCGGCAAGGAAGGCGCGGTCGGTGATGCCCTTCAGCACGTCGAAGGGCGGCTCCGGGGTGATGTAGCAGCGGAGCCGGGGGTCGTTGAAATGGTGGTCGCGCACGTAGCAGAAGTTGAAGAGGCTGACGCCGTCGGCCCCCTGCTCCAGATAGCTCCCGGCGGTCGTCCGGTAGATCTCGCGGGTGGTCTTGCGGGTGCCGCCGATGCCGGAAACCGGGCCGTGCGCGGCGCCGCTGCAGAAGTGGAGTTCCCCCAACAGGTGCGCCCCCGGCAGCGCCCGGCGGAAGCCGCGCATATCGGCCTCCGCCGTGGTGCGGAAGTGGGTGGAGACGTTGATGAAGTCAAGCCATCCGGCGTTCTGCCAGCGAACGAGATCGAAGCCCGCCGCCAGCGCGCGTTCGGGCGTCCAGGGGATGCGGACGCCGAGCTTGAGATGCCGCCCGCGCTCTTTGCCGAAGCGGTCGAGCATGGCCCGGATGGAGCCGACGAATTCGGTCAGGACCGGCGTTCCCTCCGCCGTTTTCCCCGGCGGGAAGAGGTCGGGGGCGCGCATGAAATCGAGCTCCAGGCCGTCGGCGTCGTACATTTCGATCAATTCTTCGAGGATGCGGTAGTACCAGTCACGCACCCCCTCCTCCAGATAGTTCATCGCCGAACGGACGCCGTTCATCGCCGGGATCCGCCATTCGGGGTGGTCGCACCAGAGGGGGTCAAGGGTCGGGGGGACCCGTTCGCCGTTGTAATGGGTGTAGTGATTGTCGTTCATGCGGTAGCTCAGAAGGAACTCCCGGCCGATCTTCCGGGTCGCTTCGAGGGTGATGGCGACGGCGTCGCGGTAGTCGTCGGCCAGCATCCAGCGGCGGACGCGGGCGAAAACCTTGTCGAAGTACTTCCAGTCGGCTTCGGGGAGCGGCTCCACCCACTCCCGCCCCCGGGTCTCCCAGACCGGATTGACCTGCGAACGATAGACCGGCAGCCGCCAGGCGGTCGGGCAGCAGGCGACGGCGTCGACGTCGGTATCGGCCAGCTCTTCGATATAACCGGTGAACTGGGCTTCCGCCACCGGGCGTTCGTAGCTCTGGTACGGCGTCTGTGTGGTGAAATTGATCAGCATCTCATGATTGTACAAGCACTTCATCATCATCTACTCCCAACAGATTTCAAAGGCGAAGAAGGTATCCGGCGCGGTCACCGCCGCCGCCTTGAAGGAGAAGCCTTCCGCCGTTTTCGCGGCTTTGATTTCGCCGCCGCGGCGGCCGTCCTGCTTCAGCGCCCAGACCTTGGGGACGCCGGGACGCTTCGAGCGCAGGGTGAACTCCGCTTCGCCCTGGCGGAGGAGGAAGGGCGAAGTCCCCAGCTCCCGCAAATAAGTGAGCCCGTCGTCGTTGAATTCGAGGACGCACCCCGAGTTGCGCAAGTCAGTCAGGTAGAAGGCGATCAACCGGCCGGACTCGATCAGGTCGCGGTCGTCGAGGCTGCCCATGAAACAGGTGGCGCTGCCGCCCTTCGGCGAGTCGACGGTGAAGGATTTGCCGGTATAGCGCCCGGCTTCCACCGGAATCATCAGGCATTCGCTCTTCGGCGTGGCGAGACGGGTGATTTTGACGGCGGAATCGGTCTCCATCTGGCCGTTGACGCCAATGGCCCGGTCGGCGCTCTGGCCCGGCAGCAGGTCGGCGAGGTTGGCGAGCAGGTGGTCGTCTGCCTTGACAATCCGCTTCGCCTTCATTCCGGCGGGGGGCGTCATGTCCGCGGGGATCACCACCGCCGGATACGCGCCAAGATCGACGCCCGGCCGCCAGATGATCGAGCCGACCCGGCAGCGCATGGCTAGATCGCGGTAGGCCGCGGGATAGGCCTGACCGCCCTTCAAGGTCAGCTGCCCGTCGAGGTATTCCGGCGTCAGGACGATGGGGATGGTGAGCGCAAAGGGTTTGATCTCATTGCGCTGCATCATCATGCCGCCGATCCGGGCGGCGTAGAGGATCATCGGGTTGAAGCTCTGGATGTAGTTGGCGGGGGTCATGTCGGTTTTGAACACCATCGCGCTGGTGGCGGGGAGCCCGTAGAGGAAGATGGCCGTCCAGTTCTGCGACAGCGCCCAGGCGGCTTCCGACGGCGGCATATGCGCCCAGAAGGGGTTGGGGTAGTTGCTGTTGTACTCGCCGGCAAAGAAGGGCTTGCCGGGAATCCGGCCGACGGCGGTGCGGGCGGTGGTCGCCCAGCGCTCCTTCAGGGGATTGATGCCGCGAATGGTGTACTGCGGCGGCTTCATGCCCGCCGGACGCTTGTAGAGGTCGAAGTAGCCGTGGATGTCGACGTAATCGAGCGCGGGGTTGGCGCGCCACTCGGCATAAATCATGTTGTCGCGGAAGCCCATGTCGGTCATCGGCTTTTTGCAGCCCAGCTCCTTCGTCAGGAAGGCTTTGAAGCGGAGGAAGCCCGCCTCGTGCTTGTCAAGGATGAAGCGGGGAAGCGCCTTCTCCACCTCCGCCTTCGACGCGCCCTTCATCGCTTCGCCGCAGAGCCGGCGGTAGACTTCGGCCATCTTGGGCCGGTGCTCGATGACGGCGTAGGGGGAGTTCTCGTTGGCGCTCTCGAGGCTGATGAGAGCCGGGTCGTCGATGACGCGAATACCGGTATAGGGGTTGACGCTGCCGAAGAGGTTGCGGGCGAAGTCGCAGACGTACTTCATCGCATCTTCGGAGATGGGGTAGAGCGCGCTCACCTCGATGCGGATCTTCTCCTCGCGGTATTCCGGAATATCCTTGACCACGCCCGGTTTCAGGTAGCCCCAGGAGGCGATGGGCATGGTGAAATAGATGCCCTCCTTTTTGAGGCAGGCGAGAAGGTAGTGGAACTTATCGAGCTTGTCGGGGTCGAGCTTGGCGGAGCTGCGGCCGCTGGTCCAGTCGCGGTCATCGGGATCCTTCTGGCCGATGAAGTCCGGGTAGAGGTGGAAGCGCACGGCGTTGAAGCCGCTGGCGGCGATCAGCTTGGCGAGCTTTTCGCTCTCCTCCTTTTCCAGCAGCGTGAGACCGTGGGTGACGCCGACGCCGTTCAAGCGGCGCTGCTCCCCTTTGGGGGTATAGAAGCCTTCGCCTTTCAGGGTCAGCGGTTCCACCGCGGGGGCGAAGCGCGAGAAGTCGAGCGCACTGCCTGAAACGAGAGTCAAAGGCTTCCACTCGATGGCCTTCCAGGTATCGTCCGGCGTATAGGTGACGGTCTCCGCCCCTCCGCACAGGGCGGCGGCAAGGAGAGCGGCGGCGGCATATTTTTTCATGATCTTATTCTTTCCTGTTTAGAAGGTTAAAACGTTCCTGCCGTTGAAGCCGTCCGGCGCCAGAGACTGGGGAATGTGGGGGTTGTCTTTTCATAGATCGGCATGTTGGGGCGAACCGTCCCGGTATGCCCGTCGATATAAACGAGATTGGCCCCGCCCATATGCCGGAAACCGACTCCTTCGATAGCCCTGACATTGGTTTTGGAACCATAGGTTTCCAGGCGGTCGATAATCATGCTGTGCCGGCTCGGCGTCTTGATCCGCTCGCGCTTGAAATTGTTGAGAAGGTCGTTGTAGCCGTGCGAATAGATCACCTCCGTAGTGGTGGCGGTGCTGAAAGAGGGACAATAGAAAACCGGCATCCGGATGCAGTCGCCTATCTTGTAGCCGCCCTTCATCATCGACCCCGCGCAATCCTGGTAGATGAAACCGTCATCCCCCCAGTTTTTGGCGTTCTGGGGGAAAATGCCCCGGTTGGCGTCCACATACATGGAGAGGGCCGTCCCCTGCTGCTTCAAGCTGCTGATGCATTTGATGGCTTTCCCCCGCTCGCGCGCCTGGTTCAGAGCGGGCAACAGAATCGCGGCAAGAATCGCGATGATGGCGATTACGACGAGGAGTTCAATGAGGGTAAAAATAGTCTTCTTTTTCATTATCCCGGCTCCTTTATTGACATTAATCCCAATGGATCTCAAAGGCGAAGAAGGCATCGGGGGCAGTCACCGCCGTCGCCTTGAAGGAGAAGCCGTCCGGCATTTTCGCGGCTTTGATTTCGCCGCCGCGGGTGCCGTCCTGCTTCAGTGCCCAGACTTTGGGAACGCCGGGGCGCTTCGAACGCAGGGAAAACTCCGCTTCCCCCTGACGCAGCAGGAAGGGGGCCGCCCCCAGCTTTCGCACATAGGTGAGTCCGTCGGCGTTGTAGTCAAGGACGCACCCGGAGTTGCGCAAGTCCGTCAGATAGAAGGCGATCAGGTGACCGGAATCGGCCAGTTCCCGACCGTCGAGGCTGCCCGCGAAGCAGGTGGCGACGCCTCCCTTCGCCGAGTTGACGCTGAAGGATTTCCCGGTATAACGCCCGGCTTCCGCCGGCAGCATCAGGCATTCGCTTTTCGGCGTCGTGATCGTGGAGGTTCCGGCGGCGGAGTCGATCTCCATCTGGCCGTTGACGCCGATGGTACGGTCGGTGGTCTGCCCCGGCAGCAGGTCGGCGAGGTTGGCGAGGAGGTCGTCATTTGCCTTGACGATCCGCTTCGCCGTCATTCCGGCGGGGACCGGCATGTCGGCGGGGATCACCACCGCCGGATACGCGCCGAGATCGACTCCCGGCCGCCAGATGACCGTGCCTACCCGGCAACGCGGCGCCAGATCGCGGTAGGAGGCCGGATAGCGGCCGCCCGCCTTCAGGTCGAGCTGCTTTTTAAGGTAGTCCGGCGTCAGCACCATGGGGATGGTGACGGCGAACGGTTTGATCTCACGGCGCAGCAGCAGCATGGCGTTCATGCGGGTGGCGTAGAGGGTCATCGGGTTGAAGCTCTGCACGTAGTTGGCCGGCGTCATATCGGTTTTGAAGGTGTTGGCGGCGGAGGCACTGAGGGCGTAGAGGAAGATCGCCGACCAGTTCTGCGACAGCGCCCAGGCGGCCATCGACGGCGGCATGTAGTTCCAGTAGGGGGAAGGGTAGCCGGAGTTGTATTCGCCGACGAAGTAGGGTTTCCCCAGGATTCGGCCGGAACCAGTCCGGGCGTTGACGCCCCAGCGCTCTTTCTGCAAGGGGTTGAGCCCGCGGATGGTGTACTCGGGAGCCTTCATGCCGGGCAGCCTTTTATAGAGGTCGAAGTACCCGTGGTTATCGACGTAATCGACCGCCGGGTCGGCGCGCCAGAGGGCGTAGACCATGTTGTCGCGAAAGCTCATATCGGTGATGGGCTGTTTGGCCCCGAGTTCGCGGAGGTACTGCTTGAAGCGGAGGAAACCCTCCTCATGCTTGCGGAGGATGAATTCGGGCAACGCCTTCTCCACGTCCTCCTTCGACGCCCCTTTCAGCTCTTCGCCGCAGAGCCGCCGGTAGACTTCGATCAGCTTGGGGCGGTGCTCCATGACGGCGAAGGGGGAGTTCTCGTTGGCGGTCTCGATGGTGATGAGGGCCGGGTCGTCGATGGTCCGCAGCCCGGTGTAGGGGTTGACGGAGCCGAGGAGGTTGCGGGCGAAGTCACAGACGTACTTCATCGCGTCTTCGGAGATGGGGTAGAGCGCGCTCACTTCGATGCGGAGCTTTTCCTCCCGGTATTCCGGAATGTCGCCGATCACGCCGGGCTTCAGATAACCCCAGGTGGCGATGGGCATGGTGAAATAAATGCCGTTCTTCTTGAGGCAGCCGAGGAGGTAATGGAACTTATCGAGCTTCTCGGGGTCGAGCTTCGCGGAGCTGCGTCCGGAAGCCCAGTCGGTGTCGCCAGGATCCTTCTGGCCGATAAAATCCGAATAGAGGTGGAAGCGCACGGCGTTGAAGCCGGCGGCGGCGAGGAGACGGGCCAGCTTTTCGCTCTCCTCTTTTTCCAGCAGCGCCAGACTGTGCGTGATGTTGACGCCGTTCAGGAAGCGCTGCTCCCCCTTTTCGGTAAAGAAGCCTTCACCTTGCAGAGTCAAAGGCTCCAGTTCCGGTGCGAGGGGGGAGAAGTCAAGCGCGCTGCCGGGAACGATGGAGAAGGGCTTCCACTCGATCGCCTTCCAGGTATCGCCCGGCGTGTAGGTTATGGTTTCGGCTTGGCCGAGCAGGGCTGCGGCGAGAGCGGCAATGGATAGATACTTTTTCATTTGAAATTCCTTTAAAATATGCCACCCGCCGCATTGGTGCGCCGCCAGAGATTGGGAAGGCTCCCATAGATGGGCTGGTTCGGCCGAACGGAGCCGACATGTCCATCGATATAAACGAGGTTGGCCGCGCCGAGATGCCGGAAGCCGATTCCTTCGAGCGAGTTGACCAGCGTTGCGCCTGACGGATTGGTCTCCACCCGGTCGATCACCAGGCAATACAGGCTCGGTGTCTTGATCCTTTCCCGCTTGAAGTTGTTGAGATAACTGTTGTAACCGTATGAATTCCGAATATCATCGACCAAATGGGACGGGCAGTGAAAGAGCTTCATCTCTAGGCTGGAGTTGGTCTTGGCATAATTCCGCAGGGCCATGGCGAAGCAATCCTGAAAGGAAAATGCCGGGGAAGACCCCCAGTTGTTGGCGTTCTGGGGGAAAATGCCGCGGTTGGCATCGACATACATGGAGCAGGCCATCCCCTGCTGCTTCAGGTTGTTGAGGCAGGTGGCGGATTTGCCTCGCTCGCGCGCCTTATTGAGGGCGGGCAGCAGAATCGCGGCGAGAATCGCAATAATCGCGATTACGACGAGGAGTTCAATGAGGGTGAAAATGGTCTTCCTTTTCATTCTTTCTCCTTGTTGATAGGTAAGCAAAGCAAGCCGAGCTTTGAGCGGTCGATCATGCCGTCGCGGTTGGGATTGTTCCAGAAAGCGCCGCTCTTCAGCGCGAAGTTGAAACCGAGGAGTCCCCGGCGGCAGGGCAGCGCCGAGCGCGGAATGGAGAGCCGGAGTTCACCGCCGTTACGGGTGAGTTCGACGCTGTCGGGGGTGAGCCCGGGGAGGTTCCGGCTGTAGACCACGCATTTGGCCGCATCGGGGGCAACGGAGATGCGGGAGGCGAAGTCCAGCCCATCGCACCAGGGCAGCACCTCGGGCTCGGCATCGAGAATGAGGTCGAGGGCCTCCGTAACCGGCGCGAAATGGAAGTAGAGCTTTTCCCGGTCAACTTCCGCCCGGAACTCCATCCCCTCCACCTCGTCCCGGCCGGGAACCGTCAGCATCTTCCGCGCCGGAGCCTCCATGGGGGATGTCAAGAGCCGCGTTTCCACCCGGTCGTCCTCAAGAAAGTTCGCCGCGAGAAAACCGGGGAAGCGGCGGCACTTCCCCAGGCGCACCGGCGACTCCTCGGCCCGGCAATTTTCCTGATACACTTCGCCGATGCTCCCGGCATTAATCACGAGAGCCCCCGGCGTCGAAAGTTCGACGTCCCGGAGGCAGAGGCGGCCGATCTCCCCGGCGTTGACCAGAAAGTCGGTGAATTCGGGGAGGGTGGAGGAGGAACCGGCGTCCTCGATCCGCAGCGAATCGATCCGGACGCCGCGCTGGATGAGGAGGGCCGGGAGGGGAATCGCCTCCTCCCGCCGGTAAAACCCTTTGATCGAGAGGCTGCCGACGTCGAGCTTGTCCTCGAAGAAGATGAGGGGAAAGGGCGGCGGCTGGGTCCGGGTGGCGGTGGGACCGGGGGCCTTGGCGATTTGAAGATTCTCCAGCGTAATCGCGCCAAAAACGCCCCGGCCGCCGTCGATGGGGGCGTGCTGGGTGAAGCCGATCGCGTAGCGGTAGAAGGTGCCGAAGACGTTGCGGATGGTGATCCGCCGGACCGGCGACCCCGCCGACAGCAGCCGCACGCCGGAGTGACAGCCCTCGGTGAAGATGCCGTCGATCTCGATATCCTCGATGGGGCCGAAGCAGGGCGACTCGATCTCGCAATCGTCCGCGTTCAGGGCGACGAGGTCGTCGTGGGTGGTCCCCTGAAGGTTGGTCAGGCGACCGAACCGGCAGCCGCCGTCGAAGTGGAGCCCATCCATATTGTTGGGCGACGGGTTCCAGGTAGTCTGCTCGAAGGTGATGTCGTCCATGGTGAAGTGCCTGAGCTTCGCGAATTGCGCGCTGAAGGTCACGGGGTTGCGCAGGGTCAGCGAACGCAGGGTGAAGCGCTGGACGTTGACGAAGCGCATCAGAATCCCGAGGTAAAGCTCCGGATGGTACGGCGTCTTACTGAAGAGATGCTTCAAGAGCGGATTCGGCGACTGGGCGGTATTATCCATATCCCAGACGCCGCCCGTAACGGCGATATCGGCGTTGCCGCCGTCGTGATCGTCGTTGGTGATCATCACGCAATCGGCCTTGGGGGCAAGACGGATCACGGTGAAACGGTCAAGCCGCAGCTCCTGGCCGGAGTGAATCACCAGCGGGCGTTCGATCCGGTAATGGACTGCGGGCGGCGGCAGGTAGACGCAGCTCAAACCGGAGTCGAGCAGCCGCTGAATGGCGGGCGCGTCGTCCCGGATGCCGTCGCCGTACAGTCCGTTTCCCATGATTTTTCCTAGCATTTCACGCCCGCGGCGAGAAGCGCGGCGCGCACCTCGGCGGGGGCCAGTTCACGCAGCTTTTTCTCCGCCTTCACGGCGAGCGCGGCGGCGGTTCCGGCGGCTTCGCCGGTAATCATACACTGGACGGTCGGACGGATGCAGCCGAACGCCTCGTGGGTGGCCGAGAGGCAGCGCCCGGTAACCAGCAGGTTCTCCACCCCCTTCACCAGCAGCGCCCGCAGGGGAATCTGGAAGAACCAGCGCGGCGGATACGCCGTCTCGGGGTCGTTGAGCCATTCGGGGCGCGGCCGGGTGTCGATGGGGTGCGAACCGAAACCGATGCAGTCGTCGAAGCTCTTCTGGTGGTAGATGTCTTCGAGGCTCATCCGGTAGTCGCCCTCGATATGGCGGGTTTCGCGGACACCCATCTCGGGAACCTGGGCGAGATAGCTGTTTTCGAAGCCGGGAACGGTGCGGATGCTCTCCATCCAGCGGCCGAGCATGGCGGAGATCAGCTCCTCGGCCCGGGTGAGGTCTTCGACCTTGCAGCCGTCGAAATTCTTGACGCTGGGGCAGCAGAGAGTGACCACGCCGGGGGTCGGCAGGTTGTAGACCTGGAAGCGGCGGGGGACCTCGTTCTCGCGGATCACGTCGATGGTGGCCATGTCGCCCCGCCGGAAGTACTCCAGCGCCTCCTCGTAGGTGAAGCGGGCGAAGGGCTGCTTCTGGTAGTGTTCGCGATGCTCGCCGAGCCAGGTGAAGAGGCGTTCGAGATCGACGTTGCCGACCCGGAACATCACGCCCATCGGATGCATCTCGCCGATGGTCGCGGCGGCGGCGCAGAGGTCGTGCTCGGTGACGCCGACGGTATAGGCGGCTCCGGCGCGGACGGAGAGGTCGCCGTCGCCGGTGGCGTCGATGAAGACGGTCGCGGGGAGGATCTGGCAGCCGGACTTCGACTCCAGCACCACGCCCTCGACCCGGTCGCCACTCTTGATCACGCCGGTGAGGAGCGAGTGAAGCCGGAGCTGGACGCCCGCCTCAGCCATCATTTCGAACAGCACCCGTTTAAAATCCTCCGGCGAGGTGAAGACGTAGCTGCCGACGGTGCCGACGTTGCCGAGGGCGAGCTTCGCGTCGATCAGCCGTTTCACCATCTCCATCGGGATGCCGCCGGCGATGTGGAGTTCATCGGGATTCTCGCGCAGCAGCTCCTGGTCGGCGGCGTGCTCCTCGGGGCGGCCGGAGAACTTGGTGAACATGGTGATGCCGGCGTTGCCGTCGGTGAGCATTCCGCCCAGCGAACCGCGATTTTCCACCAGGGTCACCCGGGCGCCGTTCCGGGCGGCGGCGAGGGCGGCGACCACGCCGGCGGTGCCGCCGCCGGCGACCACCACATCGGTGGGAGCAAGTACTTCAGCCTGAATCGTATGCTTATAAGTTGAACCGGTGTTGAGCATGTTTTTTTTCCTTTGTCGTCAAAAATTGGAACCTGCTTTAATTATGACACAAAAGGGGCGGGAAGTCAATGACACAAAATCATCCTTGACTACACAATTTCACGACAAGGCAAATAAAGATCGAAATAACTTGTTTTTCCGGAGGCCGGGAGGTATATTCTGTACAATATAATCAGGGACATCTCATGAATTTTCTTTTCGTCGGCATCGGCGGTTTCATCGGCGCCTGTCTGCGCTACGCCGTCAACCAGGGGTTTGCGCGGCTGGATCACCCTTTCCCGGCGGCGACGCTGGCGGTCAACGCGGCGGCAGGCCTTTTGATCGGCTTCCTTCTCGGCCTCGAACTCCATACCGGAGCCATTTCGCCGCGGGCGAAGCTCTTCTGGGCAACGGGGTTCCTGGGTGGACTCAGCACCTTTTCGGCCTTCAGTCTGGAGACGCTGAAGCTCTTCGACAGCGCCCGCTACGGGCTCGGGGTCCTCAACATCCTCCTCAACACCGCGCTCAGCCTTCTCGGCGTCGCCCTCGGGCTCGCCGCCGCCCGGCTCCTCTTCGCCCGCAACTGATAAAAAAATCCATTCCATCCAAAAAAATGATGGTTTCCGGCTTGTATTATACCCCAAATAATAGTATAATAAAAAGCAGGGCCAACAAAACCGGGTGGAGAATATGAGAGTATTATACGATCATGAAATTTTCACTTTCCAGAGTTACGGGGGGATATCCCGGTATTTTGCCGAACTGATCGCAGCCCAACATGATTACCAACTGGCTCTCAAGGTATCGGACAATCAATATCTGCATGAGCTGGGAATTGCCCAAAAACTGCACCTTGAGTCATCAAAACGGCCCCCTTCGTTCCCCGGATTGATTCGGAAGTATGGAAGAAACGAGTCTTATTTCCGCCGCTTGCTGCGGAAAGCTGATTTCGATCTGGTGCACCTGACGTTTTATCCGATGCTCGATCATACCTTCCCCAAACCTTTCGTCATTACGATTCATGATATGATCCCCGAATTATACCCGCAATATTTTACCGGGGGACTCTACGGCAAACTGATTTCATCCAGATGGATACGTAAAAAACGAGAGCTGGCCCAAAAAGCCGGTTTAATCATCGCCGTCTCCAAAAATACCAAAAAAGACATCGTCCGGCTATACGGCATCGCTCCCGACAAGATAAAGGTGATTCATCACGCCAATTCCCTGATTCAACCGCCAACCGAATGCAGTTTGAATCTGCCGGGCAAATATCTCTTATATGTGGGGACCCGCAACCATTACAAGAACTTCAAACGTTTTGCGGAAGCCGCGGCGCTGCTGATGAAAAAAGATTCGGAATTATTTGCCGTTTGCATCGGGGGCGCCCCGTTTTCGCCGGAAGAAACCTCTTATCTCGATGCGTTGGGAATCACCTCCCGGTTCAGACAATACACCGCCGGCAGCAACGACTTATGGCATATATACAATGGGGCGGGCGCCTTGGTTTTCCCCTCCCTGTACGAGGGCTTCGGCCTCCCGGTGCTGGAGGCGTTCCACGCCGGGACCCCGGCGATATTGAGCAACACCAGCAGTCTTCCGGAGGTCGGCGGCGAGGCCGGAGTATACTTCGACCCTCTGGATAGCGGGGATATGGCGCAGACCATCGCCTCGGTCATTTACGATCCGGAAAAACGAAAAGAGATGATCAAAGCCGGTAAACAACGCAATCAATTATTCTCGTGGGAAAAGACAACCAAAGAAACCCTCGACGCCTACGCACGGCTGCTGAAAACCTCCGCCTGACCTCCAGTGCGTGTATATCAGCCTTTGCGCAGAAGCAAATGACGCAGGTGCCCGATGATCAAATCCAATCGGAGCCTCCGGGAATAACGCCTGTAAGCGGCAATCAGTTTTTTATCGGGAACAATCGGCAAAGAAGAGTATGAAATCGGCTGCATATGCAGAGCGTCGTTCAAACTTTTCCCATCGACATAGTTACAGTTTGTGCCATTGGTCCCGCCGATATTATTCACCAGAGTCTGGCCTGGGAAGCAGGAGAGCCTGCCCGCTAAAACCATACTGCCCTGCCAGGGAACGGCCCAGGAGGAAATTTTACGTTTCTCGACCAGTTTCAGCATTCGCCAGTTCGTGACCGGATATACCCTTCGTTCATCCAATACCTTTCGCAACTGTTTTCGGGCTATCTCCCGGCGCAGGGCTTTCGGATCCGCAATAAAATCGACCCAGCGGTTCTTCCAGGTAGCCCACCCCCAGCAATCGATGCCGTTCATGAAGAAGAATTCCGGCCGGCTTTCCGGCGGGATATCCAGCGGCGGAATATAACCGGCAATCGTGGCGACCTGAAGATCGTTCTCAAAAAAATCGAGCCCTTCATTCATGAACTGCAGGAAATAAGGCGCAGTCACAATATCGTCCTCCACCACGATCACCCGGCCGAATTCGTCGCACAACCGGGTGACGCCCGCAGCAATCGACCCGGCCAATCCGCGGTTTGCCGGCTGTTCATAAAAAGTAACCGACCGAAATCCATCCTGATTGGCATGCAGATAATCCCGAACCCTCTGCACTTGTTCCGCATCGTTTGCGTTTTTGGGACCGTCGGAAAAAACAAAAACCTGGCTTTCCGAGGCGCCGACATTTTTTTTCAAAGCCTCCCACGTCAACGTCAGGTAATCAAGCCGCTTGTAGACAAATAACGCTATGGGTGCATATTTCATCAGTAAAACTCCGTTAAAAAATAAGGAAGGCGATTCTCACCAATAACATTTATTTTCGACTTTATCCGAATTTCCCGGGGCCTCCTCGGGCAAGGGACGCACCCAATATTCGTTGATCAAAGGTGAATTGATCCAGCGATTCCCATAAATACCGAACAGCAGCTGCAAAGAGCCCCCCCAATGGACCGCCTTTTTACCCTGCCGCTTCACATGAGCCGCCAAGGGGAAGCCCTAGGCGCCGGCGCCGATCAAGGCGATATCGTAATCGGTTTGGTCGATCTCCTGTTTCATCGAATCCAAAGCCTCAAACCAATCTTTATAGGTGGAAACACCCCCCATGGATTGTACGGCGGCAATGACCCGCAAGTCGAAATCCGGCAAAATCTCCGGGTTGGCAAAGAGCTTTTCCCGGCGTTCGTACTGCCGCAGAATCGATTTTTTAAAAGGGTGAATCACCAATACCTTTTTCCCCGCCAACGCCGCGCTCCATGGCGATTTGAATGTAAACGGCTCCAGGCTGCCGAGCTTCGTGGTCTGCAGATTCGCGGGCAGATATTTCCGCACCCGCAGCTCTTCCGGCCGCCAGCATCCCAGGATATCCACCTCTTTCATATCCGCAAACATCAACTCGCAAAAACCTTTCAGGTGTTCGGCGTCAGGCGGAAAAAAGCCGGCATTGTTACAGCTCATATAACGGATTTTCGGCGTAAACCCGATCGGCTCGAAGCGAAAACGCCGAAGCAACTGCTGAACACGATTCAGCTCCATGGCATTCAAATAGGCAATCAGCGTACACAACTCCACACTGCCGAAACGGCCGACCATCAGGGGAGAGGGGCCGGTGAGTCCCTCATAAATCATCCGGTTGGCTTCATCCGGCGGAAGGGTCAACGGCAAATGAAGCGGGCTGTTCACCAGCCGTTTCAACCGCACATAGACCGGATAACAGACCTGGCGGCGAAATTCTGTACTATTCATTCGATCTCCATTGCCCCGTTACATGATTTCCAGATTGGATTTTTTGCCGGAATACATTATTTTCATCGGAAGCCCGCTCAAATTGGCAACCATCAGTTCGCGGTGGCGCCGCCAGAAAGCGTTCCAGCAGTCGTTGCCGAAAACCTGATTGAACTGGAGCATGAACCGGCCGGTTACTTCCTCTTCATCGACCAGGGAAAGCCGTTCAAGCTTATCCACGGCGAGCATCCGGTCGATGAACTCAGCTTCGGTATCGTTCTGGTTCTCCGCAAGCTCGGAATTCTCGGCATCGCTGCCCAGCAATAGAAACACTTTATCCGCCTTTTGCGGCGGCGCGACCGGGAAAGAGATCGGCCTGCCGCGCCGGATATGAAAGAAAGCGCCGAGCATCGACTTCCGGTTGACCTTTTCGCTGGTTTCATAGAGATAGAAATAATCGAAAAAAGTATCCAAGAGCGGATACGCATAGAGTTTCCGGTCCTTCAGGATGACCAGATCGTCCGCGAAATAGCGCCCTCCGTTCTGCAAGGCGTGCATGATATAGGTCGTTTTGTGGACTCCGCCGCGTCCGCTCAGCAGGCACACTTCGCCGTTGCGTTCGAAAGCGCCGGCATGCATCACGATCGCACCCTGCTCCTGCAATTTGTATTCGATAATCGGCTGAATGACCTGAAAGCCGATCATATAATCCGGAAAGCACGGCCACGGCCATTGCAGCCGCAAATACCAGGGGAAGTCGTACCAGAGCCGCACCCGCGCGGTATCCAATCCAGTCACCCACGAGCGCCAGCGCATTCGCCCATGCTGATGCCCGCAGGAAAAACCGTTCCGGCCGATGGAAAAGCGTTCGGAGACATGCATCAGATCGTCGAACATTCCCCGGGGCGGCTCCCCCGAGTGGATTTCGATCTGTACCGGGCAGGACTCCGGAGCACCGGCGACCCGGAAATAGTGAAATTTCTGAGCGAAATCCGGCACCACGGAGAAGAGCGGGTTGTGCCATTCCACCCCGATCATATCATGGATATTAAAATATTGTATCTTCATTCGATCTCCTTTTTCAGGGATTCGAAAAGGGCTTTGGAGTAACGGGCCGGCACCTCGAAAGCGGAGAACGGCAGCGGCAGAAGCTCTTCATCGATAATCCGCCGGACCTCCGCAAGATAACGGTTCGCCCCTAAGAGAGAATACCCCGTGAGCGTCTCCAGCTCCGCAATGCGAAGCAGCGGCAGATTTTGGAACTCGAAATCGCCATACAGACGATGGAAAAAGGTCTGTTTGTCAAAGTTCTCCAGCCTGCGAAATTCTTCCCCTTTGCGCAACGCCACAATCTTGCCGACCGGAGCTTCCGGCGGTTCGCTCCCCGGCCACAGCTCCTTCACCGGCAAACGGGCGCCCAGCGATAAATAACCGAATGACAAGGCATTGAAAAAGCGGCAAAGAATCTGCCTGCGCTTGAACCCGGCGGAAAACGCCGGCAGGTTTTCCGGCAACACTTCCGGGGTATGGCGATAACGGTGTTCCCAGAAGGATAAACCGGTAAGCGACGGCTGCAATTTCCCGTTTTCCCAGCGTACGGTATCATCGTTGTACATCTTGCCGCCGCCGCAGAGGTAATGCAGCGTGGTCAAGGTTTTGCCGGTTCCGCTCGGGGCAAAAAGCAAGGTTGCGGAGTGACCGTTATAGAATCCGGCGGCATGAAAGCCGAAACTTCCCTCACGTCCCTGCAATAAACGCAGAATGGGGCCGACCGTGCGGAACGGCCACGCCCACTGCGAAAAGAAGTCGCCCTCGATCTCCAGCGAATAATCATTTTCCGACCGTTTATACAGCCGGTATTTCCAATAGGCGAATTTGTATTGCGCTTTCCACTCCAGAAAATCCTCGCTCATGCGGCAGAGATCGAGGCGCACGACTTTCCCTTGGGGAACCCGCCCGGAAAATCCGGCCGACACCTCCAGTGAACAGGCCGCTTCCCGCCCGTCTGAAGCACGGCCGAAAGCATTGAGATACCGGCGTGCGAAGCAGGGGATATCTCCGGCGAATCGCAGCGCCACGCCATTGCCTATGATCCGCTCAGTCTTACCTTGCACTTTCCTCTTTCTCCTTTTCCGCAATGTTTTTCTGCAATACCGCGATCAGGAAAACCACGCACAGCAACGCAAAAATAAAATAACTGACAAAGGTCGCTTCGGCCGCTCCGACAAAATCAAACTTCCAGATCAGCAGCCAATTCAATATGATGTTACACAAAAAACAACAGATGGCAATGGAGGCGATAATTCTCGTACGCCCCAGACACACCAGCGCCTGAACCAGAAACTGCCCGAGCGTGGAAAACACCAGACTGGCGCAGAGCCAGGGCAGCGCGGGTGCGACAAAACGGTACTTGCCGTCAAACAGAAAAACAATCAGCCACTCTCCCGCCCAGGAAAAGAAGATGAACGTCACCGGCAAAGCCAGCAACGCCGCCCCGATTCCGCAAAGAGTGAAATGGCGCAGTCCGACAAAATTACGCTGCCGGCTCATCCCGATCGCCACCGGCAGGAACACGGCGGGAAAAATCATAACCGACTGCAGAATCTGCATCACCGGCAAGGCGATATTGTAGGCCGCCGCGCTGTTTACCCCCTTCAGGCTGGTCAGCATGACCGTCGACAGCTGCGGCAGCGAAGCCAACAGCGCACTGGAAACCGCCAGCCAGCCGCTGAGCTGAAACAACTCCTTCCAGATATCCCGGGTCAGCCGGAAACGCCAGTTCACCGTCCGGGAAAACAGGCTGTAACCGACCAGCAAAACGGCGATCACCATGGTCGAAACCAGGTAGACCCCGATCGCGCCCGCCAGGTGAAACCGGCGGACAAAAATCAGCATGCCGGTCAAGATCAGCAGGCTGAGGGCGATTTGAAAAATACGAAACGTCCAGAACATCTTCAAGCCATCCCACAACGTGCGGAAAGCGGATGGAAACATCTCCCAGAAGCTGACTGCCGCCATAAAGATAAGAATCAGCGGCACGGCGCCTTTCAGATAATGCTCCGCCAGGAAGGGGGAGAAGCAGCATACCCCGACGAAAGCGACAAAGCCGAAACCGATTTTCAGAAAGAAGACTGCGCCGAAAAAATCGTTCTGCCGCGGCGTCCCGGAATTTTTCGCAATCAGCGCGGTCCCCGATTGGGCGATTCCAAGGTCGCCGTAGCCGTAGATCATCGACAGCAAGGCCAGCGTACTGTAAAAGACGCCGTATTCCGCCTCGGTGAGCTCAATGCTCAGCGTCCGCCGGATAAAATAGTTCAAAACGCCGAGAATTCCCGTTCCAAACAGAGAGATCGCGCTGCCGCGCAGAAACGTTTTGAATGGAGATTCCGTCACGAAAGCAACCTGTAAGCGGTAATGATTTTCCAACGGTTGAAAGCGTGCACTCCGTAATGCAGCGCATTGCCGTATTCCTTGCAGATCGCCAGCTCTTCGGTAAACTGCTTTTCGAAAAAATTCTCGCTGATCGAGCCGTCATGACGGCGAAACGCGGCCAGATCCCGGCGAAAATGCCGGGCCGGCGCCAGGGCCGACATTTTCAGCCACAATTCATAATCCCAGGCGGCCTTGTAGGCGGATTTCAGGCCGCCGACTTTGCGCCAGAGATCCATCCGCCAGAAGGTCGCCGGCTGGTTGATGAAATTCTCGCACAGCAGCATGTTGCGACTGTATATCCCCCCGATCAGCTCCTTGTACAGCGTAATCGGCTTGCGGACTTCGCGGTCGTCTTTATCCACGATCGGGCAATTCCCGTACAGCCATTGGCATTCGGGGTGCTTCTCAAAATAATCCGCCACCGCCGCCAGCGTCCCGGGCAGGTAAACATCATCGGCATTCAGCCAGGCGCCGATCTCCCCCGTGGCCATCCCCATGCCGTAGTTGATCGCATTAAAGGGGCCGCCGTCTTTACGCGAAATCACTTGCGCGGCGGGGTACTCCTTCAGAATTTCCAGCGTCCCATCGGTGGACTGACCGTCGCAGACGATATGCTCCAATTCAAAATTCCCCTTCTGGGAATGAATGGAATCCATGGTACGCCGCAAAAAAACTTCACCGTTGTAAACCGGAGTTATGATCGAAAACTTCATTTCTCTTTCCGTAATTTTTCCAATTCCTGCCGCAGCAGGGCGATCTCCTGAGCCAGGCGGCTGATGCGCTCCTGATTCTTCGATAAGACAAAAGAGTATTGAAACAGGATCAGCAGCATTCCCATAAACATAAAGAGGAAGAGCGTCATGGGCGCATAAACGATGCCGATCAGCTT
>JAVBRV010000110.1:0-8470 GCA_031547585.1 Victivallaceae bacterium
GTCGCCGCCGCGGCGGGGGTCAACCGGACCACCGCCTCGCTGGTTTTGAACCGCCATCCCGGCGCGGCCAAATTCAGCGCCGCCACCCGCGAACGGATTCTGACGACCGCCCGGACCCTCGGCTACCGCCCGAACGCCGCCGCCCGGGCGCTGGTGACCCGGCGGAACCACACCATCGGGCTCGCGATCCCCGCGACCGCCGAGGGGCAGTGGCGGAACGTGGTCTACGCCGCCGAACTCAACGGCGCGCTCCGGGCCTGCCGGGAGCGGGGGTACAACCTCATTCCCTTCTCGTGCCATGCCGATGAGGTGGAGGAGCTGGCGCTGCCCGGCGGCGGCGCCGAACGCTGCGTGGATGGGCTGCTGCTGGCGGGGTCGATCCCCGCTGCCGCCGTGGAGCGCTTTCGCGCGCTGAACCTCCCGGCGATCCAAATCGGGCTGATGAGCGCGCCGCCCTTTGACCTGCCCATTTTCAGCCCGGCCATCGTCTCGGGGCTCCGCCAGGCGGTGGAGTATCTCGCCCGCCTCGGCCACCGCCGCATCGCGCTTCAGGATACCGGCACCCCCGCCAGCGACGAGACCTACCGCCGACTGTCGGCGGAGCCGCTGCCGGCGGAGGCCGTCCGTTTCAGCACGCCCGACGAACGCTGCGACTTTTCTTCGGGCCGCATCTTCATGGCGGACTACTTCGCTCTGCCCGAAGCCGGGCGGCCCACCGCGCTCATCACCAATCCGCAGACCTGCCTCGGCGTGCGGCGCGAGCTCGCCCTCTACCGCCTCCACAGCCCGGAACAGCTCAGCATCGTCAGCCGGATCGACGATGACCTTTTCGACTACCTCGACGACGGCTTCACCGCGCTGCATTTCGACCTCGAAGGCATCGCCGCCGCCGCTGCCCGCGCCCTGATCGACCGGGTCGAGTCGGGCCTCCCCATCCAGAGTAGAACCGATTTCCCGGTTTCCCTTGTCATACGTCAATCAACAGGAGCAGCCCCCTTATGAAAGCCACCTTCACCCGTAACGGCGACCACGGGCGCCTCGAAAACGCCTATCTTACAGCGGAACTCCGCCTCGAACCCTTTTTCCGGCTGGAGTCCCTGACTGACCGCCGGGATGGCCGGATGCTCTTCACCGGCGGCGGCCAGCTTCTCGCCTTCGACCGGCAGGTGATCGACCTCGACGCCGCCCCCGGAATCCGCCTGGAAGCGCTGACGACCGCAACTCCCGATCCCTTCTATGAGGGCGAAGGGGTGGAGCTCTCCTTCACCTACCGATTGCCGGTTCCGGGGGGCGAATTGACGCTGACCCGCCGGTTGTCGCTCTATGACGACGCCCCCGCCGTGCGCTGGTTCGACACACTCTCCGCGACTACGGAGCTGGCGGGGCTGTATTATTCGGAGTTGGCTTCGGGCACGCTCGCGACGGCGGCTCTCCTGACGGCGGTCGATTTCTTCGGCTGTACCGACCAGTCGAACCGGCGGCTTCTGGAATCCCCCGCCAAAGGCAAGAACCGCGCCTCCTTTCTCACCGGCGGCGGACTCTTCTTCTATAAGGAGGGGCCGATTCCGGACGGGCGCGCCATCAAGGGCGACTACGATTTCACCGTGGACGGCAAGGCGGTTTCGCTGGTCGGCCTCGGCTTCGACCGGCTGCGTCCCGGCGAGGAGCGCCGCGCCGACGGCGTGGTGATCGGCCTCCTCGAAGACCCCGCGTCGCTGACGGGAATCCACCGCTACCAGCGCGCGCGTTACCGCTGCGACCGCAAAAACGAGGTGGAGTTCCTCGCCAACTCCTGGCCCGCCTTCCACCAGGAGGTGGACGCCGCCAAGATCGCCCTTGAAATTGAAGCCGCCGCCCGGGCGGGGGTGCGCAATCTCTATATCGACGACGGCTGGTTCGCCCCCTTCATGGGCGAGATCGACCGCAAAAAGTTCCCGGAGGGCTTCGCCCCCCTGTCGCGCCGCGCCGCCGAACTCGGCATCAACCTCGGCCTCTGGATGAATCCCCTCGGCCTCGATGCCTCGCTGCCGCAGGCGAAGGAGTGGGACGGGGCCGAATGCTCCGACACCATGCTTGGCGGGAACGCCTGGAACCAGGCGGCCCGCACCCATGACTTCCGCCCCGCCGAATTCAACCCGACCAAAGAGGGCGGCTACCACGCCATGGATCTTTGCGACGAGCGCTATTTCAACCATATCGCCGGGCGGATCGAAGGCTTCTACCGCGAATGCGGCATCAAGCGCTTCAAGTTCGACCTCTACCAGCTGACTGTGTTCGACACGCTGCGGGGGGATGCGCACATCCACTACGAGAAGTACCGCGCCTTCCTCGACCGGATCAAGCGGGCGGTTCCCGGCCTCCTGATTTCAATGGACGTCACCCGCAACAACCGCCCGGGCCTCGACTTCGGCCTCGACTTCGGGCGGCTCTTCCTCGAAAACCGGGGGCGGCGGCTCAAGGACCACCGCTGGTACCGCCCCGCGATCTCCCTCGGAAACCTGGTGAACACCCTGAAATATGCCCCGGCCCGCAAGCTGGAACTGGAGGTCATGCCGCAGCTCCCGGAGTATCCGGTCGACTACGTGCTGGGCACGGCCGCTTTCGCCAATCCGCTCTACTGGGGCAGTCTCGCCGAGCTCTCGCCGGAGCGCCTGGCGGCGACCCGGAGCTTTTTCGACCGCTTCGAAGCGCATCGCGAAGCCATCGCCGACTGCCTCGCCTACCCCGTGGGCGAGTTCCCGGAAGAGGGCAAGTGGAACGCGCTGGCGGCGATTCACCCCGCCGGGAGCGGCGGCTACTTCGCAGTTTACCGCCACAACGCCGCCATGACGGAGCAGATGTTCGCGCTGCCCCCCGGCTTCACCGCCGCCGAACGGGTGATGGGTGAAATGGAGTCCGCCGTGGAGAATGGACGCCTGCGGCTCCGTTCCCGAGCCGCCTTCGACTTCGCCCTCTACCGCCTGAAATAGAAAGTCGGCCTCCCTGGTAGGGCGCTCTGTCCCCAGAGCGCCGTTCTCGTTGTCTGGTCTTCAGGGTAAAACCGCGCTCTTGGCTTGCGCCGGAGAATGAAGAGCCCACACGTTTTACGGCCAATTCATCCTCCATAGAGCTTGCGACGAGAACGGCTGCCTGGGGACAGGCAGCCCTACCCAATGGTTCTGCCAAACATCAATTACTTCAAAAAACAGCGCCGCCTCTTATCGATCAAGAGGCGGCGCTGAGGAAATCGGCGTTTTTTACAGGCGGCCGGCCATCAGGCCGTCGGAAGCCACTTCGGCTTTCGGCGCGGTTCCGGCGGGGAGGCCGCGGGTGAGCCACTTGGAGTTCTTCATGGTGATGAAGGAGTAGACGCTGATCCAGGAGAGCAGGGGGATCGAGTAGAGCCCGAATGCATACGACCAGATCGCTTCGCTCCAGGAGTAGCGCCGCCCGTAGATGAGCGCCGGAATCGACGACCAGAGCGTCGTGCAGATCAAGGTGTACCCGATGCAGACCACCGGCTGGGTCAGGATGCCGAGAACCAGCATCGGCAGGAAGAGCAACGGCAGCAGAATGGCCACGCTCTGGAACACCAGGTTGATCACCAGGACCAGCCAGCAGAAATTCGGACGCATCAACCGGCCGAAGGAGTACCCCAGCATCAGGAAGTTTTCACGCACGTCGCTGCGGCACCAGCGGATCAGCATCTTGCAGAGCGTCCGGTAGACCAACGGCATTTTGGTGAGGGCGATGGCGTCGTTCTGGTAGGTGACGTACCAGCCGTCACGGATAATCATGCTGGAGAGGGCGCGGTCTTCGCCGATGCCCGAAGGACGGCCGAGGAAGGTCTGGTTGACCCACTCTTCGTTGATCGGCAGGATCGCCTCGAGCCGGTAGGCGCTGAGCGCGCCCGGCGTGCAGAGGACGGAGTGCACCACGCTCTGGGCGCAGCGCATGAATTCGAAACCGAAAGCAAACGCGACGTCGAGCATCTTGGGAATAATGCCGCCGTCAAGATTGCTGACGCGGATGTTCCCGGCGACGGCGCCGACCTTCGCATCGGCGAAGGGGGAGGCGATTTTGCGGAGGGCGTCCGGCAGGATCTCCGAATCGCTGTCGATGGTGACCACGATATCGCCGGTGGCCATCTGGAAGCCGCGGTACAGCGCATGGCGTTTGCCGCCGTTCTTAACGAGGTTAATCGGAATGATGCGCCCGTTGGCCTCTTCGGCGGCGAGGCGGATCCAATCCCAGGTGTCGTCCTGGCTGCCGTCGTTAATGGCGATCACTTCCAATTTATCGGCCGGATAGTCGCCGGAGAGGACGCTGCGCAACGTGGTTGCGACATAACTGCCTTCATTATAGGCAGGTACAATAACAGTACAGCGGGGCAGCTCCTCATCGGAGAGGGTCGGGGCCTGCCGGTAGCAGAAGGCGAGAATGCTCTGCAGAAGGAAATACCCCAGAGTCAGCACCGAAAGCACCAGCCCGAGCATGACGAAGAAGAAGCTCGCTCCCCCCAGAATCAGCTGCGAGAAGACCGGGAAGAAGGCGATCCGGATGGCCCCGGCGAAACAGGCGGCCACACCGAGCCAGCCCAGGGTCTTGAAGAAACGCGAGGAGGTGAAACCAAACGAATTTTTCCGGATTCCGCCGGCCACGAGATGCTTTTCGTTCATATGCAAATTCCTTGTTACGAATCCGGAGACAGTTCTCCCGTAATTCCAAAGCTACAATATAATCCGCGAACATTGCCGGAACATTGCCGGAACATTACCGTGCCATTAAATCTTGCAATCATGCCGAACAAACTGGATTTTTTCGGCTTTTCGTGATATAGTATGCGGGATATCCCATACAGAAAGGAATGTCTTATGAACGCCACCGGCTTCGTCCACCCCCGCGATCAGATCGTCGACATCATGCAGCGCATCTACGGCTACGGCATGACCACCACCTCCGGCGGGAACCTCTCCATCCTCGACCCCGAGGGGAATATGTGGATCAGTCCCGGCGGCGTCGACAAGGGCACGTTCACCCGCGAGGACATCATCTGCGTCCGGGCGGACGGCTCGATCGAGGGGCGGCACAAGCCGTCGAGCGAATATCCCTTCCACCGGGCGATCTACCGGATGCGCCCGGACGTGCGCGCCATCCTCCATGCGCATCCGCCGGCGCTGGTCTCCTTCAGCATCGCGGGGAAGATTCCGGATACCTCGATCCACGCGACCGCCCGCCAGATCTGCGGCACCGTCGGCTACGCGCCCTACGAAGTCCCCGGCAGCGAGGCGCTGGGGAAGAATGTCGCCGACGCCTTCGCGGCCGGACACAGCACCATTCTGCTTGAGAACCACGGCGCCTGTACGGCGGGGGCGACGCTGCTCCAGGCCTTCCAGCGCTTCGAAACGCTCGACTTCTGCGCCCGGCTGATCGCCAAGGCGACCCAACTCGGAACCCCGCGCACCCTGTCGGCGACCGACATCGAATTCAGCCAGATCGACCGCAACGCCGACTTCCGCCCCTTCGAACCCGAGGCGCGTACCGCTTTCGAGCTGGAAATGCGCTACCAGATGGCGACCCTGATCCGGCGGGCCTACCGGCAGATGCTGTTCATCAGCACCGAGGGAACCTTCGCCATCCGGCTGGATAAGGAGAGCTTCCTCATCACCCCGCGCGGCGCGGACCGGGGGACCCTGAAGCCGGAGGACCTCGTCCTCATCCGCGGCAAACGCTATGAGGCCGGGCGCGAACCGAGCCGCGCGGCCTGGTTCTTCCGGGCGGTGTTCGACGCGCAGCCCGAAGTCAATTCGCTGATTATCGCCCAGCCGCCGAACGTGATGGCCTTCGCGGCGGCGCGGGAGCCCTTCGACCCACGCGTAATTCCCGAGAGCTACATTCTGCTGCGCGAAGTGCCGCTCTACCCCTTCGGCGCGCACTTCCGCGACATGGGGAAGGTGGCCGGGAAGCTGTCGCCGCGCTACCCGGTGATCCTGATCGAGAACGACGGGCTGGTTTCGAGCGGGAGCACCCTCCTCCAGGCCTTCGACCGGCTGGAAGTGGCCGAGTACAGCGCCAAAGCGGCGCTCGCCGCCCGCGGACTCGGCGGCATGAAGCCGATCAACGCGGCCCAGGTGGCCGATCTCGTCAAGGCCTTCAAGCTGATACCCTGAGCTTATACGAATTCGCTTTCAAACGTTTAGCGGAGCTTTTGTCGGGTAGGGCGCTCTGTCCCAGAGCGCCGTTCACGTTGCAGGGGCTTTGGGGTGAAACCGCGCCCCCGACCTACGCCGGAGAAGAGAGAGCCCAATACGTTTTATCACAAATTCATACCCTGAAGACCGTACAGCGAGAACGGCTGTCTGAGGACAGACAGCCCTACCCGACAAAAGCTCTGCCAAACATCTACACTGAATTTCATTGAAATCGACCCAAAGGAGGGTCGAGGTATTGAACCCAACTTGAATAAATTGCGGTTCTATGCTTAACGATATAGCTCGG
Source organism: Victivallaceae bacterium (assembly GCA_031547585.1). Taxonomy (GTDB): domain Bacteria; phylum Verrucomicrobiota; class Lentisphaeria; order Victivallales; family Victivallaceae; genus Victivallis. The sequence goes on from JAVBRV010000110.1 coordinate 6,478, forward strand.
GGGAGAGGTAGATGCGGCGGGCGGCGGTGCCGGGGTAGGTGATCCGGCGCAGGCATTCGTCGAATGCCGCCCGGCCCGCCTGCCGCCAGTTGATCGCCACCGTCGGGAACCCCGGCCCGGGGTCGCGCAGGAACATCGGCTTGCCGTCGATCGCGAGAAGACGCGTTGCGGGCGCGAGGGGCCGGCCGGTGCGCGCCTCGTATTCAAGCGCCTCCGTCATCGCGTCGGAGCCGCAGAGATAAAGGTAGCCGCAATCGGGTGAAAACTCCCCGACGCGCTGCTCCGGGAAGGCGACGATGCCCTCTTGGCGCAGTTCGAGGAAGGCCTGGAGGCGCTTCTCGATATTCGCCCGCGGATGAGTGACCACCACCAGCTTCGGGCAATCATGGAAAAATCCCGCCGCCAGCTCCGCCGCCCGAAAAGGATCGAGATCCACCGGTGAAAACATCCCTTCGAAGCTCCGGTGCATGCCCACCCCCGCCGCCGCCAGCCGCAGCCGCGGACGCTCGAGGAAGGCATCGTAACCGCCGATCAGGATGAGTCCGTGCGCCTCGGCGGTCAACCGCTCGAGCGCCGCGTCGGAGCAATCCCCGCCCGGCAAACCGAGATGGCGGAACTCCACCTCCGCCTCCGCCTCGCGAACGGCGTCGCGGACTCCCGCCAACGCCAGTCCGCTCACCGAGTCGAGCTCATACCCATTGAGGGGCACGGTCACCGCCAGGATGACCGCGGGACGCGGCATCCCCCGGCGCAAAGCGACGAACACCCCCGAGCCGTGGCGGAACTCCACCAGCCCTTTTTCGGCCAGCTGTTCCACCGCCCGGCGGGCGGTGTTCATCGACAGGTTGAATTTCGTCATCCACTGCCGCAGGGACGGCAGCTTCTCCCCCGGACCGAAGCGCCCGCAGGCGATCTTCGATTCGAGGTAGTGGGTCAGGACTTCCCCCTTGCGGGTCAAAGAAGCCCCTCGCGGCGGGCCAGGCCCTCTTCAAAGGACTCCATGGCAATGCCTTCGAGCAGCGATTCGCCGCCCGCGACACCCCAGTTCCGGAAGCTCCGGGCAACGGCGATGCGGAAGGAGGTGTCCAGCCGCTTCATCATCGCCCCGGTGACCTTGAAGCTGGTTGCCACCATCCAGCCGCGGGCGATCCGCCGCCGGATGATATCGGCGATCTCTTCGCGGCGCTCCACATGCGCGTCGCCGATCTTGAGCAGCGCGCCCAGCGCGTGAGTCTGGTATTCAAAGCTCGGGTCGGCCGCATCATCCCCGAAGATTTCACCGAGGAGCCCGATCGACTCCGCGTCGCGCAGGCAGCCGAGGTAGAAGACCGACACGTAGCCGCGCTTATGGTTGTACTTGCGGCTGTGGGTCGGCCGGTACTCGTCGCGAAGGGCGGCCATCCGCCGGAGCTCGGGGAGCGCGCGGCTGTCGCGCTGCAGGGCCAGCGCAAAGGCGCTGTGACAGCGGAGCGGGGATTCGGCGGGAGCCTCTTCCAGCCATTGGGCAAGGAGGTCCGCCGGGACCCGGTTCCGCGAAGCCCACAGGGCTTCGCCGCAGCGGTCGGAATCCAGCCCCTGCCGGATCGCTTCAAGGCTCTGGTTGCGAAGGGCTTCGTTCTCCTGCCGCCGGTCCGAATGAAGCGGCAGCGTGGCGGCGTAATCGCGGTAGGGAACGTCGCGCGGAGCCACCCCCTGCCGGACGGCGAGGGCGGTGATCTGAGCGGCGGCTTCGCCGAGGACGCCCATCAGGCTATTCATGCGGAGCGCGTGGCCGAGGTCGTGGTCGACGCCGAGCTGCCGCCCCGGAGCAATCAGGTTGTCGAACTCCTTGGGGAAGATCACTTGCTTCGGCACCGGAATCGACAGGTTCGGTCCCCACAGCGAGCAACCGATCAGCCATTCGAGGAGGGGTTCGTCTTCGAGCGGCAGGTCTTTGGCGTGGGTGTCGAGGTTGGACCAGACGTAGACGAGCGGCTCCTTGACCTCCTCGCCG